>NZ_JBVVPV010000003.1:198674-233190 GCF_055811735.1 Mesorhizobium sp. WSM4850 | reverse complement strand
GACTCAATCTCCTCTTACGACGAACATTGAATCAGTGCTTCAGGACTGCTGCAACCCGGACTTTTTCAACACAATCGACCCAATGCGGACGTTTGCGACACCCATCAGAGATGTCGGCTTAGCGCCGATGTCAGCCGTCGAGGTGATCTCTACTGTTGCCCAATAGCAGACTATCCTGGAAATCGTGTTTGCGCCATAAGGCGACGGTCATGGCGCTTCCTCAAGCTTCGCGCAACGGCTCGAGTCGGACCTATAGCTGACCTTGGGCGAGCGGTTTGAAGACGTTGTCATTGCCAGCCGCCTACGCCTCGTCCGCGATCCATTCGAGCGAGGCGCCATGCGGGTCGGTCCAAGCGACAGGGGAGCCGTTCACAGATAGGAGGAAGCGGCCTGGCGGCCAGCTTTTTCCGGCGCGTGTGGCGATGGACGGGAATACGCGAGGGAACTCGTTCGATACCCAATACGGAGATAGACGCATCACCTGTTCTGCGAAGGCCTCTCTGTCTGCCGGATCGGAGACATAGTCGAGGACGGCTGTGTGAAAGACAACGAGGGTAGCGTCCTTTGGCGCTTCGCTGCAGAGCCGCACGAGGTCGCTCCCGCGCAGGTCGCCCTTCACCACCCGAGGCTTGACTGTGGCAGCGATCATTAGGGCCGCCCGCAGATTGGCAAGCCGCGCCGTCTGCTCCGGCCAGACCAGCGTCTCAAGCCATGCGACTTGCGAGGGGTTTGAAACATCGATCGGGCTCAGGTCCAATCCCGCTCGCCAGACGACATGCGGCGGGGCCGTCGGCAATGGCGTTGTCTCGCTGGCGGAGCATCGGAAGACAGGCGGTTCCGAGGCCGTGACGGGTGTGCGGAGCACCGTGCGCCCGTAGTCGTAGCTGTAGAGGTCGGGCATAAGGCAGAGCCCTGCGGAAGTCCCGACCTCCAGGAGGGCCAGCGGCTGCGGCAGGCGCGCCAGGACGGGCAGCAGTGTGGCGCACCTTCCCGGCTCGTTGGTTTGCGTCGAGCGCTCGAGCATGAGCGAGCGGACAAGCTCGGGGTGCGCCAGAAGCGCCTGGCGAAACTCGGTCCACCCTGTCGGTGTGCCGAACAGGTGTCGCACCACGGCAAGCAGAAGATTCGGTTGCCGCTTCACGTCCGGGAGGGTCGACAGGAAGCCGAGTATTTCGCGGTCCCCAGCGACCGCACGAGCCAGATCCTCGTAGAGCGGTGAGCGACTGCGAGCTTCCGTGTCGGCGAAGCGAAGATACCGGGCTGAGATCTCTGCCAAGCCCTCCTCGCCCATGTCCGCTGATCCCCGATCCCGACGTCTCGTCGCAGTACACGATCCACGGATCAGATTGGAGCCAGGCGCGGGTTCCGTCGTCAAGATGGCGGGTGTTACGCTTTTGCGGTAGCCCAATGCCTCGTCACTTCCAGCTGCCCCTCGAAAGAGGCCTCGAAGGTTGGCGCGGCCAGTATGGCCTGCATGTGCAATGTCGCGCTTCCGGTATTGCGAAAGCCATGCCAGCGGCCGGCCGGCACGATGACTGATTGTCCCGTCGATACTGTTTCTCGTTCATCATCCAACCACAGCTCGGCTTGGCCTTCCAGCACGGTCAAGACTTCCTCGACGGGATGGGTGTGAGTACGTGTGCCACTTCCTGGTGCGACCCACTGTTCGAATATGCACAGCTTGGCTGCCTCGGTGACCGCAGAAACGCGCATTCTGGTCGACACGCCGGGACGCCACTCTTCTGTCGGCTGAAGGTTATGATCGATAATCTGCATGATCCCCTCTGTTGGCAGAGTAGCACGCCGCGTCAGCATGAAGCCGGCAACCGTGGTTCATCAAGTTAGTAGAGCCGGTCGCGATTACCCGTGTCGATGATCGTTTGCATCTCCTCAACCGTCTCCGCGAGTTTGCCGTGGGCGACCAACATCTCCGCAAACGAGGGAAGGTTGCTGGTATCAGGCCACGCATCCGGCTGCCACAAGCCCGAGCGGACCATGCACTTCGGGCAATGAGAAAGTACGTGCGAGATCTCGATGACGAGTATGTGCTCAGGGAGCTTACGGTTGACAGCCATGGCCTCACGCAGCTCCGCATCGCGGACGATGAGCGCCTTGCCGGCCACGCGAAGGGTGTAGGTCACACCGGGGATTACGAAAATCAGGCCGACATTCGGGTTGCTCAGGACGTTACGGAAAGTATCGAGTCGACGATTGCCGGGGCGGTCTGGAATGGCGAGAGTTCTCTCGTCCAGCACCTTGACGAAGCCGGCGGGATCACCCTTTGGCGGGACGTCGAGCATGCCATCGGCGCCGGCGGACGCTACGAACACAAAAGGCGCATGAGCAATGAAGCGGCGAGCATGTTCGTCAATTACTCGAACGACCTTGGCAACTGCTCGGTCTGTGGGGACCCCCAAAACCGCTCGCAATTGCTCTTCGCTCGTGATGACATCGCGGAAACGGCGCCGAGGACTGCTCTCGTCGTCTTGCATGATGCCGGCCCCTTCTCCGCGTGCCTACGCAGTATGACGCAAAGAATCGCGCGTGCGCAACTCCATTGACGAGCCATTCCCTGCCGGCGTCGCGTTCCGGCATTGAGCCGTTCAGCCGTGCGACTGAAAGTCGGCTCACCACCCCAGCCAGTCGTTCGACGCTCATCTCGGGCGTTCTGCGGCTCAGGTATTTGAACCACGGGACGCGCCATTTGCTGACATCTGTGGCGCTTCTCAAAAGCTGCCCTTCGCGCAAGAGCTCAGGTCGACCCTTCTTTGCGCTTCCCATTGAGATGACCTTCGGCAAGTCTGACCCAATGAGATGTTCCCAATAGGGAACAGGATATCCCTGAACTTCTGTGTTCATTTGAAATTCAATCAGCTACGTTCTAGCCGACCATCAACCCCCCGTCCGAAAGCAGGCCGCATGGCGTGTATCTGGCTAATTACCACCGGAGGTACCATAGCTTCGCGGCATGTTGATGCTGAAGATCATATCGTATCGACCATCGACGGCGAAAAACTTCGGGGCACGATTCAAGACATTCCTCCCGGCGTCGACATTAGAGTTGACGACTTCATGAATATCGTCAGTTGCGCAATGACGCTGCCAATGGCGTTTGGTCTGGCTCAGCGGATCAACTTGCACCTTGTTGAAGACGATTGCATCGGCGTGGTGGTCACCCACGGTACCGATACGATGGAGGAAAGCGCCTACCTCGCGGATTTGCTTTTAGCGAATGAAAAGCCAGTGGTGTTTACTGGCGCACAGCGCAGCGCCGATGATTCAGCCAGCGACGGACCGCGCAATGTCACCGACGCCGTCCGGCTTGCGGCATCGCCGTTGGCGAGGGCTCTCGGTGCGGTTGTGCTCCTGGAACAACACTTCCACGCCGCGCGTGACGTCACAAAGGCTCATACGTCCCGGGTCGACGCATTTGTCTCGCGAAACCACGGCAAGCTCGGCGAAATCGACGGCGCCGCTGTAAGCGTATCGCGCCGACCTATCCTTCGGAAAACTTTTGCGGCGAGCGCGATCGAACCGAGGGTGGATCTCATACGCATGGTGCTTGGCTCCGATGACCGCGTGATCCGCCATGCGGCGGCAAGCGGCTCGCGGGCGATCGTGCTCGAAGGCTTCGGCAGGGGAAACGCGACGCCCGCCGTCGCAGCGGCCGTTGGAGACATCATCGCCGACGGCGTTCCGGTATTCGTGGCGTCGCGATGTGGCGAAGGTCGCGTCTCGCCGATTTATGGCAATGGCGGTCGCAAGGATCTGGAGAAAGCCGGGGCAGTCTTTGCCGGCGATCTCACCGGACCCAAGCTGCGGATCCTGGTTTCCGTGTTGTTGGGGATGGGAATGACCCTAGAGGAAATGCGCCCCGAGCTTGCTGCAATAGGTGGGTGAATGTGCTTCCTGCCAGAGGCTCTTCCTTATCGTCGGACCCGAAAGGAAACACGCTATGCAGTTCGTAAACAGTCCGTTGGCAGTTGTCAGATCGGTGCGATCGTCGATCGCCGGGCTTAGGCTTCTTGACATCGGCTGCGGTACCGGCGGCTTTGCAGGGCAGCTTGTTGCCGAGGGCGCTGACCTGAGCGGCATCGATCCGGCGGCAGATGCCAATGGGGAAGCGGCGGCGGCGGTTCCGCAGGCGAGCTTCGTTGAAGGTGGGGTGGAGGCATTGCCTTTTGACGACGCAGGTTTCGACATTGCCGTTATGGTGGCGCGGCGCTGTTCCGGGAGACGAAGCGAAGGGTAAAGTTCCACCCTTAGCGGCAGTTAGTTTAAGGCACCTGGCGTTAGATTTCACACTTGCAGCCGCGCATCAATACGGAGCTTCCATCCCTCGATCATCTGCGCGAATGCCTCCTCCGTCAGTTCGGACAGATACGATGTTCCTGCCGTGTTCAGGGCAGTGAACGTGTAGGCAATCGACGCCTCCGTGCCTCCGTCAGCGGTCGGGCGGCAGGCCACCTCGACAAATCCGAAACGCGTATCCGGCGTCACCCGGACATAGCGGATGCGATGCGCCACGGGGTCCCAGTCCGTGCAGGCCCAGAGCGTGGTCTCATCACCGTGAGCGGTCCTGAAGACCATGCCCTGGCGCGTCTCCCCGTCTTGTGGATGCAGAAACTCCGGATCCCAGCCGTCCACCCACAGGGTCTCCCCAGTCGGCGTGAACAGCGGAAAGACGCGGTCGATCGGCCCCGAAAGCACGATGCTGTGGCTGCGCTCAAGATGGTTGGTCATCCCCCTCCCCGGCGATTTCCACCAGACGGTGGCTGTCCGCTGTGCCCAGCTCCATTCCGTAGATGCGCTTCAATTGGCCGATTGTTTCCAGGGTCGTCGGGGAAAACGGCGTCTGGCCTTCGAACGCATGCAGCACGATGCCTTCGATGAGTTCACCCAGGCTCATGTCGCGATGCTCGGCCAAGGCCTTGAGCACCTTCACCAATCGTTTTTCCAGGCGAACCCCGGTCTGCACGCGTTCGATGGTGGTCATAGGATTTCCGTACCATGGTACACTGGTACATGCAATGACCAGAGATGGGATGGTTGCGGCATATCGCCGGGAGGGTCGCCAACGGCTCTTCTTGCGTTTACGGAGTGGGTATCCCATCTGCGGCCGGCGTTCAGGCCTTTTCCTGTCCGGAAAAACCGATTAGACAGCGCGCAAACACAAGCGGACAGATTCCGCCCGCAACCGAAGGAAAAGCCCTTGTCCACCACGTTCGACAAAGTCGCCAAGATCATCGCCGATACCAGTGAGATCGATATCGACACGATCACCCCTGAAAGCCATACCATCGACGATCTCGGCATCGACAGCCTCGACTTCCTCGACATCGTCTTTGCCATCGACAAGGAATTCGGCATCAAGGTGCCGCTGGAAAAGTGGACGCAGGAGGTCAATGACGGCAAGGCCTCGACCGACGATTACTTCGTCATGAAGAACCTGTGCGCCAAGATCGACGCCCTGGTCATGGCAAAGAACGCCTGAAATGGCTTGTCTTCTAGCCTGACCCACAACAGCCGCCCCATGAACCCTCGCCCATGAGCTCCCACGACGTCGTCATATCAGGCATCGGCCTTGTCTCTTCGCTGGGAGAAGGTCCGGATGCGCATTGGCGCAAGCTCGTCCAGCCCGGCCTGGAGCCGGTGCTCGAAGCCGCCCGCTTCTCGCCCTACACCGTCCACCCGCTGCCGGAGATCGACTGGAACCTGCAGATCGCCAAGCGCGGCGACCAGCGGCAGATGGAAACCTGGCAGCGGCTCGGCACCTACGCCGCCGGCATGGCGCTGGACGACGCCGGCATCAAGGGCAATGACGATCTCTGCACGACGATGGACATGGTGGTGGCTGCCGGCGGCGGCGAGCGCGACGAGGCGGTCGACGCCGACATTCTCGCCGCTTCGGAAAGCCGCAACGACCGCGACGTGCTGCTCAACGAGAAACTGACCACCGAATTGCGGCCGACGCTGTTTCTGGCACAGCTTTCCAACCTGCTCGCCGGCAACATCTCAATCGTCCACAAGGTGACCGGCTCGTCGCGCACTTTCATGGGCGAGGAAGGTGCCGGCGTCGCCGCTGTCGAGACAGCCGCCGCGCGCATCCGCTCCGGCCAATCGACGCATATCCTGGTCGGCGGCGCATTCCAGACCGAACATTCCGACATGCTGCTTGGCTATGAGCTGGCCGGCTACTTGCATCGCGGCCCCTGGAGACCGGTCTGGCAGAGACAGGGCCTGGACGGCGGCGGCGTGGTGACTGGATCGGGCGGTGCGTTTCTCGTCCTGGAACAGCGCGAGCACGCGATCAGCCGCGGGCGAAAGATCTATGCCGAACTCGGCCCGGTCGTATCCGGACGCGCCATCCGCCGGCAGGGCGAGCTCGATGCCGAGATTGCCGCGCTGCTCAGCCAGGCGGCATTGCCGAACGGCGAGCTACTGACGATTTCAGGCGCTTCGGGTGCCCATGCCGCGACTGCTGCCGAGAAATCGGCGCTCGACGCCAATCCGGCGATTGCCGCACGCGGTTTTTCGACGCTGACCGGCCACATGAAGGAAGCGCAGTTTCCCTTCGCCGTGGCGCTGGCTGCATTGGCTGTCGAACGCAAGGCCGCCTACCCCGCTTTTGACGCCGCCAGCGAGAAGCCGTTCAATGGCATTCCCAGGACCGTGCTTGCAACGGCGATCGGCTATCACCAATTCGAGGGCATGGCGTTGGTCAACGCCGCCTAGAGGGTTTTGGGACAAAAACATGGCCAATCTGAACGACCACATGGGCAGGCCGATCGTTGCCGTCACCGGCATCGGCGTGGTGACGTCGCTGGGCGTCGGCAAGGCCGACAATTGGGCAGCGCTCACCGCGGGCACGTCCGGCATCCATCCGATAACCCGCTTTCCGGTCGACCATCTGAACACCCGCATCTCCGGCACGGTCGATTTCCTGCCGTCGAGCTCCAAGGGCGCTTCCCTTCTTACCTACGACCTCGCCGAGATAGCCGCGCAGGAAGCCGTGGCCGAAGCCGGCCTCGATTCGGGCGATTTCGGCGGGCCGCTTTTCCTCGCCTCGCCGCCGGTCGAGCTCGACTGGAGCGAGCGCTTTTCGCTGTACAATTCCGACAAGCATGACATCGGCGCCGAACGGCTGCTTCGCGTGGCGCGCGGCTTGAAGGGGCTCGATGTTTTCGAGACCACCCAATTCGGTTCGATCGCCGACCGGCTCGCCGACCGTTTTGGCACGCGCGGCCTGCCGATCACGCTGTCGACAGCCTGCGCCTCTGGCGCCACCTCGATCCAGCTCGGCGTCGAGGCGATCCGCCGCGGCGAATGCGACCGGGCGCTGTCGATCGGCGCCGACGGCTCGGCGACCGCCGAGGCGCTGATCCGTTTCTCGCTGCTTTCCGCACTCTCCACCCACAACGACATCCCCGAAAAGGCGTCAAAACCGTTTTCCAGGGATCGCGACGGTTTTGTCCTCGCCGAGGGTTCTGGCGCGCTGGTATTGGAATCGCTGGAGGCGGCACTCGCCCGTGGTGCAAACATCCTCGGCATCCTGCGCGGCTGCGGCGAGAAGGCCGACGATTTCCACCGCACCCGCTCGAAGCCGGACGGCTCGCCGGCGATCGCGGCGGTTCGCGCCGCGCTCGCCGATGCCGGCTTGGGCGAGGACGAGATCGATTATGTCAATGCCCATGGCACCTCGACGCCGGAAAACGACAAGATGGAGCATTTGTCGCTGTCGACCGTGTTCGGCGAGCGGATCGGCTCGATGCCGATCTCGTCGAACAAGTCGATGATCGGCCACACGCTGTCGGCCGCCGGCGCGGTCGAGGCGGCGTTTTCGCTGATGACCATGCGCGAAAGCGTTATCCCGCCGACCATCAATTACGACAATCCCGATCCGGCGATCGTGCTCGACGTGGTGCCGAACCAGAAGCGCAATGCCGAGGTCGGCACGGTGCTGTCGAACTCCTTCGGCTTCGGCGGCCAGAACACCTGCCTTGTCATGGCGCGGGAACCGGTCTAATGCATGTCGCCCAAAAGTGCGAAGCGGTTTTGGGACAACGACATGCAAAAAAAACAAAAGCTTAAAGCGCGTCGGCTGAACCCGTTTCAACGCGGCGCGCTTTAAGCGACCGTTCTTCGCCAACAGAACCGACAGGCTCCATGCGCGCATTGCAACTTATCGAGGACCGCCGCCTTGAAACGGTGGACCTGCCGCTTCCGCCACAGCCTGCGCTGGGCGAAGTGACGCTGCGCATCAAGGCCGTGGCGCTCAATCATATCGACGTCTGGGGCTGGCGCGGCATGGCCTTCGCCAAGCGCAAGCTGCCGCTGGTCGTCGGCGCCGAAGCCTCGGGCGAGGTCGAGGCGGTCGGCCCCGGCGTCTCCAGCCTTGTGCCGGGGCAGCTTGTATCGATCTACGGCGCGCGCACCTGCGGGCTTTGCCGCGCCTGCCGCGAAGGCCGCGACAATCTCTGCGAGCATGTTTCGGGCGTGCACGGCTTCCATCTCGACGGCTTTGCGCAAGAGAAGATAAACCTGCCGGCGCGCCTGCTGGTCCCTGCCCCGCCCGGCGTGACCGACGTCGGCGCCGCCGTCGCGCCCGTCACCTTCGGCACGGTCGAGCACATGCTGTTCGACAACGCCAGGCTGCAGCCCGGTGAAACCATCCTGATCCATGCCGGCGGCTCGGGCATCGGCTCCGCCGCGATCCAGCTGGCGAAGAAAATGGGCTGCACCGTGATCACCACGGTCGGCTCGAACGACAAGATCGACAAGGCGAAGGCGCTTGGCGCCGATCACGTCATCAACTATCGCGACGACCGTTTCGAAGGCGTCGTGCGCAAGCTGACCAAGAAGAAGGGCGTCGATGTCGTCTTCGAGCATGTCGGCGCCGACACCTTTGCCGCCTCGATGCTGTGCCTGAAACGCGGCGGCCGCCTGGTGACCTGCGGCTCGACCTCGGGCGTGTCGACGCAGATCAACCTGATGCAATTGTTCCAGCAGCAGCTGAAGCTGCTCGGCTCGTTCGGCTGTCGCATGCAAAACATGGCCGACGCCATGCAGAAAATGGCGGCGGGGCTGGTTTCTCCGGTTATCGACACCGAAGTCGGCTTCGACGGCATCGAGACCGCACTGAAGCGCATGGAAGGCCGCGACGTGTTCGGCAAGATCATCCTGCGCGTCGGCTAGACCATGATGCTGCTGTCTGAAAAAACCATGGTCTAGGAATGATCGGCAACGCCTTCAAGAAGCTCCGCCGGGACTTGGCGTTCCGCTACGGCAGGCGGCTGCGCCAGTTCAACTACTGGCTGCTGGCGCGCCTCGCCATGACGATGATTTGGCTATTGCGTCTGCTGCCGGTCGACAGCGCGCTCAATTTCGCCGACCGCGCCGCCCGCCGCATTGGCCCTTGGGTGGGGCGCCATAACGTCGCCATCGCCAATCTGCGCAAGGCTTATCCGGAAAAGAGCGACAAGGAGATCCAGGCCATCGCCTCCGACATGTGGGGCAACATGGCTCGCCTTGCCGCGGAATACGTCTTTCTCGATGCCCTGTTCGACTACGATCCCGCCGCGACAAAACCGGGCCGCATCGAGGTCAAGGGGGTCGAGCACTTCGTGCAAATCGCCGGCGAGCAAAAACCGCATATCATCTTCACCGGGCATCTCGGCAATTTCGAGCTGCTTCCGGTGGCGGCAGCCACTTTCGGCATGAACATCACGGCGCTGTTTCGTCCGCCCAACAACCCCTACCTTGCCGACTACATCCTCTCGACGCGCCGCTCGACCATGGGCTCGCTCCTGCCCTCCGCGACCGGCGCTTCGTTCGCGCTGGCGGCCATCCTGGAGAAAGGCGGCAATATCGGCGTGCTCGTCGACCAGAAATTCTCGAGCGGGCTCGAAACGACTTTTTTCGGCCGCCCATGCGAAAGCAACCGGGTCCTGGGCACCCTGGCGCGGCACTATGACTGCGATGTCTATCCGGCGCGCTGCGTGCGCCTGCCGGGCAACCGCTTCCGGCTCGAGATCGAGGACAAACTGATCTTGCCGCGCACCGCCGGCGGCAGTGTCGACGTCCATGGCACCACTCAGCTGCTCAACGACGTGGTCGAGCGCTGGGTGCGCGAGGATCCCGGCCAGTGGATGTGGTTCCACAAAAGATGGGAAATCAGCGGCCCGCGCGGGAAGCACAAGCGGGCGAGGAACCGCGGCGAAGCCGCCTGAGTAGAAGTGAGTGACAGCAATTATGCTATTGTTGGCAATGTGCTAATTGCGCCACCGACCCCGCCCGGTTACCGAGGTGGGTTTTTGTTTGGTCACCGATCGCTCGGTGGCCTGTCCTGGCAAGACCAATCAGCCGACCGAAGGGGCGCCATAGCGAAGCCCATCCACCAGCAAGCCAACCATCCGTCGTGCCTGGTCGGGGCCTCCGCCATAGCGGTCTGGTGAGCAGAGCCTGGCAATCGCGAACAATAGTTCTTTCGCATCAACGTCCGAGCGAACGTCGCCCGCTTCGGTCGCGGCATCCAGCAAGGTCTGCAGCGCGGGCCGAAGTTTCTCAAGAAAATACAGCGGCAAGGACTCATATGCCGGATCGCCGGAGGAGAAG
This sequence comes from Mesorhizobium sp. WSM4850, assembly GCF_055811735.1. NCBI lineage: Bacteria > Pseudomonadati > Pseudomonadota > Alphaproteobacteria > Hyphomicrobiales > Phyllobacteriaceae > Mesorhizobium > Mesorhizobium sp. WSM4850. The sequence continues at coordinate 222,576 of NZ_JBVVPV010000003.1, read as the reverse complement.
GCCGCGGCGAGTCCACGCTTGGCAGCGATAAAGTCCACGTAACGCTGCATCCATCGGGCGAGCGCTTCGCCGGGTTCATGTTCGGCGGCAATGGCAGATGCAGCATTTGCGCAGGCATCCACTTCGTTACGGAAGACCGCCACGATCAGGTCCGAACGCTGCGGAAAATGCCGATAGAGCGTACCCACGCCAACGCCGGCCTTATCGGCGATCTCTCGCACCGGAGCATCGACCCCCGAAGCCGCAAACACTGCCATTGCGGCTTCGAGCAGCGCCTTGGAGTTGCGTTGCGCGTCCGCACGCACGCGCCGATCCGTCGAGTTTACGGGCTCCAAGCCACCACCCCGCTCCTCCGATTTGTCGTCCATGATTTTTCCACTTGATAAACGGAACGATGTTCCGTATAAAACGGAATGCAGTTCCGATTGGGAAAATTAGCACAGCATGGCGCCGTTGCCTACACGTCAATGCAAAAAGAGGAGATCACCATGCGGGTCAAACCTATTGCCCTGGTCACTGCGGCCAACAAGGGAATCGGACTCCAAATCGCCAGGGATCTGGCGACGCACGGCCTCACCGTGCTCGTAGGGTCGCGCAAGCTCGAGCATGCGGAGACGGCTGCAAACAGCATCGGCGCGGATGCCCGCGCCGTCCAACTCGATGTCACGACACAGGCCTCGATTGCCGCCGCGGCAAAGCGCATCCGTAACGAGTTCGGTCGCCTCGACGTCCTGGTGAACAATGCAGGCACTTCCGATGCGGGAAAGCAGGGCATCTCGCATGCGGCGCCCCTCGAGGGAAGCGCGGTGTTCGAGACCAACGTGTTCGGCGTCGTCGCCGTCACGCAGGCGATGTTGCGGCTGCTTGGTGAAGCGCCGGCGGCACGCATCGTCAGCGTCGACCCGTCCAGTCCACAGCGCGCGTTGTTCGGCCCTGTTTACAGCCCCTCGGAGACTGCCCTCGATGCGACGACGCTCGCCTTCGCCATCGAATTTGAGGACGCCGGCGCCGACGCTGCCTGCCCCGGCTTCACTTCGACGAACCTCAACAAATTCGAGGGCACGGCCGAACGGGCCGCGTGAGCCCTTCGCCCCACGCTCCTCGACGCGAACGGTCCGAGGACGTGCCGTTCCCGTGGTGATCTCGTCCCGATCGCGTGGAGTTTGACCCGGCAGTGCACTGACCGCCATTCAAGGGCCAAGGCGCCGGGAGAGTGGCGGCGCACCCTGGCTCCGGTGCCGATCGAGCCCACGTCGTGATCTGCGATCTTGGGGCGGGTCGAAAGGGTCTATCGAGATTGATACCGGAAGCCGCGACAAAGGCTGCAAACGCCGGCGATTGATTGCGTCGGCTGGGATAGTAAAGATGATAGCCTCGAAAGGTCGGGCACCAGTCGGCAAGGACTTCCTCGAGCCGACCACCCTCAACATGGGGTTGAACAAGAGCCTTCGGCGCATAGGCCAAACCGATGCCGTCGAGGGCCGCGTCAAGTGCCGGCGCGATATTGTTCAGGGTCAGCTGGCCGTCCACACGGACGCTGAACTCGCGTCCGTTCTTCCTGAATTCCCAGGCATATATCGCGCCTGAGCTGGGAAGCCGCAGGTTGATGCAGTTGTGGTCGGTCAAGTCCTGAGGGCTTTTCGGCGCAGCCCGACGAGCGAAATAATCGGGTGAGCCGGCGACGCAATAGCCGACATCGGGACCAATGCGAACGGCCACCATGTCGCGGGCGATTGCCTCGCCAAGTCGAACACCGGCATCGAACTGACGCTCGACGATGTTGGTGAAGCCGTTGTCGACAATGAGCTCCACATTGATGTCCGGGTAGTTTCGCAGGAACGCTGGCAGCCTGGGGCGAAAGACCAAATTGACGGCATCATCGGGGCACACGATACGGATCTGGCCCGAGGGCTGGCCGCGCAGGGCGTTGATCGCGCTGATCCCGGCGGCAATGCTTTCGAAATGCGGCTCGATGCTTTCGACGAGGCGTTCTCCGGTCGCCGTGGGCGCCACATCGCGGGTCGTGCGAGAGAGCAGACGGACGCCAAGCCGTTCCTCCATTGACCTGATCGTATGGCTGAGGGCCGATCGGGTGACACCCAATTTGGCCGCCGCTCGCGTAAAACTGCGCTGCCGAGCGACCTCAAGGAAGGCTCGCATCTCACTGAACTCGTCACGCGGCATTGGTGAGCTCCGTTCACTACGACATGCAGATTATAGCCGCTAGTCTGACAAGACCAGCCCGGCTACCTAGTCTGGCGACGGACAGGAGCGCACGAATGGCTATCGAACTGACACTGGATGACACGCTGGCGGTTGAAGGGGCGGTAACGCCATGGGCCGCCGTCACCTGCCTCTCGCTTTTGACCTTTCTCCTCGTCGGCCTGGAGTTTATGCCGGTGAGCCTGTTGACTCCGATTGCGCAGGACCTGGCCATCTCGGAAGGCCAGGCCGGACAGGCGATCGCCGTGTCGGGGCTCTTTGCCGTGATCACCAGCCTGTTCGGCAACGCACTCCTGGCCAGGTTCGACCGGAGAACGGTCGTCCTGCTGTACACGGCAGTGCTGGTCGCATCGAGTTTGGCTGTTGCCCTCGCTCCCAACTTCCTGGTGTTTCTGGCCGGACGGGCCCTGGTCGGGATCGCGATCGGCGGCTTCTGGTCGCTCTCCACGGCCATTTTGGCGCGCCTGGCCCCAGGCTCCGACCTGCCCAAGGCGATCGCCCTGCTGCAGGGCGGAACCGCATTGGCGATCGTCATCGCCGCACCGCTCGGCAGCTTCCTCGGCGAACTGATCGGGTGGCGGGGCACCTTCTTCGTCACAGTCCCGGTCGGCGTCGCGGCGCTCGTCTGGCAACTGGCCCTTCTGCCGAAGATGCCGCCGATGGAGGCCGTTTCGGTATCCAGCATGTTCCGTCTGCTGCGCAATCGGACATTCACCATCGGCATGGCCGCAACTGGACTCGCATTCATGGGAATGAATTCGCTGTCGATCTATCTGCGCCCATTCCTTGAAAGCGTCACCGGCCTCGACGTGAACGTCCTGTCGCTGGTGCTGCTGGGCCTCGGCCTAGGAGGCCTGGCGGGACTGTCCATCGCCGGCTTTGTTCTCCGGCGAAACCTCACCGCCGTGCTGATTGGGCTGCCGAGCGCGCTTGCGCTCCTCGCCCTGCTCCTGATCGCAGTGGGACCGGTGCTTTGGGCCACGGCTGCGCTTCTGGTTCTTTGGGGGCTGTTCAACACCCCGATTCCGGCGGCGTGGGGTACATGGATGGCTCAGATCATTCCCGACGATCTTGAAGCTGGAGGCGGGTTGCAGGTCGCATTGATCCAGTTCGCCATCGCCGGCGGCGCTTCCGCGGGCGGCATGCTGTTCGACACTGCCGGCTGGTGGAGCGCCTTCCTGCTCGCCGCCGCCCTGCTGGCGGGCTCAGCCCTGCTCGCCGCTGCCGCCAGCCCTCGCGCTGCTGCGGTGCAGAACCTTTGATCGCGGAGGGACAGCGCCCGGACAGCGCCCCCCTCTGTCCGGCAGGACAGACGGGGGCGCGAAGGATCACTACAGAGCGCTTTTATTCTGAACCGCCGCATTCTTGGCTGGGCTGGGCATTGCTGCGCTGCCCGACTTCCTTACCGACGTGCCGATCGCGGAGGGTACATTGAGACAAGTGATGGCGGATTATCCCTCGCCAGAGGCGGGGATCTATGTGGTGCGGCCACCTGGCGGGATTGCGCCCAGAAAGGTGCGTGCGCTGATTGACATCCTCATCGAATGGTTCGGCGCCCGTTGGGTGCAATCAATGCGACCTTCGGGTGGTGATCGCGGCGCAACGGCGAGAAAGCGCAGCCAACACCGGTCCCTTCGCCATCTCGGGCCACAATCTCGATGGACTTAGAGCGGGTGGTTTTAGCCGCATTTCTGCGACGCCAGGAGAAAAGTGATCCTGATCGGTCAAAGCATTGCCTCATCGGCCGTAAGTGCATGCTCTCGCGTGCCGGAGACGATGATCTCCAGGACCTCATGCTCGTCGGTGTTTTTGATGTAGCGATCGCCGACGTTCTCGCCGCGCTTAAGCACCATCACGCGGTCGCCCACAGCGAAGATGTCAACGAGGCGGTGGGAGATGATGATCTGGGCAACGCCCTGCTTTTTCAGTTCCAGCATGGTTTCGAGCAGCCGCTCGGTCGCCATCACCGAGAGATTGGCGGTCGGCTCGTCGAGTATCACCACGCGCGGCTGAAAGGAGATAGCGCGGGCAATCGCCACCGATTGCTGGCGGCCGCCCGAAAGGCTCTCGACCTTTTGATAGACGGAGTTCACGTCGACCTTGAGCCGCTTCAGCACACTGTCGGCTTCCGCGTACATTTTCCGCCGATTGACGAAAAGGCCCCTGCGCGGCCAACGGCCAAGAAAGATATTCTGACCGACATCCATATTCCCGCAAAGAGCGAAATCCTGGTAGATCATCTCGATGCCGGCGTCGCGGCTTTCGTGCGGGCTCTTGAAGTGCACCGGCTGCCCGGCGACGAAGATCTCGCCGCCCGCGTCGCGCTGGTAGGCGCCGGTCAGGATCTTCATCAGCGTCGACTTGCCGGCCGAGTTGTCGCCGACGAGGCCCAGGATCTCGCCGGGATAGAGCACGAGGTCGACATTGCGGAGCGCTTGCACCGCACCGAAGGCTTTTTCGATGCCCCGCATTTCTACGATCGGTGCAGGCCTGGTCGCGTCACGCATGGGTCGTTTCCGCCGTCCTTGTGCGCCGCGCGAGGCGCGCCCGCAGGCGGCCGAAGATGTTGGCCTGGCGCACCCAGATGTCGATCAGCACCGCCACGATCAGGATGCCACCGATGAAGACGTTGATCCAGTGCTGCGGCATGGTAAAGCCCTGGACGTTGAGCTGCAGCAGCGCCCGGATCAGGGTGATCACCGCCGCCCCGGCGAGCGCCCCGATCACGGTGCCGTAGCCGCCGAAGATCGAACCGCCGCCGATGATCACCGAAGCGATGGCGTCGAGCTCGCGGAACTGGCCGGCCACCGGGTTGAAGCTGCGGAAGTAGGCGACGTTGATGATCCCGGCCATTGTCGCGCAGAGCGCCGCCAGCATGAGCGCGAAGAACCGCACCCGGTTGGTGTTGATCCCGGCATAAGCGGCGGCGCGAATGTTGCCGCCGGTCGCATAGACCTTCTGCCCGAACGGCATGTAGGCGAGCACGACGCCGGCAATGAGGGCGACCAACAGCATCCAGATGGTCTGGACGCTCACCACCTCGGCGATCGAGCGCAGCAGCCCGTCCGGCAGCGAGATGCGGTAGTGCAGCAGGATGTCGTTCACCTTGCGGCCAAGCAGGTTGTAGCCCTCGGGCCAGCCGGTGAGCTGCTGCCCGGCGACGAACCAGGCGGCGAGGCCGCGGGCGATGTAGAACATGCCGAGCGTGGCGATGAAGGCCGGCAGCTTGAAGCCGACGGTGACGATCGCGTTGACGAGGCCGGCGCACATGCCCGCCAGCAGGCCCATCGCCACGGCGGTCACGGGGTCGGCGCCGAGGACCTTGAGGAAATAGGCGGCTGTGCTGCCGGCGAGGGCAAGCACCGCCCCGACGGAGAGGTCGATATCGCCGGCGGCGATGACGTAGGTGAGCCCGATGGTGATCAGCGCAAGCTCGGTGTAGTTGAGCAAGATAGCGAAGCTGTTGGACAGGTTCCACCAGTAGTCCGGCCGGAGCGCGAGGCCGGTCAGCCACAGGAGCGCGGTCAGGATGATGGCGAGCGCGTCGCGCCGGGCGAGGAACTTGCCGAACCCGGTGGCCGACAACGCCATGTCGGTCGCCATCGCGCCCTTGGTCTGCACCCCCTCGATCGCGATGCCGCCGATCTCGTAGGCCGGTGGCGGCGGCCGGCCGCGGAGCCAGGCCCAGAGGCGGCCTGCCACCTGGCGGCGGATGAGATAGGGCTCGATGAGCACAGCGACGACGAGTAGCAGCCCGAGGAACACCGGCACCGCGCCGACCGGTAGCGAGAAAACGGCGTTGACCGTGATCTCCTCGTCGCCGATCTTGATGATGCGCGTGATCGGCCAGCCCTCGCGCAATACCTTGTCGAGCAGCACCACCAGAAGGGCGCCAAGGCAGGATCCGGCGACCCGGCCGCGGCCGCCGAGGATCGAGGCGCCGCCGATGATCACGGCGGCAATGACGGTCAGCTCACCGCTGACGCCGTAGAGCGGCGTCACGCCCTTGTCCTGCGCAGCTGACATCAAGCCGGCCAGCGCCGCGCAGAGCGAGGAGATCAGGAAGGCTCGGATGCGCACCCAGTTGGTCGGGATGCCGGCATAGGACGCCGCCTGCTCGTTGCCGCCGGTGGCGAAGGTCTCGTAGCCCCAGCGCGTCTTGGCAAGCACATAGGCGCCGATCACGGCGACAACGAGGAAGATCACGATCTGGTTGTTGAAGCCGAGGAGGTTGGTCTCGCCGAGGTGAAAAAAAACCGGATAGCCGGTCGCCTTGGCAGGGTAGTAGATCGCTTGGCCGTGAGTGAGCGCCAGCACGAAGCCGCGGCCGATGAAGAGGACGGTCAGCGTGGCGATGAACGCCGGCACCTTCAGGATGGTGACGAGCACGCCGTTGATCAGCCCGATAAGCGTGCCGAGCAGCAGGCAGAGGATCACCGACGTGACGACGCCGAGGTCAAGGAAGTTCGGCGCGAACAGCCTGGCGAAGACGACGGCGACTAGGCCGTAAGTTGAACCGACCGAAAGATCGAGGTCCTTGTTGACGATGACGAAGGTCACTCCGACCGCGATGATGGCAACCCGCGAGGTGTCGCGGAGCAGCGAGTGAAACGCTCCTGTTGACCCGAAGAACGCGGGATTGACGAGAGCGCCGCCGAGATAGAGCAGCAAAAGCAAGGCAACGAGCCCCACCTCCCAGCCGCCGACAATCTGGGACGGCGCACGGCCGAGCGATGTGGTCGCGGTAAGCGCCATGGTCTCTTCTGGTCGATTTCCTGCTGCCGCATTGCGGGAGAGCCTGCGCTCTCCCGCAATGATTTCAGACGTTTCGAGTGGACTCAGTTCTCGAAGCGCTTGCCGACATCCTCGACGGTCTCCTTCGTCACCAGCTGGGCGCGTGTGTCGAGGTTGGCCGCCGCGATGCCGCGGTCGATCTCCAGATAGAGCTGCATGACCGGCCAGAAGCCCTGCAAGAAGGGCTGCTGCCCGAGCGCGCCGGTCAGATCGCCGCTCTTCATCGCGTCCTGCTGGGCCGGGCCGAGGTCGAAACCGTAGGCGCAGATCTTGCCGGTCAGTCCGGTCTGAGCGACGGCCTTGGCAAGCGCCGGCGTAAACACGTTGTTGCCGGCGAACGCGCCAACGACGTCGCCGCGCGATTCAAACAGCGTCACGATGCCGTTCACCGGGTCATTCGGATTGGTGTCTATACCGGTGTTCTCCGGACCCGCGTCGACCTTGAAGGCATCAAGCTTGCCGGCATCCTTCAAGCCCTTGACGATGGCGTTGAAAGCCGAAGTGACGCGGTTGTTCACCTCGATGTTGCCCATTGCGGTCGACGACGGCAGGACGATCGAACCCTTCTCGATACCCTTGTCCGCGAGGCACTTGACGAGCGCCTCGCCGGCGATTGCGGCAGCGGAGGCGTCCTGGCCGGTGTGGCCGATGCCGCTGCGGTTGAGGAGCGTGCCGTCAAAGGAATTGGTCGTAGCGACCGGTATGCCCTTCGCCTCGGCGGCCTTGACGATGTCGTTGTAGGCGCCGACCTGGGGCGTTGTCATGATCAGCCCATCGATCGTCGGATCCTGCACGATCTGGTTCAGGATTTCGATCTCGCGGGCAGGGTCGTCAGTCGGCGATTCCGAGCCGAGCAGCAGGACCTTGGCGCCGATCAGGTTGCCGGCGACGGTCGCGCCGACGTAGACCGGATCGAAGAAGCCATTGCCGGCAGTGTGTGTCACGATAGCGAATGTGAGGTGACCATCGGCCGAATGGAAGTCCTTGGTACCGGGGGCCTCCTTTGCGGCTTCTTCGAAGCTGTAGCCGCCGACCGCCTTGTCGACGCCGCCCGATTGTGCGTAGGCGTTCGATACGCCGAGCGATAACGCCGCGGCACATGCCGCGAGCGAGAAAATACGTTTCATGATTATCCTCCCTTGCAACCAACGGTCGGAAGCCGTTCGGGCGCATTTATTCAGGATTCCGAATGCTCCCTCCCACCCCGTATATTCTGCCCAAAGTCTGCCCACGTAAATAGTGCTAGCGCGACGCGGTGTCAGACAGACGAGGAGACTTGGTGTATTGTGATCCCTACCTGGGCCGCATTTCAAAAGGGAGCGACACGGAGAGCACCAAAAAAAGTTTCACAAACGCGTAGGGAGGATACCGCGATGAATCTGCGACCAGACCCCACATTCTATCCGTCACCTAAGCTGGCTATGGAAGGGCCGCCGGAAACTCTGGCCTACACGTTGATGCTTAGCCCGGACTTCTCGCAACCCGACGGTTTGGCTGTGGTGAATGTCGATCCAAATTCGCCGGATTTCGGCAAGATCGTCCACACTGTGATCATGCCAAACAAAGGCGATGAGTTTCATCACTTCGGCTGGAATGCGTGTTCTTCGGCGCTATCACCACTGACTGGCCACGCCTTTTTGGAGCGTCGTTATCTGATCATTCCGGGCATTCGTTCGTCGCGCATCTACATAATTGATGTGAAGGGCGGGCCGACAACCGCCAAGATTCACAAGATCATCGAACCCGCAGAAGTCTTTGCCAAGACGGGCTATTCCCGCCCGCATACGATCCACTGCGGACCCGAGGGCATCTATGTCTCGACCCTCGGCGGCGGCGGCAAGGACGGTACCGACGGTCCTCCGGGCATTTTCATCATGGATTGCCAGACCTTCGATGTCATTGGCCGCTATGAGATAGATCGTGGCGCCCAGGACAAGCACTACGATTTCTGGTGGAACCTGCCGCGCGACTACATGGTCAGTTCCGAATGGGCCCTGCCGCCGCAGTTCGAAAACGGCATCGTCCCTGAGGATCTACTGTCCAACAAGTACGGCCACCGCATGCATTTCTGGGATCTGCGTGCGCGTAAGAACATTCAGACGATCGATCTGGGCGCCAATCACCAAATGGCGCTCGAAATCCGCCCGGCGCATGATCCAGTCCAGCAATACGGCTTCTGCGGCGTTGTGGTCGATACCACCAATCTCGAAGGCTCGATCTGGACTTGGTGGCGCGACGCAGATGGCAAGTTCCAGGCCAAGAAGACGGCGGTCATCCCGCCTCAACCGGCCAATGCCGACGATCTGCCGGACCTTCTGAAGGGTTTCTCGGCGGTGCCCCCTCTGGTCACCGACATCGACCTCAGCCTCGACGACAAGTATCTCTATGTGGCTTGTTGGGGTACGGGTGAAATGCATCAATACGATGTCAGCGACCCGATGAAGCCGGTTCTGGCGGGCAAGGTCGAACTGGGTGGGATCGTCAAGAAGACCAAGCACCCCTGTGGCAAGGTCTTCGGCTATGGGCCACAGATGGTCGAGATTAGCCGCAACGGCAAGCGTGTCTATTGGACCAATTCGCTCTACTCGACCTGGGACGATCAGTTCTATCCCGGTGAGCGCGGCGGGGCGATGGTGAAGGCCGATGTTGGCGCCAATGGTGGCCTGACGCTCGACACCAACTTCTTCGTCGAGTTCCCCAAAGGCTATCGAACGCACCAGATCCGGCTTGAAGGCGGCGACTGCTCTACCGACAGTTTCTGCTACCCTTCGGCCTAGGTGTTGCCCGAACTCCTTTCGACCACAGCCGGCCTCTGGTTCGCTGTGGTCGCCAGCGGGATTTACCATGGCGTAAACCCGGGTATGGGGTGGCCGCTTGCTGTTTCGGCCGCCCTGATGGAACGGCGAGCCTATGCGCTGCCGGGCGCACTCCTGGCGCTGGCGTTCGGGCATCTTGTCGCCATGACGGTGGTCCTCTTGCCCTTCGCGCTGATGACCATGCTGGTTGATTGGCAAACCGAGATCCGCGTTGGCGCAGGTCTAATTGTCGTCGCGCTCGGAGTCTGGCTGCTCTTCAACCGGCGGCATCCTAGATTTCTGGCGCGCGTGCCGCCGTCGCGACTGGCGCTCTGGTCCTTTCTCGTCGCCGTCGCGCATGGCGCAGGCCTGATGCTGGTGCCGATCTACCTCGGCCTGTGCGGCGTCGTTGAAACGGATGCCGGGCACCGTGCCGCGACCGCCCTCATTGCACGAACTGCAGCGCTCTCGATCGGCGTGGCAGCGGTCCACACCGGCGCGATGATCACTGCGGGCGGCGCTTTGGCCTTCGGCGTCTATCGGTGGCTGGGATTGAGGTTTCTTTCGAAAAGCTGGTTTGATCTGGCTGTGATCTGGGCGCTAAGCCTGGTTCTGGTCGGGGCGATCGGCGTGTTTTCCGCGCTCTAGTTGGTCACCACGATCCGTGTGTTGCGAAAGCCGGCTTGCCGCACCATCGAATAGAAGGCGGCGGCATTGGACGGGTGCAGTCGCACGCAGCCATGCGACGCTGGGCGCCCGAGAGATTTTACTGCGCCTGTGCCATGGATGGCATAGCCGCCGCGGTAGAACACCGAATGAGGCATCGGCGACATGTCGTATTTGCGCGAATACCACATCCGTGCCGTTCGTTGCGGCCGGTAGCTGCCGCGCGGCGTGATATAGCCTTTGCGCGCCGTGGATACGCGCCATCGGTAAACCGCCCGGCCGTATCTTACAGTCATCGTCTGCGATGACACGTCGATCCTTGCAACCAGCTTGGCTGCCCAGCCCTCGACCGAAGAACCGAACAGCATCGTTGCCAGTGCCGCTGCCATGAGAACGGTCTTTTTCATGCGATCAAACCCCTTTGATTGCCCTTGCCTGGCTGCCTTCACGCTATTCTTCATCCTTTAATCGCAAGTGAATGAGGTAACCACACACCTCTGACGAATTCACCAATCCAAAGCAGCGAATTTGAACGATCTCCCGCGATAGTTGCCGTGGCGACATGTAACCACATAACTAGGGCGCGACCCGCCAACAGGCTTGCCAAAACGCACCGTTGGCTGCTCAATTCGTCGAATGAACGAACTCCTGCTGAAAGCGGTCGATGATCGGGTCGACGACCTGGTCGCGCTGACCGCGGACCTGATCCGCTTTCCGACCATCAACCCGCCCGGCGAGGCCTATCGGCCATGCGCCGAATACGTCGGAGCGCGGCTGAAAAAGCGCGGCTTCGAAGTCGAATTCATCCGCGCCGAAGGCACGCCCGGCGACACCGACCGCTACCCGCGCGTCAACGTGGTCGCCCGCTTCGATGGCCGCTCGCCCGGCGCCTGCGTGCATTTCAACTCGCATATCGACGTGGTCGAAGCCGGCGACGGCTGGAGCCTCGATCCCTTCGCCGGCATCGTCAGGGATGGCAAGGTCCATGGCCGCGGCGCCTGCGACATGAAGGGCGGCCTGGCCTCCTCGATCATCGCCGCCGAGGCCTTCATGGAGGTTTTCCCCGACTTCCCGGGCGCCATCGAGATTTCGGGCACGGTCGACGAGGAGTCCGGCGGCTTCGGCGGCGTCGCCCATCTGGCAAAGCTCGGCTATTTCTCCAAGCCGAAGGTCGACCACGTCATCATCCCCGAGCCGTTGAACAAGGATCGCATCTGCCTTGGCCATCGCGGCGTCTGGTGGGCGGAGATCGAGACCAAGGGCGAGATCGCGCACGGCTCGATGCCGTTCCTCGGCGACAATGCGGTGCGCCATATGGGCGCCCTGCTAAGGGCTTTCGAGGACGATCTGTTCCCGGCGCTCGACCGCAAGGTGACGCGCATGCCGGTCGTGCCCGACGGGGCCAAGCGCTCGACCATGAACATCAACTCGATCCATGGCGGCCAGACCGAGGATTTCCGGCCTGGCCTGCCCTCGCCCAATGTCCCCGATTCCTGCCGGCTGGCCATCGACCGCCGCTTCCTGCTCGAAGAGGATCTTGGCACGGTCAAGCGCGAGGTGACCGATATCCTCGACCGGCTGAAGCGCGAGCGCAAGAAATTCGACTACGAGATCCGCGATCTCATGGAGGTGCTGCCGCTGATGACCGAGCGCGATGCGCCGGTGGTCAAGGCGGTGGCGCGGGGCATCATGGAGGTATTCGACCGCGAGCCCGACTACGTGATCTCGCCCGGCACCTACGACCAGAAGCACATTGCCCGCATCGGCCACATCTACGACTGCATCGCCTATGGCCCGGGCATTCTCGACCTCGCCCACAGGCCCGACGAATGGGTGGGGATATCAGACATGGTCGAATCGGCCAAGGTGATGGCGATCGGGCTCAACGTGCTGCTGAGGGGCGCGGGCGCTCGGTAGCCGGTGATGGGCGGAAAAACATTCCTGCCGGCGCCGCCGGAAAGCACGAAACGCAATTTACTCCTTGGTGAAATCACGCTTCTATCCACCGGGTTTCGAGCATGTTTTTGAGCATATCGGGAGTTGCACGATGAAATTGTGGAAAACCATTCTCACCGCTGCGGCCCTGGTGCTGTCTGCCGAAACATCGGCATTTGCCGCGCGCGATCTGGTCATCGGCATCACGCTCGAACCTCCGCATCTCGATCCGACCGCAGGTGCTGCGGCGGGGATCGACGAGGTGCTTTACGCCAATGTGTTCGAGGGGCTGACCCGCATTGGCCCGAACGGCGAGGTGCTGCCGGCTCTCGCCGAAAGCTGGACCGTTTCCGACGACGGCAAGGTCTACACCTTCAAGCTGCATAGCGGTGTGAAATTCCATGACGGCACCGACTTCAATGCCGACGACGTCAAATTCTCGCTCGATCGCGCCCGTGCCGACAACTCCGTGAACGCACAAAAGGGCCTGTTCGCCGCCATCGATACGGTCGAAATGGTCGATCCGGCGACGGTCAGGATCACGCTGAAGAACCCGCAAAGTTCGTTCCTCTACAATATGGGCTGGGGCGACGCGGTCATCGTCGCGCCGGAGACAGCCGACACCAACAAGGAAACCCCTGTCGGCACCGGCCCGTTCAAGTTCCAGAACTGGGCCAAGGGCTCGTCGATCACGCTGATCAGGTCCGACGCTTACTGGGGTGCCCCGGTCTCCCTCGACAAGGCCGAGTTCCGCATCGTCACGGATGCCGCAGCCGCCGTTCCGGCGCTGCTTTCCGGCGATGTTCAGGCCTTCCCGTTCTTCGATCCCGACAGCGTCGCCCAGATCCAGGGCGACCCGCGCTTCAAGGTGGTGATCGGCGCGACCGAGGGTGAGACCATCCTTTCGATGAACAACAAGAAGCCGCCTTTCGACCGGCTGCAGGTCAGGCAGGCGATTTCGTTTGCGCTCGACCGCAAAGCGATCATCGACGGCGCCTCGGCCGGCCTTGGCGTGCCGATCGGCTCGCACATGTCGCCCGCCAACAAGGCCTATGTCGACCTCACCGGTCTCTATCCGCACAATGTCGAGAAGGCCAGGGAACTCTTGAAGGAAGCCGGCCTGGAGAACGGCTTCAAGGCGACGCTGAAACTGCCACCACCCCCCTATGCGCGACTTGGCGGCGAGATCATCGCGTCGCAGCTTCGCGATGTCGGCATCGATCTGCAGATCGTGCCGGTGGAATGGGCGCAGTGGCTGGACCAGGTCTTCACCAAGAAGGACTACGACCTGACCATCGTTTCACATACCGAACCCAACGACATCGATATCTATTCGCGCAAGGATTATTACTTCAACTACGACAACCCGACCTTCGACAAGATCATCGCCGATCTGAACCTCACCTCCGATGAGGCCAAGCGCATGACGCTGCTCGGCGAGGCGCAGAAGATACTGGCCGACGATGCCGTGGTCGGCTTCCTCTACGAACTGCCGAAAGTCGGCGTCTGGGACGCCAAGCTCGAGGGTTTTTGGGCAAATGCGCCGATCCAGGCCAATGATTTGACCAAGGTGAAGTGGACGGAGTGAGGGGCTGCTGGCCAAAGGGGCGAAGCTTGCAGCCGGTGGCACCCCCCCTCTGTCCTGCCGGACATCTCCCCCTCAAGGGGGGAGATTGGCAGTTGCCATGCCGGTGCTAGCCCTGCAACGCTGATGATTAGCGAAAGCATCAATGAGGGCTTAATCTCCCCCCTTGAGGGGGAGATGTCCGGCAGGACAGAGGGGGGTTGGCGGGAACGCAACCTTCATCCAGTTGCCGTGCTGAACGGACCTGCGGTCCTCCCCCCATGACCGCCTATCTCCTCAAGCGTCTTGCCATCGCGCTCATCACGCTGGTCCTGGCCTCGATGGTGGTCTTCGCCGTGCTGGAGATCATTCCCGGCGACCCGGCGCGGCTGATGTTGGGCATGAATGCCAGCGCCGACCAGGTCGAGTTGCTGCGCAACCAGATGGGCCTCAACGCGCCGCTCGCCGCGCGCTATCTGCACTGGGCCGGCGGCTTGCTGAGCCTCGATTTCGGCCGTTCCTACACCTATTCGGTGCCAGTCATCGACCTGGTCCGCGAGCGCATCGTGGTCTCGCTGCCGCTGGCCCTGATCGCGCTGGCGCTGTCCACCATCATCGCCATTCCGGTCGGGCTGTTTTCCGCCGGCCGGCACGGGCGGGCCGGCGACACGATCGCGATGGGCGCCGCCCAGCTTGGTGTTGCCGTGCCGAACTTCTGGTTTGCGCTGATGCTGATCTACCTGTTTGCCGTCTGGCTGCGGCTGGTGCCGGCCGGCGGCTTTCCGGGATGGAGCGCCGGCGTCTGGCCGGCGCTGAAATCGCTGGTCCTGCCGGCGATCGCGCTCGCTCTGCCGCAAGCGGCGATCCTCGCCCGAGTCACCCGCTCGGCGCTGATCGAAGTGCTGAACGAGGACTATATCCGCACTGCCCGCGCCAAGGGTCTGCCCTATCGCGCGGTGCTGTGGCGGCACGCGCTGCGCAACGCAATGATCCCGGTGCTGACCATTCTCGGCCTGCAGTTCGCCTTCCTGCTCGCCGGCACCATCATCATCGAGAACGTCTTTTATCTCCCCGGCCTCGGCCGGCTGGTGTTCCAGGCGATCACCCAGCGCGACCTGATCGTCGTCGAAAGCGTCGTCATGCTGCTGGTCGCCGCCGTCATCGCCGTCAACCTGCTTGTCGATCTCTCCTATGCGGTCGTCGATCCGCGGCTGAGAAGCCGCCAATGACGCTGCGCTTCGACATCCCCGAGGAAAATTTTGCCGACATCCTCGTCAAGGCTTTCACCAACCGCTCGTTCCTCACCGGCTTCGTCATCACTGCACTTGTGGCGGCGGTCGCCATCGTCTCGTTCTTCTGGACGCCTTTTGACGTCACCAGGCTGATCATCGCCGACAAGACCCAGGCACCCTCGCCGGCGCACTGGTTCGGCACCGATCATTTCGGCCGCGACATTTTTTCCATGATCATGGTCGGCGCCCGCAATTCGATCGCGGTGGCGCTGGTGGCGGTCGGTATCGGCATGGGCGTTGGCGTGCCGCTCGGCGCCCTTGCCGCGGCGCGCGGCGGCGTCGTCGACGAGGCGGTGATGCGGCTGAACGATCTCGTCTTCGCCTTCCCTGCCCTGCTGTCGGCGATCATGATCACCGCCATCTTCGGCCCGGGCGCGCTCAACGCCATCGTCGCCATCGGCATTTTCAACATCCCGGTCTTCGCCCGCGTCGCCCGGGCCGGCGCGCTGGCGATCTGGCCGCGCGAATTCATCCTCGCCGCGCGTGCCGCCGGAAAAGGCAAAGCACTGATCACCATTGAACACGTGCTGCCCAACATCGTTACTTTGCTCCTGGTGCAAGGCACCATCCAGTTCGCGCTCGGCATCCTGGCCGAAGCCGGGCTTTCCTATGTCGGGCTCGGCACACAGCCGCCGATGCCGAGCTGGGGGCGGATGCTGTTCGATGCCCAGACGCGCATGGGGATGGCGCCGTGGATGGCGATCTTTCCAGGCATGGCGATCGTCGTCACCGTGCTTGGACTGAACCTGCTCGGTGACGGTATTGCCGACATCCTCGACCCAAAATCGCGGCGGCAGCGATGAGCCTGCTCGAAATCGAGAAATTGTCGCTGACGATCGGCGACACGCCGATCCTGAGGGATGTCGAGCTCGCCGTCGCGCCCGGCGAGGTGATGGGGCTGGTCGGCGAATCCGGCTCGGGCAAGTCGATCACGGCATTGACGGTGATGCGGCTTCTGCCCTGGGCGGCGCGCGCCAGCGGGCGCGTCGTCTTCGACGGCATCGACATCCTCGCTGCCAGCGAAGACCAGATGTGCGCGCTGCGCGGCGATGATATCGGCATGGTTTTCCAGGAACCGATGACGGCGCTAAATCCGGTCAAGACCATTGGCGAGCAGGTCGCCGAAGGCATCCGCTGGCACACCAGGGCAAGCCGCGCCGACGCCGAGGACCGCGCTCGAAAAATGCTCGACCGGGTCGGCTTGCCCGCAGCGCAATTTCCGCTGTCGCGCTATCCGCACGAGCTTTCCGGCGGCCAGCGCCAGCGCGTCGTCATCGCCATTGCCTGCGCGCTGAAACCAAAACTGCTGATCGCCGACGAGCCGACGACGGCGCTCGACGTCGTGCTGCAGGCGCAGATCCTCGACCTGTTGCGTGACCTGGTTTCAGAAAACCGCATGGGTCTGCTGTTGATCTCGCATGACCTCGCGGTGGTGACCGAAATGGCGGAGCGCATCACCATCCTGCGCCACGGCGAAGTGATGGCGGCCGGCGACACGGCCCGCACCCTATCCGAGCAGCTTCATCCCTACACAAGACAACTTGCGCAGGCCTCGATGCATGTGCCGGCGCGTGCCAGGACAAACGAGGTCGGCCAAGACAACCCCATGCTCCAGGCCAAACCTCTTCTTCAGGTAGAAAGCGTGACGCGGGACTATCCGGGACGGCGCAAATCGCTGCTGAAGCGCGCGGTTCCGACCCGCGCCGTCGACGATGTCTCGTTCTCGATCGATCCTGGGCAGTCTGTGGCGCTGGTCGGGCGTTCCGGTTGCGGCAAGTCCACGCTTGCCCGCATGGTCCTGGCGCTGGACGGGCCGACATCGGGAACGATCCGGTTTCGCGGCGAAGTCATCACCGACAAGAGCGAGGCGGAGCTCAAGCCGGCGCGCCGCGACATGCAGGTGGTGTTCCAGGACCCATACGGCTCCTTCGATCCGCGCCAGAAGGTGGAAAAACTGGTCGCCGAGCCACTGCATGTCCTGGACAAAAGGCCGACGAATGCAGAGCGGCGCGAGATGGTGGCAAAGGCCTTGCACGAGGTCGGCCTTGGTCCACGCGACATGGACAAATATCCGCACGAATTTTCAGGCGGCCAGCGCCAGCGCCTGTCGATCGCCCG
Source organism: Mesorhizobium sp. WSM4850 (assembly GCF_055811735.1). Classification (NCBI taxonomy): domain Bacteria; kingdom Pseudomonadati; phylum Pseudomonadota; class Alphaproteobacteria; order Hyphomicrobiales; family Phyllobacteriaceae; genus Mesorhizobium; species Mesorhizobium sp. WSM4850. Next base: position 205,189 of record NZ_JBVVPV010000003.1, on the reverse strand, counting down.
CGCCATCATCACCCGCCCCAAGCTGGTCGTCGCCGACGAGCCGGTCTCGGCGCTCGACGTCTCGATCCGCGCCCAGATTCTCGATCTGTTCGCCGAGCTCAACCAGAAGCTCGGCGTTGCCTATCTGTTCATCACCCACGATCTGACCGTTGCCCGCGCCATTACCGACCAAGTGATGATCATGCATGCCGGCAAGATCGTCGAGCGCGGCAGGACGAGCGCGGTTCTCGACCATCCGCAGTCCGAAGCCGCCAAGGCGCTGGTCGCTGCGGCCCCGGATCTGCACCGCGCGATTGCCCGGCGGTTACAGGAACAGGGGTGAACAGCCGACCGTCGGGAGAGGCTTACTCTTCGGCCTTCACCACATCGGCCGGGCTGATGTCGAGCAAGTCGAGGGTGCGGCGCAAGAGCTGCATCTCTGTCCCGGCAAGTTGCGAATCGGCCTTGGCGATCTCGGCCATATGGCGGGCAAGCAGGCTGCGCCTCTCGACGTCGAGGTCACGGAACTGCGCGATGGCTTGCGAGCCGTTGGTCTCGTAGCCGAACTCGTTGAGATACTCGATGACGCTGTCGATGCTGGCTTCCGGAATGCCGAAGGCTTCCCGGCAGATGCGCCTGAAGGCGGCCATTTCACTCTCGTTGACCGTGCCGTCGGCCAAGATCATGCGAAACAGCATCAGCAGTTCCGCCGACAGCACCGGATCGTCCGCGACCTTGCGCACGCCGGGGTCGCCGTCGAAGATCGAGCGTATCTGCTCCAGCAATGCGAATGCCATCAGCGACCCCTTTCCGATTCGTTGCAAATAGGTAGCGCGGAATCGGCCTTGCGCAAATGGTCGGCTGTGGTTCGACAGGGGCAATCGCTTCACCACCACTTCTCCCATCACTATACGGCAGGGCAATCGCGTTTGGATTCTTGCGAAGGGGGACCCCCACCCTAACCCTCCCCACAAGGGGGAGGGAACGCTGCCGCGCTTAACTCCCGCTTTTGCGCCGAGAGGGAGGCCATTTACCAAAGTCAGCGCCAACGGAAGTCTCCCTCCCCCTTGTGGGGAGGGGTTAGGGGTGGGGTACATCGTAGAGCGGCAGCCTCGGATTCGCAGCTAAGATAGCCCTGCACCGCATCGTTTCTGGCCATTCCATCAAGCTACCGGCCGATCCAGCGAACCCGCTGCGCACGCTGATTGGTGTGTGAACGGGGCGCCTGATAGGATGCGGTTGTACGAATCATGTCGGAGGAGCCACACATGAATCTCAGTGCGCCTACGCAGCTTATTTTCATCATATCCCTTGTTATCGCCATCATCGGTCTTCTCGCCGCTCTCGGCGTTTTTGCGTTCATTCCCCTGGCCGCGGTGTGGATCGTCCTCATCGCTTATGTCGTGCTTGCCGGCGGCTGCCTGGTTCGCGGCGCTTAAGCCCTCAGATCTCTCAGGCAACTCGGAGCGCCCGGCCACAAGCCGAGCACTTTTGATTCTGAGGGTTGGTCTGCTACCATCCGCGGGCGGAGGAAAGCTCATGTCTGCCCAGAGCGAAGACGGCAGCAACCAGCACAGTCCTGGCCTCGACCGGTTCGAGATGGTTCGGCGTGCGCCTGGCCCTTGGCTCCAGGGTTCAGTCACTGACATCTGCGGCTACCGCGAAACCATGCCCGGCCGTTTCCGCAACGTCGAATACGCATCGCTGACCGTGCCGCTGGTCATCAGCTTTGCCGAACCCTTCGCCATCGGGCTCGGCAAGGAGCCGGGCGACAACGACCGCTTCGCCAGTTTCGCCGCCGGCCTCTATGCCGGTCCGGTGGTGATCGAATCCCGCGGCGGCGCCTGCTGCATCCAGGTCAATTTCACCCCGCTCGGCGCCCGACGCTTCTTCGGCCTTGCGATGAGCGAACTGACCGACCGCATGGTCGGCCTCGACGATGTGCTCGGGATCGAAGGCATCGCGCTGCGCGAAAGACTTGGCAATGCGCACGGCTGGAGCGCACGTTTTGCCATCGTCGAGACGTTCGTCGCCGCGCGGCTGACCGACGCCCGCGAAATGCGGGCCGAAATCGCCTGGGCCTATGACCGGATCATCGTCTCGGGTGGCCGCATTCGCGTCGCATCGCTCGCCGACAGGCTGGGCTGGAGCCGCAAGCATCTCGCGGGAAAATTCTCCAACGCGATCGGCGTCGGCCCCAAGACGCTGTCGCGCATCGTCCGCTTCAACCGGGCGCTCGGCCTGTCAAGGCAGGGCAAATCCGATTGGGCTGATATCGCCGCCGATTGCGGCTATGCCGACCAGGCGCATCTGGTGCGCGAATTCCGCGACCTTGCCGGCGAAACGCCGACGGCGCTGGCCGCCCAGGCATAGAGGCGCAGGTAACATTTCTTCAAGACGTGGGAAAAGCCTTCGCCCAGACTGGATTATCGTCCAATCCAATTGAAGGAGATCGCCATGACCATGTCAGTCGAACCGCCCAGGCTCTATCCGACCTTGCGCTACCGCAATGCCGCGAAAATGATCGACTGGCTGGGTGAAGCCTTCGGCTTTGCCGTTCGTGCCCGCTACGGCGAAGGCGACATCGTCCAACACGCCGAACTGACTTTCGGCTCTTCGATGATCATGCTGGGCACTGCACGCGACGACAAGTTTGGCCAGATGGTCGGTGCGCCTGGCCCGGGTGGCGGCAGATCGATCTATGTTGCCGTCGACGATGCCGATGCCGCTTATGCCAGAGCCAAGAAGGCCGGCGCCGAAATACTGGAAGAGCTCACCGACCGCGACTATGGCAGCCGCGAGTTCATCTGCCGCGATCCGGAAGGCAATGTCTGGTCGTTCGGCACCTATTGGCCAAAGGCCGGTGAGCCCGCCAGCTAACGCGCCAGACCAAAGATGGCGTCGCAGTCGAGGTGGGTTTCCAGTTCGGCTGCGACCTCGTCCAATGCCCGTTCGACCTCGGCGCGATAATCGATGCCGCCGCCTTTGACGCCGAGATTTTCCAGGAATTTCGCCCGAAAAGCGTCGGCGGAAAACAGCCCGTGCAGATAGGTCCCCGACACCTTGCCGTCGGCGGAGACGGCGCCGTCATCGGCGCCGTTGATGACGGCGGACGGCCGCAGCGTGTCGGGACCGGTGGTGCGGCCGAGATGGATCTCGTAGCCCTCGAGCGGCAGGTCGAACTGGACCGAACGCGCGCTGACATTGCGCACCGTCTTTTCCGGTTGCATCACCGTTTCGACGTCGAGCAGGCCGAGCCCCTCGGTCTCGGTGGCGCTGCCCTCGATGCCGTCGGGATCGCGCACGACACGGCCGAGCATCTGGAAGCCGCCGCAGATGCCGACGACGTGGCCGCCGCGCTTGCGGTGGGCGACAAGGTCGCGGTCCCAGCCATTCTCGCGGAATCTTAGCAGATCGCCAATCGTCGACTTCGAGCCCGGAATGACCACCAGCCCAGCGTCGGCCGGCAAATGCTGGCCGGGCGGCACGAAGACGACCTCGACCTGCGGCTCGGCCTTGAGCGGGTCGAGGTCGTCGAAATTGGCGATGCGCGAAAGCGTCGGCACGGCCACCTTCAGCGCGCGCTTCTCGCCGGACGCCAGGCGTTCGAGCACAACCGAATCTTCCGAGGGCAGCCGCGCCGCCGCCTTCAGCCACGGCACGACGCCAAAACAGCGCCAGCCGGTGAAGCTCTCGATCGCCTTGATGCCGTCATCGAACAGCGAGACATCCCCGCGGAACTTGTTGATGAGATAGCCGACGATCATGCGCCGGTCCTCTTCCGGCAGGATCAGATGGGTGCCGGCGACCGAGGCGATGACGCCGCCGCGGTCGATGTCGCCGACCAGGATCACCGGCACGTTGGCGCGCGTCGCAAAGCCCATATTGGCAATGTCGCGGCTCCTGAGATTGATCTCGGCCGGCGAGCCGGCACCTTCGACGATGACGAGATCGGCACCCTCGCCGACCTTGGCCCAGGAGTCGAGCACGGCATCCATCAGCCGGGCTTTCAGCGCTTGGTAGTCGCGTGCCCGCGCCTCGCCGAACACCTTGCCCTGCACCACCACTTGGGCGCCGATATCGGTCTGCGGCTTGAGCAGCACCGGGTTCATATGGACGGTGGGCGCAACGCCACAGGCGATCGCCTGCAGCCATTGGGCGCGGCCGATCTCGCCGCCGCGTCTGTCGCCCGGTATATTGGCGACGGCGGCGTTGTTCGACATGTTCTGCGGCTTGAACGGCCGCACCTTCAGCCCACGCTTTTTCGCCACGCGGCAGAGGCCCGCGACCAGCACCGTCTTGCCGACATCGGAGCCTGTGCCCTGCAGCATGATCGCCTTGGCCGCCATTAATTCCTGCCCTGTGAAACGCTGCCGGTGATCGTGGATTTCGCGGCCAGTGGTCCGCCGCGCCAGATGTAGAGCGCCAGCAGAGGCTCCTTGCCGGTGCGCATGGCATGGGTGACATCAGAGGCATGGTGGATCACCTCACCCGCCTCTCGCTTGCGAAAGTCGTCTTCGTCCATGCGCCATTCGGTGCCGCCGGTCAGCGGAATGTAGATCTCCTCGGCGACATGATGGTGGTCGGGATAGACGATTTCAGGTCCGAGGATCAGCAAGCCGGCCGCGGCCTCGTCGTTGACGAAATGGCCGCGCATGCCGAAGACCTCCAGCCAGCCGTACTTGTCGATGAATGTCTTGCCGAGATCCGCCTCGCTGTAGGTCTGCCCCCAGCGCAGCTCGCCGCGACGCTCCGCAAGCAGCCGCGCCAACGGCTGGGCGTTGGCCGGAGCGAGCTCGACGATGCGGTCGAGCTGGCGCAGGCAGGCAAGCGGACGCGGCTCGAGCGGACGCGCCGGCATGGCCCAGCCGATCCGGGCCACCGCATCGCGCACCAGCGCATCATCGAATGTTTCGAGCGTGGCGTGGAACCGTTCAAGCAGCTCATCGAAATTTGTCGTCACGCCCTGCTCCAGACACGCATTCTCATACAGCCGCCCCCAGATGGTGGAATGGAGATGGTCGGCTTGCGCGGCGGCATCATTGGTCTAGATTGAACCGCGCGCAAAGCCAAAAACGACAGGCCAGGAGGCCGAAGACATTACGGAGCACGCCATGGACGCCGCTGTCGATGCGGGCACCAGCCAGTTCGAACTCAACGAGGACCAGCGCGCCATCCAGCAAATGGCCGAGGCCTTCGCTGCCGATCGCGTTGCGCCGAACGCGCTCGACTGGGACCGCAACAAGCATTTTCCGGCGGACGTGATCCGCGAGACTGGCCCGCTCGGGCTTGGCGGCATCTATGTCGGTGACGATGTCGGCGGCTCGGCGCTCGGCCGGCTCGACGCGGTGCTGATCTTCGAGGCGCTTTCGCGCGCCGATCCGGCCTTCTCCTCCTTCATCTCGATCCACAACATGGTGGCTTCGATGATCGACCGCTTCGGCAGCGACGAGCAGCGCCAGCACTTCCTGCCGAAGCTGACCTCGATGGAATGGCTGGCGAGCTATTGCCTGACCGAGCCGGGTTCGGGATCGGATGCCGCGGCGCTGAAGACGCGCGCGGTGAGGAGCGGTGGCGACTATGTGCTGAACGGCGTCAAACAGTTCATTTCGGGCGCCGGCGACAGCGACCTCTACATCGTCATGGCGCGCACCGGCGCCGACGGTCCGAAGGGCATTTCGACCTTCGTCGTGCCGAAAGATGCGCCCGGCCTGTCTTTCGGCGCCAACGAGCACAAGATGGGCTGGCACATGCAGTCGACCCGCCAGGTCGTCTTCGAGGACTGCAAGGTGCCGGTTGAAAACCTGCTCTCGGACGAAGGCGCCGGCTTCGGCATCGCCATGGCCGGGCTCGACGGCGGCCGGCTCAACATCGCCGCCTGTTCGCTGGGCGGGGCGCAATCGGCGCTCGACAAGGCGCTGTCCTACACCGCCGAACGCAAGGCCTTCGGAGCCAAGATCAACCAGTTCCAGGCGCTGCAATTCAAGCTGGCCGACATGGAGACCGAGTTGCAGGCAGCACGGATATTCCTTTACGCCGCTGCCTCGAAGCTCGACCGCAAGGCCCCGGACGCCTCGAAATGGTCGGCGATGGCGAAGCGCTTCGTCACCGACGTCGGCTTCAACGTTGCCAACGACGCGCTGCAACTGCATGGCGGCTATGGCTATCTGCACGATTACGGCATCGAGAAGCTGGTGCGGGATTTGCGCGTTCACCAGATTCTCGAAGGCACCAACGAGATCATGCGCGTCATCATCGCACGCGCGCTGATCGGGCGGCAGTAGGGCAGTAGGGCAGTAGGGCAGTAGGGCAGTAGTAGTGACCGGCAGGATCAATTCTTACAAGGACCTTATTGTATGGCAGCAGGGGAGATATCTGGCGCATGATCAAGCTCTATCTCATGCGACCTAGGCATAGGAAAATGCTTCGCAACTTATAAGCAACTAGCGCCCGAATAGGCTGCCCTACTGCCCTACTGCCCTACTGCCCTACTGCCCTACTGCCCTACTGCCCTACTGCCCTACTGCCCTACTGCC
>NZ_JBVVPV010000003.1:174205-198574 GCF_055811735.1 Mesorhizobium sp. WSM4850 | reverse complement strand
CTGCCCTACTGCCCTACTGCCCTACTGCCCTACTGCCCTACTGCCCTACTGCCCTACTGCCCTACTGCCCTACTGCCCTACTGCCTAACTGCTGCCTTACCCAAACCACGGAGTGCCATCATGACCACCATCGCCTTCATCGGCCTCGGCAATATGGGCAATCCGATGGCAGCCAATCTCGTCAAGGCTGGATATGCCGTTCACGGATTCGACCTGATCCCGGAAAATCTCGCTAACGCCAAGGAGCATGGGGTCGTCGTCATGGCCAATGCCGTTGCCGCGGTGAAGGAGGCCGACGTGGTCATCACCATGCTGCCGGCCGGCAAACACGTTCTGTCGGTCTATGAAGACATCGTGCCAAAGGCGAAAAAAGGCGCGCTGTTCATCGATTCCTCGACCATCGACGTCGAATCGGCACGAAAAGCCCACGCAATTGCCGCCAGACACAAGCTGCTGTCGATCGACGCGCCGGTTTCCGGCGGCACCGGCGGCGCCACCGCCGGCACGCTGACCTTCATGGCCGGCGGCTCGAAGGAAGCTTTTGCCAAGGCCGAACCAATCCTCAAGCCGATGGCCGGCCGTATCGTCCATTGCGGTGATGACGGCGCCGGACAGGCGGCAAAGATCTGCAACAACATGATCTTGGGCATTTCGATGATCGGCGTCGCCGAAGCCTTCGTTCTGGCGGAAAAGCTCGGCCTGTCGCACCAGGCGCTGTTCGACGTCGCCTCGAACTCGTCGGGCCAGTGCTGGTCGCTGACCACCTACTGCCCGGTCCCTGGTCCGGTGCCGACATCGCCGGCCAACAATGGCTACAGGCCGGGGTTTGCCGCGGCACTGATGCTGAAAGACCTGAAACTGTCGCAGGAAGCCGCGCAAAGCGCCGGTGCGGTGACGCCGCTGGGCGCCGAGGCCGCCCAGCTTTATGCGCTGTTCAACGCCCAGGGGCATGCCGCTGCCGACTTCTCCGGCATCATAAATTTCCTGCGCGGCACCCCGGCGTAACGCATGTCGCCCAAAAGCCTGCCCTTCAGGCGCGACGCGCTTTCAGCCTCGAACTCGAGGGGCTTTCGGTTTCCGGCAAGAAACATCGGAAATTTAGATTTGCTTAAACTATCGATAACCACCCGGTAACGATGTCCCTGTAGAACGGAGTGCGAGGCGGCCTATCGCAACCGCCCGGCGCTCCGGATCAGGTCTCGCGTCCCGGAGCCCGTAAGTTTCGCCAAGTGTTCAGTCAGCGAAGCGCCATGCGTATCTGGCAAAGCCGCGTTCCCGATGGAGCGCGGTTTTTGCATTAATGGGCCGGGACCGCGCACAAGAGCGGGCACCGATGTGAAAAGGGCGGCAGATGCGGCCCTCGGTGGTGCAAGTCACGACCCCGTGCGGCCAAGGGAAGAGGGCTATGCGAGCCTCTTCTCAAGTTGCTCCATCCAATCGAGTTGCGACCAGCTTGCCGTCCATCATCATGGGGATGATTGCCAGCTTCTTTTCTTCCAGGAATTCCAGATCGGCGCTGCCTTGATTGAGGTCCATCAGCTGCTCGACTTTTCCATCCGGATGAATGCGAAAGAGCGCCCCTGCGACCCAATCCGTAACCAGCCAATTCCCTGCCCCGTCTGATTCTAGACCATCCAGATTTCCAACAGGCTCGCCGGACCCGATGTCAGAGATGGCCTTCGTCTTCAGGTCGATCGCGATCAGATGGCCGGGTGTCTTGGACGAAAAATCCGGCTGGATGTCGCGACCCCAACCTGCGACGAGGAGGCGACCGTCTTCGACGCGCAGACCATTCGGATGCAGGAGATCCTCGCTCTCGAGCCAGACGGAGAGAGCATCATTGTCCAGAACATAAATCCTGTTCGCCAGCATGTCGGAAGCAAAGACCCGACCCGCCTCGTCGATAGCGGGATCATTGAGGAATTGAGCGCCTTCTGCAGGCCACGTTCCAGTGATCTGACCGCTCTCGACGTCGACAGCCATGAGCCGATCGATGTCGGTGACGAAAAGCGTATCGCCTTTCATCACCAATCCCTTGGGCGCATTAAAGCCGGTCACCCATTCGGCTGCCTGCAATTTTCCGTCAGGCGAAACTTTCGAAAGGTATCCAACCCCATCCTTGCCGGCGGGCTCGCCGACAATGTTGGAGACGTAGAAGACGTTCCGCTTTGCATCGAAGAGGACGCTCTCTGGGGCCTTGAAGCCGTCAAGCGACCAGACCTCCTCCGCCGTCGCCGGCAACCCTGTCACTCCTAGTAGCAGAATAGAAAATAGAACTGTCTGCAGCCTAATCATGATAGCCTCCCTATGTTATTTTGACGCGTGTATGTAAAACGCAACTACAAATTGCGTTGTCGATCTTACAAAACTTACAGTTGACGCATCGATTGCTCTGACAAGCCTATGTGCCAAGCGGCTTATGCTTAACCAGCATTACAATCCCCCAGATGAATGGCAGTTCCAACACCCCTGTCGTTGGAAGCCGCACTGCGGACGAAAGATTGTCGACACGCTCGCGAAGCGGCAGCAGATCAAGGAAGACGCCAGGAAACGAAGCCGACCGCATCCGTGCCGACGTGGAGATCAAGCGGCTTGAGCGGACATCATTGAAACCTTCTGATTTCCAAGTCGTTATCGCCGGTATGTCCGGGGCTAAATCCAAGCCGAAATCGGTCTCCAAATCGCGCGATGCCGAGAAGTCGCACCAGGAGAAGCAATCGACTGTCGAAGCCGCGTCTGAGATCGTGGGCGCGGCCCGGCCGCCGCTGGAGTTCGTCGAACCCGATCCGGAGTTGACCCCTGAGGAGGCCGAGCAGGCGCGCAAGAGATACTTGCTGAGGCGTTTCTGGATCAGCGCGCGCGGTTACTGGGGCCGCGGAGGCGATAGGCGGGCTTGGCCGTACACGATCGGGTTATTGCTCCTGATCGTCATCAATGTCGGCTTCCAGTATGGGATCAATGTCTGGAATCGCGCAATTTTCGATGCCCTTGAGCAACGCAATGCGCGCACCGTCTATGTCCTGAGCGCCGTTTTCGTGCCGCTCGTGCTCGGCAGCGGAAGCCTTGTCGTTGCACAGGTCTTCCTTCGCATGACGATGCAGCGCCGCTGGCGTTCCTGGCTCACCAACGCGGTCATCGCGCGGTGGCTTGCAAGCGGCCGCTACTTTCAGTTGAACCTCGTCGGCGGCGACCACCAGAACCCTGAAGCCCGCATCACGGAGGATTTGCGGATCGCCACCGAATCCCCGGTCGACTTCATCGCCGGTGTCATCAACGCGTTTCTGTCGGCCTCGACCTTCATCGTGGTGCTCTGGACGATCGGCGGGGCCCTGACTCTGACGATCGCAGGTTCGACGGTGACCATTCCCGGCTTTCTCGTCATCACCGCGGTGCTCTATGCCGCGATCACATCCACCTCGATGGCGGTCATTGGCCGCCATTTCGTCCACCTCTCCGAGGAAAAAAATCAGGCGGAAGCCGAATTCCGCTACACGCTGACCCGCGTGCGGGAAAACGGCGAGAGTATCGCATTGCTCGGCGGCGAGGAGGAAGAGCGTAGCGGCATCGACAAGACGTTCGCCTATGTGCTCAGGCAATGGGCGCTCCTTACAGGTCAGCACATGCGCACAGCGCTGGTATCGCAGGGGGCGAGTCTGTTTGCGCCTGTCGTGCCGGTTTTGCTTTGCGCTCCAAAGTTTCTCGAAGGCGGCATGACACTTGGCCAGGTCATGCAGGCTGCCTCTGCCTTTGCCATCGTGCAGGGCGCGTTCGGATGGCTGGTCGACAACTACCCCCGTCTCGCCAATTGGAACGCCTGTGCACGGCGCATCGCCTCGCTGATGATGTCGCTCGACGGGCTCGAGCGCGCGGAGCAGAGCAACACGCTCGGACGTATAAAGCGCGGCGAAGCTGCAGGCGATGCGATGCTCAGCCTGAACAATCTCTCCGTGTCGCTCGACGACGGCACCGCCGTGGTCAAGGAAACCAAGGTCGTGATCGAATCAGGCGAGCGGGTGCTCGTCGCCGGCGAATCCGGCTCAGGCAAGAGTACGCTGGTGCGGGCCGTCGCAGGTCTGTGGCCGTGGGGCGGCGGCAGCGTCAACATCCACGCCGACAGACGGCTGTTCATGTTGCCGCAACGGCCTTATGTCCCCACCGGGACGCTTCGCCGCGCAGTCGCCTATCCAGGCGCCGCCGATCGCTGGACGCTGGACGAGATCAAGGCTGCCCTCGACAAGGTCGGGCTCGATTATCTGAATGACAAGATCGAGGACGACGCGCCATGGGACCAGACCTTGTCGGGTGGCGAAAAGCAGCGGCTCGCCTTCGCGCGTCTTCTGCTGCACAGCCCCGATATCATCGTGCTGGATGAAGCAACGTCAGCACTCGATGAAAAGAGCCAGGACAAGATGATGGAGATGATCGTTCACGAATTGCCGAAGGTCACCATCGTAAGCGTAGCGCATCGCGCCGAGCTGGAAGCCTTTCATAGCCGCAAGATCACATTGGAGCGGCGCGAGGGCGGCGCAAAGCTTGTCAGCGATATCGATCTTGTCCAGCGCAAGAGAAGACGGAACTTGCTTGATCGATTTATGCGGCGCCGGCGCGCCGTACCGAAGCGCAGCACTGCCTTGAGCAAAGCGGCGCTGCCCGAGACAAAAAAGTGAAATCCGCCGATCGGGCCTCGGCTCTTGGTGAGCGGCTTTTCCGGCTGGCAGAGTCCGGCATTCAAACGCCGGGCGTCCGGTTGCAGAACGCCCGGCGCCGTTTTATCTCACCGCTTGCGTAAATCCGCCTGCGCCAGGTCAAGCGCCTTGGCGATGCGGCCGCAGGCCATGTCGATCGTCTCGCGCGTCCAGATCAGCGGCGGCGACAGGATCATCGTATCGCCGGTGGCGCGCAGCATCATGCCCTGGGCAACTGCGTGGTCGCGGACGGTCACGGCCGCGCTCCCGGCCGGCAGGAAGCGCTCCTTGGTCGCCTTGTCGCTGACGATCTCGATCGCCGCCATCAGCCCGATCGAGCGCACCTCGCCGACCAGATTGTGCCCGCCGACGCGCTCCTGCAGCGCCTTGGCGAAATAGGGTCCGGTGTCGTTCTTGACCCGATCGACCAAACCTTCCCGCTCGATGATCTCGAGGTTTTTCAGCGCCACGGCGCAGGCCACGGGGTGGCCGGCATAAGTATAGCCGTGATTGAACTCGCCGCCCTTCTCGACCAGCGTCGCGGCGATGCGGTCACCGACCAGCAGTGCCGACAGCGGCTGATAACCGGAGGTCAGCGCCTTGGCGGTGGTGATGGTATCGGGCTCGATGTCGAAGGTCTGAGCTGCGAACCACTCGCCGGTGCGGCCATAGCCGGTGATGACCTCGTCCAGCATCAGCAGGATATCGTATTTGCGGCAGATGCGCTGCACTTCCGGCCAATAGCTCATCGGCGGTATCTTCACGCCGCCTGCTCCCATCACCGGCTCGCCGATGAAGGCGGCGACCTTGTCGGCGCCGGCTTCGAGAATGGCATCCTCGACGGCCTTGGCCGCGCGCAGGCCGAAATCATGGTCGCTTTCGCCGGGCAGAGCCAGCTCATAGGCATAAGGCATCATCACATGGACGATGTTGGGAACCGCGCCGTTGAGCTGCTTGTGCATCGGCTCCATGCCGCCCAGCGACGTGCCGGCGATGGTCGAGCCGTGATATGCGCTCTTGCGCGAGATGATGCGGTTCTTCTCCGGCTTGCTTTCCAACGCCCAATAGTGGCGCACAAGGCGCAGCGCCGTGTCGTTGGCCTCCGAACCGGACGAGCCGTAGAACACCTGGTTGACTTGCTTTGGCGCCAGTTCCGCCAGCTTTTTGGCCAGCAGCACCGGTGTCGGGGTCGAGCATTTGAAGAAGGAATTGTAATAAGGCAGTTCCTTCATCTGGGCGTAAGCGGCGTCGGCCAGCTCATCGCGGCCGTAACCGATGTTGACGCACCACAGTCCGGCCATGCCGTCGAGGATTTCCGTGCCTTCGGAATCGTAGATGAACGGCCCGTTGGCGTGGGTGATGATGCGTGAGCCGGCCTCGCGCATCTCCTTGTGGTCGGTAAACGGATGGAGGTGATGCGCAGCATCGAACTGCTGAAGCTGCTTCAGCGAATAATTCTGATGGGTCATGTCTGATCTTCCTCTTGAACCAATCCGGCAATTGCTGCCGGGGCGGATTCGTCAGAGGAAGGCGGGCGGCGAATAGCCGATGCGGGCGCAAAGCCGCAAAAGCTCGGCGCGAAGCGTGCGCGGCGACGGCGTCACCGCCACCCCAAACGCGCATAATGCCTTTATCCGAGCCATGCAGCATCTTAGGCGGTCTGATGCGATCAGTTCAAGCCGTTCCGTTCAAGCCGTTCCGGCCAGCGCCCGTTGCAGGAAGACATACTTCATCGCCGCCTGTGCCGCTTGCGGCCGGCGATCGCCGCGCCCGCCATGGCCGCCCTCGGTCTCCTCGAAAAACAGCGTCTTCGCGTGGCCGGCAGCCTGCAGCCGTGCCGCCATCTTCCGCGCGTGGCCGGGATGGACGCGGTCGTCGGCGGTCGATGTCGTCAGCAGCACCGGCGGATAGGCGGCATCGGTCTCGACATGCTGATAAGGCGAGTAAGCCGCCAGCGACGCGGCCTCTTCCGGCTTCGCCGGATCGCCATACTCGGCCATCCAGGATGCGCCGGGCGGCAGTTCGGTGTAGCGCAGCATGTCGAGCAGCGGCACGTCGATGATCACCGCGCCGAAAAGCTCCGGATGCTGGGTCAGCGAAACGCCGGTCAGCAAGCCGCCATTCGAGCCGCCCTGGATGCCAAGCGTCGCCGGCGTGGCGATGCCGCGTTCCACCAGGTCTTGCGCGACCGCGGCGAAATCGTCGAAGGCGTTCTGGCGATTGGCCTTGAGCGCGGCCTGATGCCAGTTCGGACCGAACTCGCCGCCGCCGCGGATATTGGCCTGCACATAGGCATTGCCCTTTTCCAGCCACAGCCGGCCGCGCACGCCGACATAGCCGGGCAGCAGCGGCACTTCGAAGCCGCCATAGCCGTAAAGCAGCGTCGGCACCGGCCCGTCCTGGTCGCGCCGCCTGACGACGAAATAAGGGATTTTAGTGCCGTCCTTCGAGCGTGCCTCGAACTGTTCCGAGACCAGCGACGATGCATCGAAACGCGCCGGCTGCGATTTCACGGTTGTCAGCATCGCTGCATTGTCGTCCGACCAGATGATCGAGCTCGGCGTCAGGAAATCGGTGAAGGAGAAGGACACGCTGGAGCCGAAACGCTCGGCATGGCTGATGCCGACACTGCCGTTTTCGGGTAGCGCCACCGGCTGCAGCGGCCAGCCGCTGCCGTGGCGATCGCAGGCGACGACCTTGCCGCGCACATTGTCCATCAGATTGATGAACAACCGGTCCCGCGTGCGGGCAATGCCGGCAATCGAGACACGATCCGCCGGCTCGAGCACGGTCTCGACAGGTGCGAGCGCATTGGTCTCGATCCAGCGCGCGAAGTCCAGCGAATAGAGGCCATCAGGCTTGCACAGCGTGCCGTCCGGCGCCGTCCACGGGCTGCGCACTCCAAAGACGAACTGATCCCTGAACAGCACCGCGTCGGTCACGTCGTCCGGCAACGGGATGCGCCTGTTTTCACCGGAGGGCAGACGAAGAAAACTGTGCGAGGCAAAGAAATCGAGCGTCCGGGTCAGCAAGAGATGACGCTTGTCGCCGTCGAATTCGAGGGAACCGCCGGCGGCGAGATCCTGCTTCTGCGCCTCGAAAATCGGCGTCGCATCCTCCAGCCTGGTGCCGCGCTGCCAAAGCTTGACCACGCGCGGATAACCGGACTGGGTTTTTTCGTCCTCTTCGAAGGCAGCCGAGACGATGACCGTGTCCTTGTCCAGCCAGTTGAAGCCCGACTTCGAGGCAGGAGCACGAAAGCCGTCCTCGACAAAGGACTTGCTGTCGATGTCGAATTCGCGCATTTCGCTGGCGTCGCCGCCATCCGGCGACAGGCTGAGCAGGCAGCGGCTGAAATCGGGGTAAAGCCGGCTGGCGCCGCTGAACACCCATTTCACACCCTCCTTGGCTGACAGACTGTCGAAGTCGATGATCGTCTCCCATTCCGGCTTCTCGGTCTTGTAGGAAGCGACCGGAGTGCGCCGCCAGAGGCCGAGCACGTTGGTCTTGTCCTGCCAGAAATTATAGACGTGGCCGTTGAGCGCAAACCCGACGGCAATGTTGTCTTCGGCCGTCATCAGGTCCAGTGCGGTTTGGAAGCAGGTCTGGTAGGATGGATCGCCCTGCAACTCGGCGACCGTGATCTCGTTCTGACGGTGAACCCAGTCGAGCGTTTCCTTGCCCGTTCTGTCCTCCAGCCAGAGAAAGGGATCCTCAGTCGCCGAATTGGGACGCGTCTTTGTGTTCGAACTGGTCATGTGGTCTCCGATAAATTCGTCAAGGCTCGGCAACGTCGTCTTGCCACTATCGGTATTCAACTTGGAACGCAAAAGGAGCCATTGCGCTGTTGGCCTCCTAAGGTGGGGCCGCCTGCCGCCCGCAGGCCACGAGGGAACTCCATGCAACATCTGTACATTGCGAAAGAGAAGTTCGGTCCTTTCAGCGGCACTGCGTGGACCATGTACATCAACTGGTCCGGCCTCACCCAATTAAGCGAGGTCGTCTCACTCGATGGAATGCTCGGGCCGGTCGCGCTGGGACAGGTAAAGGACAGCTACTGGCCCCATATTGTTAACGAGGACTACATGCTCGATTTCTTTGTGGACCTGGACTTCCTCCTTTCGGAGTTGGCGGATCCGGGCGATTTGAATGTCCTCAATGTGATACGAAGACCGTCGGTTGACGTGCGTTCACTCGACTGGAACGGATTTACCTTCCTGGGCTACGACTTGTTGGATAAAGACGTCTCCATAAGCGCTTTGACCAACTGCGGAGGATTTCCTGACGTGTTTGCGAACACGGAACTGTCCGATGTTGGATTGATACCCGATTTTGATCGTGCTGTTGAAATTCGAAACCTTCTACGCAGGATGCATCCCTCTGAACACCATGCCGAATGTGATTTATGGGCGATTTCCAGATGGCACGGAAATGAAGGCACCCCGCAATTGTATTAGACCGCTCGCCCCCGCAATACGGTTGTGACCGCCAACGCCAGACAAATGGCGCCAAGCGTGATCGGCAGGCCGTCCGCGCCGAGAATATCCATGGCGCCGCCCGCCAGCGGCGGCACGGCGATGCCCCCGACGCCCCACATGAGCGAGAAGGCGGCGTTGCCGGCGACCAGTGCCGAGCCGGTAAACCGCTCGCCGAGCTCGATGATCGACATCGTGTAGATGCCGTAGGAAACCGCGCCCCAGACGAACACGCACGGCCAGATCAGCGGCGTCTCTATGAGAACCGGCAACAGCACACACCCGAGCACCGTTAGCGATACACAGATAAATCGCACCGGACGCGCTGTCAGCCGTTCCGCCAGCAGGCCGAGCGGCACCTGCATGGCGATGTTGCCGGCGATCATCATCGACAGCAGCGCCGACATGCGGGCCTCCGCGATGCCATAATGCGCTCCGTAGACCGGCAGCAGTGCCAGCACCCCCTGTTCGAAACCGGCGGCCACCACGACCGCCGACAGCAGCAACCATGCCATCGGCATGAAACCCATCACCGAAACCTGGTGCCCGGCTTCATCGACCTTTGGCAGCCGTCCCAGCACCAGCGCCAGGCAGGCGCCGCAAAAGACGAATGCGGCGATGCCGACGAGAAACGGCGGCCATCCTTCGGTGCCGACCGCAAGCAGGCACAGCGGGCCGGCCGCGAAACCTGCCGAAATGACTGTAGAATAGATTCCCATCATGCGACCGCGGCGCGCCGGAGGCGCCAGCGCGATCACCCAGATCTCGCTCAGCACATAGAGCGGATTGGTCACCACGCCGATCAGGAAGCGCAGTGGAAACCAGAGATAGACATTTTGCGTCCAGCCGATCAGCGCCAGCATGATCGCGGAAAGGGCCGCGCAGGTCAGCGCCGTGCGCCCTGCCCCAAACCGGCGCGCCAGCGCCGGGATGAGCGGCGACGAGACGATAAAGCCGACCGGCGTCATTGCCGCCGACAGGCCGATCATGGCCGGCGAGACGCCCTGGCGCTGCAGGATGAAGCTCAGCAGCGGGTAGCTCAGCCCTTGCGCGATGGCGAACACCGAAACGGTGGCGATCACGCCGGTGATCGCCGCCCACTGCATTGTCTCGTCGCTGTTCTGTTCCGCCCGGTCCATGATTCGCACCACGAAACCTGCACGATTAGCGTTTCGGGGGCGTGCCGGGAAGCACCGGCGGCAGGAACCGCTTGCGCCAGCCAGAGCATGCCTTGTTAAGGACTCCGCGGCACCATTCAGGCCACTACGGAAAATACCGGGCAATCGCCCCCTTCCTGCCCTCCGCGTAAGGCTTCAGCCACTTGTCGTCGATGGAGAGCCCGTCATTGTCCGACGGTCCTACTCCAATCGTTCTGCGCCAGGCGCGGAACTTGTAGTGGTCGAACACGTCGAGCATATGCACCGCAAAGGCCGCAGCGAACGTCTTGTCGCCTTCGACGATCACCATGTTCTCGTCGTTTTCATAGGACGCCTTGTAGCCAAGGTTGTGGCTGCCGGCGATGACGGTCGCATTGTCGGCCATCGGATCGATGATCACGATCTTGTCGTGCACGATCGCATGGCCGACGGTCAGCACTTCCGCCTGGAAATCCCGCGCAACCGAGGCCCCCGTCAGGTTGGCCGCCCTGACGATGGAGACGTTCGGCGCCTCCCAGACCTTCTCCGGAAAGACGAATGGCGATTTGCCGTCCTTGTTCGATTTGTTGGTGACTGGATCCCGGGTCGGAGCAATATAGTTGGGCATGGCGGTGTGATCGCTGATTGCGCCTTGCACGATCAGCTTTGGATTCGCCGTCGCCGCCGCGACCGCCTGATCGATGACCGAATTGTTGCCAAGCCGCGACGGATTGAACACGAGAAAGAGCACCGCCTCCTTCGCCGCCTTGATTCGTGCGAAGACATCTTCGAGGTCGACAGGCCGCACCGAGATGTCCTTTTTGCTGCGGTCGGGATCGTTTGGCGAGAACCAGATGGTGGTCCCATCGACATGGTTCGGTGTGCGATTCTTCAGGCGAAACGGCCTGCCTTGCTTCTGCGCCACACGTCCAGCGGCGCTATCGCTCGCCGGCGGCGGGAACACGTCGGCCTTCATCCGCTCCCAATAGGCATCGAACACTTTGGCCATGGCAGGGTCGTCGCGGATGAAGGCGTTGTTGGACTGTCCGCAAATGCCGGTCGACGTCCAGTTGGTGCTGCCGGTCATGACCGCCTGCGGATTGCCCTGGGCGTCGCGGTAGACCGCAAACTTGTTGTGGCCGATATGATTGTTGTTGAACAGACGATCGGTCAGCACGACGCCGGCGTCGCGCAGCCGCTTTCTGAAGGGCGCGTTGCCCGCGTCCCACGCCTTCGTTTGTTCATCCCTGCCCGAATTCGAAAGAATGACGTCGACGACATCCTTGGCATCGATGATCGCGTCGCACAACTCGTCATCGCCAAGCTCGTAGAGGGCAAGCCTGACAGTGCCGCCCTCGGCCTTGGCCCGTTTCATCAGGCTGGTGAGTACATCCGGAACCTCGCCATGAAGATAGGCGCGGATCTTGCTGCCGGGACGCTGAAGCTCGGCCCTGATCTTGTCACGCTGCCCGACCTTGATGCCGGCGTCTTCCAGCGCGCGCGACAGCCATTGCGTCGAGAGCACACCGTTGGTGAAGGCGAGCCGCGCCTTGCCGAACATCGATCCCAGGAAGATGGTCGGGCTGACGGCGCCTTGTCCGAGATAGCCGAGCGGCCGAGCCGCTCCGGTATAGGCTTTCTCGGGGCGCACCGGCACTGGATCGAGGCCGGGCCGCATGTCGCCGACCGGACGCACCCGGTAGGCGACCAATTCGCCATCCGGCCTGATTTCGACGCTGTCGCGGCGCCGCCGCACCGTAAGATCGCGCCAGAATGTCTTCTGCACCGGCCAGACGCCGGTATCCTGCGGAATCCAGTCCTTGTTGCGTTGCCCCCGGAAAGGCACCCAGGAAGCCAGACAGCGTTCCTCGCCGGTGCCGGGATAGATGCGGACGATCTCGAAGCCGAGACAGCCGTCGATCATTCCGTCAATATCCCAGGCAATGAAAGCGACTTCGTTGTTGGTCGCTGCACGCACGCTAACAACATCCGACACGGAAATAGTCTCCCTCAGGACGGTTTGTATTCAATGTACTTGCTCAATATGACGTGATCGCAACGTGACATGTTTCACAGTTCGGGCACAGATCTGGATTCGCCCTGGTGCGTCCGGCTGGCGAACGTCCATGTCGCTTCCCTCGTCCTAGTGGTCGCCGCCTCCGCAATGGCGGGACGGCGGTCGGTCCATTATGCCGCCGCACCGTCGCAGCGTACGAGGACTATCATGACCGCCGCCCTTCATCCCGCCGAACCGGCATTGACAAACGACCGCGCCCGTCGCGGCGGCCGCGCGGGCAAGCGCGCCGGCGCAGCGGCGGCATTCGAGCAGCCGCCTTTCCGTCAGCTGAAAATCCCGCTGACGCCGACCAGGCTGGTCTCCGACGACGAACTGGAATCGATCCACCTCGCCTCGCTGCGCGTTCTCAGGGAAATCGGCGTCGACGTGCTGCACGACGAGGCAAGGCGCATCATGAAGGCGCATGGCGCAGATGTCCGCGAAGGCAGTGAGCGGGTGCGCTTCGACAGCGACATGATCCTCGAGCTGGTTTCGCACTGCCCGTCGGAATTCACCATCCATGCCCGCAATCCGGCGCACAATGTCCGCTTCGGCGGCGACAACCTGATCATCTCGATGATGGCGTCGGCGCCCAATTGTTCCGACATCGACCGCGGCCGCCGCCCCGGCAACCAGCAGGACTACCGCAACTTCCTCAAGCTTGCGCAGATGCACAACATCCTGAACTGCACCGGCGGCTATCCGGTCGAGCCGATCGATATCCATCCGTCCGTCCGGCACCTCGAATGCATCCGCGATCTGAGCGTGCTGACCGACAAGGTGTTCCACATCTATTCGCTCGGCAAGGAGCGCAATGTCGACGGCATCGAGATCACCAGGATCGCGCGCGGCATCAGCGCCGAACAGCTTCTCGAACAGCCGTCGGTGTTCACCATCATCAACACCAATTCGCCGCTCAAGCTCGACGTGCCGATGATGGAAGGCATCATCCAGATGTCGAGCAAGGGCCAGGTCGTCATCGTGACGCCGTTCACCCTGTCGGGCGCCATGGCGCCGGTGACCATCGCCGGTGCGCTGGTGCAGCAGAATGCCGAGGCACTGTCCGGCATTGCCTTCGCCCAGATGGTGCGCAAGGGCGCGCCCGTCGGCTATGGCGGCTTCACCTCCAACGTCGACATGAAGTCCGGCGCGCCGGCCTTCGGCACGCCGGAATACATGAAGGCGCAATTGGTCGGCGGCCAGCTCGCCCGCCGCTACAACATTCCCTACCGCACTTCCAACACCTGCGCCGCCAACACGGTCGACGCACAGGCCGCCTATGAAAGCGTGTTCTCGCTGTGGGGCGCCATACAGGGCGGCGGCAATCTGATGATGCATGCGGCCGGCTGGCTGGAAGGCGGCCTGCGCTGCTCCTACGAGAAGACCATCCTGGACATCGATCTGCTGCAGATGGTGGCCGAATTTTTGACCCCGCTCGACCTTTCGGAGGAAGCACTGGCTATCGACGCCATCCGCGATGTCGGTCCCGGCGGCCATTTCTTCGGCACCCAGCATACTCAGGACCGCTACAAGACCGCCTTCTATTCGCCTGTCATCTCCGACTGGCGCAATTTCGAGACCTGGGCGGAAGCCGGATCGCCGACAGCTATCGAAAAAGCCAATCGGGTGTGGAAGGAGCGGCTGGCCTCCTATGAAGAGCCCTACATGGACCCGGCTATCCGCGAGGAGCTCGACGCCTTCGTCGACAAACGTCGGTCTGAAGGCGGCGCGCCGACTGATTTTTGATCATCTGTATTGATTTGATGAACAGGCGACTCCCACTCCGTCGAGCTCCGCTCGACACCTCTCCCCCGATCGACGGGGTAGAGGAAGGGCGTGAGATTATTCCAGCCAGCGCCCTTCCTCGCTTTGCTTTCACGCCCCGCCCACTCGATTCAATCTCTTCAAAAACGGAACTATCTTCATGAAATCTCATGCAAAAGCGGTTGTCATCGGTGGCGGCGTCGTCGGCTGCTCGGTGCTTTACCATCTGGCCAAGGCGGGCTGGACCGACATCATGCTGATCGAGCGTTCGGAGCTCACTTCCGGTTCGTCCTGGCATGCGGCGGGCGGCTTCCATACGCTCAATGGCGATCCCAATGTCGCCAAGCTGCAGGCCTATACGGTGCAGCTCTACAGGGAGATCGAAGCGCTTTCAGGCCAGTCCTGCTCGCTGCACCTGACCGGCGGCGTGATGATGGCCGACACGCCCGAGCGCATGGACTTCCTGCGCCTTGCCCACGCCAAAGGCCGCTATCTCGGCATGGACACCGAGCTGATCACGCCGTCAGAGGCCAAGGCGATGTTCCCGCTGATGGACGAGACCAATTTCGTCGGCGCCATGTGGGATCCGGTCGAAGGCCATCTCGATCCTTCCGGCACCACCCACGCCTACGCCAAGGCCGCCAGGAAGCTCGGCGCCGAGATCGTGCTGCGCAACCGCGTCGTCGAGCTGACGCAGGAGGTCGACGGCACCTGGAACGTCGTAACCGAGCAAGGCACGGTCAAGGCCGAGCATGTCGTCAACTGCGGCGGCCTGTGGGCGCGCGAGATCGGCCGCATGGTCGGCGTCGAGCTGCCGCTGCTGGCCATGGAGCATATGTACCTTTTGACCGAGCCGATGCCGGAGGTCGAGGAATTCAACAAGTCGACCGGCCGCGAGATGATCGGCGTTATGGACTTCAAGGGCGAGATCTACACCCGCCAGGAACGCAACGGCATCCTGCTCGGCACCTATGAAAAAGCCTGCAAGCCGTGGTCTCCGGTCAACACGCCGTGGGATTTCGGCCATGAGCTGCTGCAGCCCGACATCGACCGCATCGCGCCGTCGCTGGAAATCGGCTTCAAGCATTTTCCCGGCATCGAGAAGGCCGGCATCAAGCAGATCATCAACGGTCCCTTCACCTTCGCGCTGGACGGCAATCCGCTGGTCGGCCCGGTGCAGGGCCTGACCAATTTCTGGTGCGCCTGCGCCGTGATGGCCGGTTTCTCGCAAGGCGGCGGCGTCGGGTTGGCATTGTCGAACTGGATGGTCCATGGCGATCCCGGCTTCGACGTCTGGGGCATGGACGTCGCGCGCTTCGGCGAATGGGCGACGCTGCGCTATACCAATGCCAAGGTGCGCGAAAACTATTCGCGCCGTTTTTCCATCCGCTTTCCCAACGAGGAACTGCCTGCGGCACGCCCGGCCCAGACGACCCCGCTTTACGACACGATGCTGGCCAACAACGCCGTCATGGGCGATAGCTGGGGCCTTGAAACCCCGCTCTGGTTCGCACCGAAAGGCACCGAGCCGAAGGACATCGTTTCCTTCCATCGCTCCAACGATTTCGGGCCGATCGGCGAGGAAGTGCGCGCCACCCGCGAGAAGGTCGGCGTCACCGAGATCGCCAATTTCGCCAAATACGAAGTCTCCGGGCCGGGATCGGAAGATTTCCTCAACCGGCTGATGACCAACCGCATGCCGAAGACCGGCCGCATTGTGCTGACCCCTATGCTGAACGATTTCGGCAGGCTGATCGGCGACTTCACCATCGCCAAGGCGGGCGAAGAGCGCTTCATGATCTGGAGCTCGTCGGCGGCGCAGAAGTATCATATGCGCTGGTTCGAGAAGCACCTGCCGAAGGATGGTCCAGGGGCGTCACAGGTCCGCATTCACCGCTTCGACCAGACGCTGGTCGGCTTGTCGATCGCCGGGCCGAAATCACGCGACCTCCTGCAGAAACTGGTTGACGCCGACATCTCGACAAAGGCCTTCCGCTTCATGGATTTTCGCGAGATGGCGGTCGGCGGCGCGCCCTGCATGGTCAATCGCATTACCTATACCGGTGACCTCGGTTACGAGATCTGGATGGCGCCGGCCTACCAGCGTCTGGTCTACAAGGCGATCAAGGATGCCGGCGAAGAGTTTGGCCTGGTCGATTTCGGCATGCGCGCCCTGCTCTCGATGCGCCTGGAAAAGAATTTTCCGACCTGGTTCCGCGAACTGCGCCCGATCTACGGGCCGTTCGAGGGGGCGATGGACCGCTTCGTTAAGCTGGAGAAGAACGACTTCATCGGACGCGACGCGGCAGCCAGGGAGCAGGCAGAAGGGCCAAAACTGCGCCGTGTCTCCTTCATCGTCGATGCCGCAGACGCCGACGTCATGGGCGACGAACCAATCTGGGCCAAGGTCGGCGGCAAGGATTACGGCACAGTGGAGAAGCCGCACGGCTATGGCGCGCCGCGCTTCGACGCGGACGGCGAGGAAGTGCGCGGCTCGAGCGCCGCGGAAGGCGCTTCGGCCGTGCGCGGCATCGTCGACGGCGACTGGCGCGTGGTCGGCTGGGTCACCTCCGGCGGCTATGCCCATTATATCAAGAAATCGATGGCGCAAGGCTATGTGCCAGCGGCCTTGGCCGCGGACGAAAGCGCCGGACTGTTCGAGATCGAGATCCTCGGAAGCCGACGACCAGTCCGCATCAATGTCGAGCCGCCTTTCGACCCGAGCGGCGAAAAGATGCGGGCCTGAAAGCATTGGACCCAACGGCCCGCCCTTGGGCCTGACCTGCGCGGCCGATTGATATCGGGAGGATAGGAAAATGAGCGATCCGAGGGTCGAGCGACGGTTCGGTCGTCATCGCAGGATCGCCCCGTTCGAGCCAGACGAAGCAGGCTCAATCGATGCGTTGCGCCTGAAATCGCGGCAGAAGGCCGCTGAACTCAACCAGCATGTGCTTGGCTACGGCGCACTGGCGGAAGCCGAGTGGCACGCCGCCGGCATTGCTGCTCCCGACCTGCCCGCCATGCGCCAATACCGGCTCGACCGCATCCGCGCCGAGCTGAAGCGCCGCGGCTATGCGGGAGCCTTGCTCTACGATCCGATCAACATCCGCTATGCGACCGACTCGACCAACATGCAGCTCTGGATCGCACACAATCCGACAAGACATTGTTTCGTTGCCACCGAAGGTCCGGTGGTGCTGTTCGACTATTTTTCCTGCGAGCACCTTTCCGACCACTCCGGCGTCGTCGACGAGGTTCGGCCGGCAGTGTCGTGGATCTATCTCTACAGCGGCGAGCTCACCGAGCAAAAAGTCCGCCGCTGGGCCGCCGGGATCGCCGATCTGGTCAAGCAGCATGGTGGCGGTATCGGCCGCATCGCCGTCGATCACATCAATCCCGAGGGCGTCGGAGAGCTCGCCCGCCTCGGCATCTCGATCGGCAATGGCGAAGCGCTGATGGAAAATGCACGCCTGATCAAATCGCCCGACGAAATCCTGGCCATGCGCCGGTCGATCGTCGCCTGCGAGGCGGCGATGGGCGAGATGGAAGCAGCATTGAGGCCAGGAATTTCCGAAAACGAACTGTGGGCCGAACTCCACCGCGGCAACATCGCGCGTGGCGGCGAATGGGTCGAAACCCGGCTGTTGACATCCGGCCCGCGCACCAATCCCTGGTTCCAGGAATGCTCGTCGCGAGCGATCGCAGCCGGCGACCTCGTCGCTTTCGATACCGATTTGATCGGCCCTTACGGTTTCTGCGCCGACCTGTCGCGCACCTGGCTCTGCGGCGAGACCGAGCCGTCCAACGAGCAACGCGAGCTGTTTCGCATCGCCGCCGATCAGATCGCCCACAACATCGGCCTGATGCAGCCGGGCACATCGTTCCGCGATCTTGTCGAACGCTCGGCGGTGCCGCCCGCAGATTGTTTCCCGGCGCGTTACGGCGTGCTCTATCACGGCGTCGGCCTGGCCGACGAATACCCGACGCTGCCGCATGCAATCGACTGGACCGAAGACACCCCCGACGGCGTGCTTGTGTCGGGCATGGTGCTTTGCGTCGAGAGCTATATCGGCCGGCTTGGCGGGCGCGAGGGCGTCAAGATCGAGGAGCAGATCCTGATCACCGAAACCGGCAACGAGCAGCTTTCGACCTACCCGCTCGATGAGCGGCTGCTCGGCGGCTGATTGTCTTTATGCGGTCGCCGCGACCGCCTCGCGCAGCGCCTCCACGACCGTTTCCGGTGTCGTTCTGGCAGTGATGAACGGCAGGCCCTTGCGCCGCCTTGTCCAGCCGACGACCGTGACCGCTTCCGCTGCCGGCTCGAAGCGCCGCGCATTGGCCCAGCTCTGGCAGTCGATCGCCGCGACATCGGCCTTGCCCTCGGCAATGGCGACGATCGAGGCGCGGTGGCCACCGCTTTCGCTGCGCTCGGAGAAGATGTCCAGGCTTTCGCCCAGCGCCTCCAGGTCACGCGTCGGCGCGATAATGCCCGACATGGAATCGAGGCTGTTGAAGGTAAAATGCTTGTCACGCAGGACATCGAGGGGGATGAGCGGGCTGCCATCGGACGGTGAGGCAACCGTTGGCGCTTCACCAGCACGCATCACCAGCGCGCTCGAATAGAGTTCACCCTGCCCGCCCTCGAACGCGTCGTAACGCGGCTGGCCGATCAGTTGAACGTGCGTCGCCAGCCCGAGTTCCATCGGACCCCAGCAGGTCTGAGCGAGCAGCAGCGCCGGATGCAGCCAGAGGCCGAAAAAATCCAACTCGTCCGGCGGCAGCGTCGCCGGATCGGGCGCCATGACCTTTCCGGCGGCGTCGCGGATGCCGCCTTCCACAGCCCGCAGATCGGCATTGGCGCGAGCGATGGTCTGCGGCGCGTCGATGCCTTTTTGCCGGAAGGCATCACGCAGCCGCGCCCATTGGGCGTCGACCTCGCTCCGCATTTCAGACCAGTCGTACATCGGCAAGCCGGCAACGAACTCGCTCATGCCGGGACTTTGATCGTTACGCTGAGAAAAATTGACGAGGCCATTGACGCGCACCTGGGCATCGCTGCCGGCAATACCCAAAAATTCATTCTTTCGGCGGCTCGGCCGGTACCGGCGCACTGCCAAGCCCATTGAGGCTGCGCGCCCTGACGCGCGGCTTGAACGCCCGGCCCGGTTCCGGCGTGCGCCGCAGCACCGGGTGGACGATCGGCTCCTTGGCCTTGAAGGCATATGCCTTGAGCAGCGCGAAATAGTTTGGATAGGCATAGCCATTGTTCATCCGCAGCCACTCGTCACGGCGCTCGCGAAACAGCTTCGGCAGCCGGTACCAGGCCACCGTCGGGCTCTTGTGATGAACGAAATGCAGATTGTTGTTGAGGAACAGGAACGACAGCGGCGAACGTTCGACGATCACCGTACGGCCTTCCGGATGCTCCGACCACTGATGCTCGGCGAAGGTGCGGATCGAGATCAGCGACTGGCCCAGCCACACCGGCACCAGGATGTAGAGCCATAGCGGGATGCCGAAGCCGAACTGCACGACCGGCAGCACCACGGCGAGGCCGATGGCGTGCAGCAGCCATGCCTTGCGGATCACCTTGTCGCCGGCGAGCACCTGCCTGGCATCGTCGATGAAGAAGCCGATGCATGACAGCCACGGACCGAGAATGAGCCGGCCGATCATGGTGTTGTTGATCTTCAGCACGAACTTCATCGCCGGCGGCAATTCGTCATGGTGCCACAGCGCCCGGTAGTAGCTTTCAGGATCGTCAAGCGGATCGGTCAGCCGTTCGTCGGCATGATGGCGCAGATGAATGGTCTTGAACCGCCGGAACGGCCAGACGAGACCAATCGGCAGGAAGACGAAAGCTTCGTTGATGTGCGCATTGCGGGTCGGATGGCCGTGCAGGACTTCATGCGCCAGCGAGGATTGCAGCGCCGCCATCAAGGCCAGGACGACGAGCGCCAGCAGCGGATAGGACGGCCACAGGAACAGGCCGGCTGCAAGCCAGGTGCCGTAGCAGAAAAACGCGAGGAAGACCGTCGGCCATTCGATGGCCGGTGCATTGCGCCGTCTGTTATTCCTGCTTGTCATCGATCGACCACTGCCCTTCCAGTCGCCGGAACCGTTTTGATTCCTGACAGCATTGTGTCAGGAGCGTCGTGATGCTGCAACGCGACAAAGCGCACAAAATGTTGCGATTGCGCATTTTCAGCTGCATGTGTTATCTATTGTAAACAGGCTTGAGGATTCATTTACGCCCAAAGTGCCAGGTCGGCGGGTTCGGCGAATTTTTTTTCTCCCAATGGCTGGAATGACGATATGGACAAACGCGACCTGTCGACGGTCTTTCGGGAGCGCCTGAAAATGCTCCTGACACGATCCGATCTGAACCAGTCCGCTTTCGCGACTGCGGTGGGCATCGACCGTTCGGCGCTTTCGCAGCTGCTGTCCGGCGCCTCGACACGCCTTCCCCGCGCCGAAACGCTGCTCAACATCGCCGCCGAATTCAAAGTGTCGCTCGACTGGCTGCTCGGCCTCAGCCAGGACGAAGGCCTCACCGGTGAAATCCGCGAGAGCCTGGAGATCGAGGAAGCGCCTGACGGCTTCGACCGCACGCTGCTGGCCAGATGGCATGCCGAGGCCGCGGGCACGAAAATCCGTTACGTGCCGGCCGGCATTCCCGATCTTCTGCGCACCGAAGCGCTCGTCGACTACGAGGCCGGTATCGCCAACAAGAGCCGTGAGGCCCAGGCCGGCGAGACGCAGTACCGCATCGACTACAACCGGCGGCCGGAAACCGACATGGAAGTCTGCATGCCGCGCCATACGCTGGAGATCTTTGCGCGCGGCCTGGGCGTCTGGGACCGTTTCCCTGAGGCCGCCCGCCACCAGCAGCTTCTTCATATGGCGACGCTGCTCGACGACCTTTATCCCACCTTCCGCCTGTTTCTCTATGACGGACGGATGCGTTATTCGATCCCCTACACCATCTTCGGGCCTTATCGCGCCGCCATCTATGTCGGCGACATGTATCTGGTGCTGAACGCGACCCAGCCGGTCCGCAAGCTGACCAGCCATTTCGACAATCTGATCCGCGCCGCCGACATCAATGCGCACGAAGCAGCCAGCTTCACCCAAAGGCTGGCGGAAATGCGATTTTGACGGCTTGCCTCCTGCACCGACATTGACGTCATATAAGGATTTCTTTATATCCCGACAACGAATCCCGGAAGGCGTGATTTCCAATGACCAATCCAATCGACGCTTTGCTTGCCGAAAAGGGCGTTCTGCTCGCCGATGGCGCCACCGGCACCAATCTGTTCGCCATGGGGCTGGAGGCCGGCGAGGCTCCAGAGTTGCTGAACGAGACGGCGCCGGACACCATCACCAGTCTGCACCAGAACTTCGTCGATGCCGGCGCCGACATCATCCTGACCAACTCCTTCGGCGGCACCCGCCACCGGCTGAAGCTGCACCATGCGCAGGACCGGGTTTACGCGCTGAACAAGCGCGCCGCCGAGATCGCCCGCGCTGTCGCCGATAAGGCCGGCCGCAAGGTCATCGTCGCCGGCTCGGTCGGCCCGACCGGCGAGCTGCTGGTGCCGCTCGGCGCCATGACCTATGACGAGGCGGTCGACGCCTTTGCCGAACAGATAGAGGGCCTGAAGGCCGGCGGCGCCGAAGTCGCCTGGATCGAGACCATGTCGGCGCCGGACGAAATCCGTGCCGCAGCCGAAGCCGCGATCCGCGTCGGCCTGCCCTATACCTATACCGGCTCCTTCGACACCGCCGGCCGCACCATGATGGGGCTGTTGCCGAAGGACATCCACGGCGTCACCGATGGCTTGTCGCAGGCGCCGCTCGGTGTCGGCGCCAATTGCGGCGTCGGCGCCTCCGACATCCTCGCTTCACTGCTCGACATGACCGAGGCGAAGCCGGAGGCGACGGTGATCGTCAAGGGCAATTGCGGCATTCCGGAATTTCGCGGCGCCGAAATCCACTATTCCGGCACGCCCGAGCTGATGGCCGACTATGTCAGGCTGGCCGTCGATGCCGGCGCAAAGATCGTCGGCGGTTGCTGCGGCACCTCGTTCGCCCACCTCGCCGCCATGCGCAAGGCACTCGATGCGCACACAAGGTCGGATCGCCCTACCGTCGAAAAAATTGTCGAGCGCATCGGCCCGATGCGCAACAAGCAGGCGACGGTCAACACCGTCGAGACCAGCGAAGCCCGCCGCGAGCGCCGGCGCAGCCGCGCCTGACGCAATTGAAAAGGCCGGCAAGGTTTTCCCTGCCGGCCTGCCTCACCGCCCATCGGTGGTTTTCCGTATCAGAACGATCCCATCTGAGGAAAACCGGCCGTCACACCCACTACCGGTTACCGCCGAGCGCCGAGGCAAGGCGCACCAGCGAGAGGAACTCGGACCGGTACCCGAACGGGTCGGCTCCACGGGCGGCAGTGGCAATCTCGATGATCTTGTCGTAGCCGAACTTCGCGGTCGCATCCTCGTCGCGCAGCTTCTGGCCAAAAGCTGCGACGGCAACGGAGAATCGCTGGTCGATGCTGGCCTGGTCGAAACCAGCCACTTCGTTGGCCGATGTCACCGGCGTGGTGATCAGCTTCGAGGCATCCTCGTTCGGCAACTTGTAGCGGATCTTGACGAAGGCATATTCGTCGGCATTGGCGACGCCGCCATTGTTCACTGCAGCCTGGCCGTAGCGCAGCGGATCGATCTTCTCCCCGCCACTGTCCTTCGGCCTGATCTCGTAGATCGCGGTAACCGAATGCCCCGAACCGATCTCGCCGGCATCGACGCGGTCATTGTTGAAATCCTCGCGGTTCAAGGCCCGGGTCTCGTAGCCGATCAGCCGGTATTCCGAGACTTTTTGCGGGTTGAACTCGACCTGGATCTTCACGTCCTTGGCGATGGTGAACAATGTCGAGGACGCATCCTCGACCAGCACCTTCTCGGCCTCGGCCAAAGTGTCGATATAGGCGGCGGTGCCGTTGCCGTTCTGGGCGATGGTCTGCATTATCTGATCGTTCAGGTTGCCGCGGCCGAAACCGAACACCGACAGGAACACCCCGGTCTTGCGCTCCTTTTCGATCAACCGCTTCAGATCGTCATCGTCGGTCTGGCCGACATTGAAGTCGCCGTCCGTCGCGAGCATCACGCGATTGATGCCGTCGTTGACAAAGGATTTCTGCGCCAGCCGATAGGCTTGCCTGATACCCGCCTCGCCGGCCGTGCTGCCGCCGGGCGCCAACGTGTCGATGGCATTGAGGATCTTGTCCTTCTCCGAAACCTTCGTCGGCTCCAGGACAGTGCCGGCATCGCCCGCATAGGTGACGATCGAGACGGTGTCCTCGGGCTTCAATTTATTGACCAGAAGCCGGAAGGCGGACTGCAGGAGCGGCAGCTTGTCCTGCTCGTTCATCGAGCCCGATACGTCGATCAGGAAGACCAGATTGGCCTTGGGCTGCTCGGCCGGCTTGGCGTCGAAACCCTTGATGGCGACATGCATCAGCCTGGTGTGCTCGTTCCACGGCGTCGGCATGACGCTGACCGTCGAGTTGAACGGCGTCGAGGCAACGTCCGGTCCTTTCCAGTCATAGGGGAAGTAGTTGATCATCTCCTCGACGCGGACCGTGTCGGCCTGCGGCACGACACCGTCCCTGAGCGAACGCCGCACGAAGGAATAGGAGGCCGTGTCGACATCGATCGAGAAGGTCGAGACCGGGTCCTCAAGTGCTGCACGCACCGGATTGCTCTTGAAATCCTCGATGCGGTCGCGGTTTTGCTCCGGCAGCATCTGGTCGGCCGGCATGGCCTGCGGCTGTACCATCAGCTTGGATTCGGCGCCTGGCATGCGGCCAGCCTGCGTGGCTCCGTCGGCTTTCGGAGGAGACATGGACATCATCACTCTGCCAGTCGGCGCAGTTCCACCATCCCTTGCGAACTCGCCTTTCGTCGCAGGTGCCGGCTCGGGCGCCGCATTGCGGGCCAGAGAGTCCTGCTGCGCCAGGCCGCCGGCAGCCGATTGTGGCTTCGGCGGCGATGCCGGCGCGACAAGCGCCTCGGCTGCGACGCGGTTTTCGGCGTCGGCATCGGCTTTCATCCGCTTATCGGCCTCGGGGGGCGGGGGGGGGGGGCCCCCCCCCCCCCGGGGGGGGGGGGGGGGGTTTGGGGGGCGGGGGGGGGGGGGGTGGGGACCCCCCCCAAAAAAAAACCGAGGGCGTTTTAAAAAAAAACACA
>NZ_JBVVPV010000003.1:46184-174195 GCF_055811735.1 Mesorhizobium sp. WSM4850 | reverse complement strand
GCGCGGGGGGGGCGCGGGGTTTTGGGGGGGGGCCTGGGGATTACACCCGTTTTGCGCCCGGGGCGGGGGGCCGGGCCCCCCCGGCCCCCGGCGCTTTGGCCGCTGGTTTATCGGCCAGCGTTTCAGCGATCTTCTCGTCCCCACCGGAATAGAACGGCTGCTCCTGCAGCATATAGATCGTGGCGTATCCGGCGATCGGCAGGGCGACGAGCCCGGCAATGGCCGGGGTGGCGAAGAGTTTCTTTTGCATGATTTCGCTCCAGAGCTTTTGTGCTCGCTCTGTGAGACGAAGCCCTTTCGCCGTTCCTTGGGCGGCAGGTGAAGTTTTTTCGTCCAGGTCGTAAGCCCGCATGGCGGCCTCGAAGGCACGCGCCTTCGCCGCGGTACCGGGTGCCGGTGCTGCGATGTCGCGCAGCCTGGTGAGTTCGTTGTCGTCGACCATGATCACACTTCCCCGGCTGAAAGCATCAACGCCTTCAACCGTTTCTTCGCTTCATGGATGTGCCAGGAAACCGTCGTCTCCGAGATGCCCATCGCCTCGGAAGCGAGTGCGTGGCTCAGCCCTTCGCCATAGACGAGCAGCACCGCGTCGCGCTGCTTGTCCGGCAGCATCCGCACCGCCGCCCAAAGCGCCTCGGCTGGATCTTCGGGCTCGGCCGGGGCCTCTCCCGAGATCAGCTCGTAAGCCCCGTAGGCTTCGGTCTTGATTGCCTCGCGGGCGGTCTTGCGCATCATGTCGCGTGCCGCATTCAGCGTCATGGCGTAGAGCCAGGTGGTGAAGGCGCCGCTGCCATGATAATCGCGGATCGCCCGGCCGAGCCGGACGCAGACTTCCTGGGCTATATCCTCCGCGTCGGCCTTTTTCCCGCACCAGCGATAGGCGGCGCGATAGACGAAGTCATAGTGCCTTTCGAGCAATGTGCCGAAAGCCCCCCTGTCTCCGCCCTGCGCACGCCCGATCAGTTCGGCGTCGGAGGCTTCGCTTTCATCCAGCATCATCGCCATCATCTTCCTGTTGGACGAAGGCTAGTGGCGATTCCTTGGGATGATGGAAAGATTTTTTGCAGGGCGGTCGCAATTACGGTGTTCAAGTTTCGTTCGGCATTCGGCGATGCTACAGACCCGCGAACGCCGCCATGTGGAAGGCTTGAACCTGTGGCGGATAGCGATAGGCCGCGCCGTCGGGACAGGCATTGCGGTCGAGACAGCCGCCGGTTCGGCACGGCGCGCCGTTGTGCCCACGCACATGCGCCAGACAGGCCTTGTGCGCAAAACCATCCGCAGAATAGGCATCGACCGGACAGGATTTCAGGCAGGGTTTGTCGACACATGCATCGCAAAGGTGAACCACTTCGCGAGTTTCCCCAAACGCAATCTCGTCCTCGAACAGCAGCGCGCCGCGATAGGCGTGCCACAGCCCGTATTGCGGATGCATGAGGATGCCGAGCGGCGACGGTTTCAGACCCTCCGCCTGCATCGCCCATTGCTGGAACGGCAGATAAGGCGTGTCGGACGGCGACACGGCGCGCGCGCCGAATTTCTTCGCCACTGCGCCGATCACTTCGCGCGACCATGCATCGAGCGGATCCGCAACAGTTTGCGATTGGCCTTCCCGCCAGCGCAGAAAATGCGGCCACGGCGCGGCGCCCGCCTGCCCCACCAGCAGGACGGATCTGGCGGCAGCGCCGGAGAGACCGGAGGGTGTTTCCTCACCGCCTGCAAAATTGAAGCCGCCGCGCAGGATGAGGCCGTGGGCGGAAAGCGCCGCCGCTATATCTTCGACCATGCTGCGCTCAAGGATCATCCCTTGCTGTCCGGCTCGGAGAAGGCGCTCCGCCAGACTTCCTTGTGGATGATGTTGGCGACTTTAGCCCCGCCTGACTCGGGCTCCTTTCAGGTGAAGGCGTCGGCCATCGACGCCTTCTTGCTGGCGATGAAGTCCTTCAGCCCATCGTCGATGCCCTGATCGAGATGCGGCGCCTCGTAGCTTTCCAGCCAGCGGCGAGCGAGTTCGTTGGCGCGCTGCGGTGCCGACTTTTCGCCTTCGGCCAGCCACTGCTCGTAGGAATTGTTGTCGGCGATGCTGGAACGGTAGAATGCCGTCTGGAAATTGGCCTGGGTGTGGTCACAGCCGAGATAGTGGCTGCCCGGGCCGACCTGGCGGATGGCATCCATCGCTTGGCCGTTCTCCGACAGGTCGACGCCTTCGGAGAACTTCTGGGTCATGCCGAGCTGGTCGATGTCCATCATGAATTTTTCGTAGCAGGAAGCGAGCCCGCCCTCGAGCCAGCCGGCCGAATGCAGCACGAAATTGGTGCCGGCGAGGATCGTCGAGTTCAGCGTGTTGGCGCTCTCATAGGCGGCCTGCGCGTCCGGGATTTTCGAGGCGCAGAGCGAGCCGCCGGTGCGGAACGGCAGGCCAAGCCGGCGCGCGAGCTGCGCTGCGCCATAGGAAACCAGTGACGGCTCCGGCGTGCCGAAGGTCGGCGCGCCCGACTGCATCGAGATCGACGAGGCGAAGGTGCCGAACAGCACCGGTGCGCCCGGCCGGATCAGCTGCGTGAACGACGCGCCAGCCAGCACTTCGGCCAGGACCTGGGTCAGCGTGCCGGCGACCGTCACCGGGCTCATCGCGCCGGCGAGGATGAACGGCGTGACGATACAGGCCTGGTTGTGGCGCGAATAGACTTTCAGCGCCCCCAGCATGGTCTCGTCGAACACCATCGGCGAATTGGCGTTGATCAGGCTGGTCAGCACCGTGTTGTTCTCGACGAAATCGTCGCCGAACACGATCTTGGCCATCGCCACCGTGTCTTCGGCGCGCTCCGGCGCGGTGACCGAGCCCATGAACGGCTTGTCCGAATATTTGATGTGGCTGTAGATCATGTCGAGATGGCGCTTGTTGACAGGCACGTCGACCGGCTCGCACACCGTGCCGCCCGAATGGTGGATCGACGGTGCCATATAGGCGAGCTTCACGAAATTCCGGAAATCCTCGATCGTCGCATAGCGCCTGACGCCGTCGAGGTCGCGCACGAAGGGCGGGCCGTAGACCGGTGCGAAGACCGTGGCGTTGCCGCCGATCTGCACCGAACGTTCGGCATTGCGGGCATGCTGGGTATAGACGGACGGCGCCGTCTTCAGAAGTGAGCGGCAGAGCCCCTTGGGAAAGTGCACGCGCTCGCCTTTGACGTCGGCGCCGGCCTCTTTCCACAGCTGCAGCGCCTCGGCGTCGTCGCGAAAGATGATGCCGATCTCTTCGAGCACCGTGTCGGTGTTCTTCTCGATCAGCGTCAGCCCTTCCTCGTCCAGCACCTCATAGACGTTGATCTTGCGCTTGATGTAGGTGAGTTGGGTGCCGGGGCCGCCACCCGAGCGCGCCGCCCGTCGGGCAGCGGCACCACCACTGGCGGCGCGTCCGCGCCGCGCGTTTGACGCTTCCTGATCGACCGGCGCGTTCTCACTCATGATCGTTCTTCCCTGGCTTTTGTTCTGGCACAATTATTATTGCCGCATATCGCGGCTTCTGGCCGGATCGTAGTCATGCACCCTATTCGAAACGGCCCGCCAGCGCCAACGCCTGTCGCAAAATCGACAAGAATTCCAATAGATCTGCAGTCGCTTTCCTTTTGCGGGAAGTCGCAAATCAGCTATGGACGCTGGCCTGTAGCGGGTTAGGTATTGACGTGATATTTGAGGCCCCGCAATTGCATCTGTGCGGCAAGGAGCTGGATTAAAAATGGCCGACGACGAGATCATCCTTTCCGAGCTTTCCGACGACGAACTCGTCCAGCAGATGCACGATGACCTTTATGACGGGCTGAAGGAAGAGATCGAGGAAGGCACCAATATCCTGCTCGAGCGCGGCTGGGCGCCTTACAAGGTGCTGACCGAGGCACTGGTCGAAGGCATGCGCATCGTCGGCGAGGATTTTCGCGACGGCATCCTGTTCGTGCCGGAAGTGCTGTTGTCGGCCAACGCGATGAAGGCGGGCATGTTCATCCTGCGTCCGCTGCTTGTCGCCACCGGCGCGCCGAAGCAGGGCAAGATGGTGATCGGCACCGTCAAGGGCGACATCCACGACATCGGCAAGAACCTTGTCGGCATGATGATGGAAGGCGCCGGCTTCGACGTCATCGACCTCGGCATCAACAATGCGGTGGAAAAATACCTCGACGCCATCGAACAGCACCAGCCTGACATCATCGGCATGTCGGCGCTGCTGACGACGACCATGCCCTACATGAAGGTCGTCATCGACACGATGAAGGAAAAGGGAATCCGCGACGACTACGTCGTGCTGGTCGGCGGTGCCCCGCTCAACGAGGAATTCGGCAAAGCCGTCGGCGCCGACGCCTATTGCCGCGACGCAGCCGTGGCAGTCGAGACCGCCAAGGATTTTATGAAGCGCAAGCACAACGTCCGCGCTTCGGCCTGAACTGACGAGGAGAACACAAGAGCATAAGTACGGAGCCCGTACCTATGCTCTTGCAGACGAGGCGCCGCGTAGCGCCGGCATGTCAAGTCTTCAACAAGCAACAGCGTTCCGCGTAGCGGCTTGTATCGCCTATTCAGACTCTTTCGCCTCTTCCTTTTTCAGGATCGGCGTGTCGGCGGTTGTATTCGCGACGCTTGCGACTGTGGTTTGCTGATCTACGCTTGCAGCTTTGGTTTGCTGCTCTACGGAAGCCGTCGTGTTGTTGTGGCCGACACATTCCGCTGCGGCGCCGGACGCCGAAAGGCCCAGAGCGGCGACAACTAAGAGAGCGGTCTTCATTCTATGCTCCTAGCTTCGTTGTTGAGGTACAGGGAAAGATTACCGGCATGTCCCCCCATTCGAAAAGTCAACTTTTCGTGCCTGCCCCAGCGAACCCCCACCTGACGAAACAATTGCAATAGGCGGACACCACGGCCGCTTCGACCTCACTTCGGCGAATTCGGCATGGACCATAAACCGAGCCAAGCCTTGCAACGCGACTTTGTTGTTCCCAGATGTTACAATGACTTAACGCGCATCGCTTGAACTTTCTCGATAGCGATGCGCCTTGTTGATATCCGCGGGATCAGGGATTTTGGACCGTATCCTCGACCGCGTTGGCTGTCGATTTGACATCCCTGCCGACGCCGCGGACGGTGTTGGCGCAGGCCGAAAGAGCCAGGGCGCAAGCGAGGATGGCGATCGGCGCAATGCGTAGCGGTTTCATGAATGGTATCTCCCTCAACAGATAGATTCGTGGGACAGCAACGAAAATCGGTTAGACTGGTTCCATGAGCATTGCGAGAAAACTACAACCCGATCAAGGTGACAGGCTGCTTGTCATCGCCTGCGGGATGATTGCGCGCGAAGTTCTGGCCGTTAAGGAGCAGCTGGGGCTCGACCATCTCGACCTGACCTGCCTGCCGGCGGAGTTCCATTTCTACCCGGACCGCATCGCGCCGGCCATGGACAAGGCAATCGAGAAGGCCAAGGCGGACGGCTACACCAATATTTTCGTCGGCTATGCCGATTGCGGCACCGGCGGCCTGCTCGACCGCGTCTGCGAGAAGCATGGGGTCGAGCGCATGGCCGGTCCGCATTGCTTTGCCTTCTACCAGGGCATGGAAGCCTATGCGAAAATCGCCGACGACGACATGATGTCGTTCTACATGACCGATTTCCTGTGCCGGCAGTTCGATGCCTTCTTCATGAAGCCGCTCGGCCTCGATCGGCATCCGGAGCTCATCAAGGACTATTTCGGCAATTACCAGAAGCTGGTCTACATCGCCCAGACTGACGATCCGGAACTCGACAAGGTAGCGGAGAAGGCCGCGGAAATGCTCGGCCTCGCCTATGAGCGCCGCTCGACCGGCTATGGCGACCTGACGAAGGAGCTGGCCAGCGCCGCCGGACACGGCTGACCGTTCAGGCCGCTCCTTCTTCCGCTGCTAGCCCGGCGAGCACAGCGGCAAAGCTCGTCTTGCAGACGAAGCCCAGCCTGTCCCGCGCCCGCGAGGCGTCATAGACACGGTCGATCGAGGGAAACATCGTCCAGCCCTTTCGCGCGTAGAGCGCCGGAAATTCCGGAAAATAGCGGGCGACGACGGGCGGCGCGTCAGCGATCAATGCCTCGCAATCATCAGGCCGGAACGGCGTGGGCGCCGAGACGATGAAGATATCGAAGCCCAGTCGCGGCGCCTTCTCCAGCGCCGCGACATGGGCCTCGGCGGCATCTTCCACGGTCAGTCGGCGGAACAACAGCTCATTGGCCTTGGTGTTGGCGTCCGACTGCTCGATCGCATGCGCCATGTCGTCTGCCTCGGGAAAGAACCGGGCGGTGCGCAGCACGATCACCAGCAGTCCGGACTGGATGTGATAGAGGCGGCAAAGATGTTCGGCCGAAAGCTTGGTTACGCCGTAGATGTTGCGCGGCTCGGGCGCCATGTCTTCCGTCAGCCAGGCGGCCTTGCGCGCACCGCCGGTGAGGCCGGCGCGTATGGCTTTCGAGATCATCAGCGAGGTCGTCGACGTGAAGACGAAGCGCTGAACGCCTGATAACACCGCCGCGTCGAGCAGGTTCAGGGTGCCGCGCACATTCGTCTCGATGAAATCCTCATTACGTTGGTGTTCGATGTCAGGCTTGTGCAGCGCGCCGCTGTGGACGATCGCCTCGATGCGGTTTTCCCCGACCGTCCGCATCACCAGATCACGGTCGGCGACCGAGCCGATCATTTGCGTTTGCGCCGACGGGACCGGATCCAGCCCGATGACGTCATGGCCAAGCGCCCGCAGGCGCGGCGCGAGCGCGCTGCCCAGCCAGCCTGACGACCCCGTAAGCAAGATCCGCATCGGCAAAACCACGAGTTTTAAGCTGACCGCTGTTAAGCACGGATGACAGGCCGCCGCGAACCGGTAAGTTGTATGCCAAACGAGAAAACACGCTGTTCCAGCCGTCGACCGGGAAACGCACCGATGATCGCTCGCCTCCTGATTGCCGCAGGCGTTTTCTGCTTCGCCCTGCCCGCGCTCGCCGATGGCGAGGTGCAGAAGCTGATCACGCCCGCCGATAAGGTGCGGCTCGACAAATATGACGAGACGCGCAAGGCAGCCCTTGATGAAGCCAGGGCCGGCGACGACGCCGAGGTCAAGCAGCTCGACGCCTTGCTGGCAAAGCCGCTGGTCGCGTTTTCCGGCAAGGACCTGGCCGGCAGCTGGCAGTGCCGCACCATCAAGGCCGGCGGACTGAGCCCGCTCGTCATCTATGGCTGGTTCAAGTGCAAGGTGAGCGACGATGGTTCAGGCTGGATGCTGGAAAAATGCACCGGTTCGCAACGCACCAAGGGCCGTTTCTTCGACGACGGCGAAAAGCGCGCGATCTATCTCGGCTCCTTCTTTGTCAACAACGATCCCGCAAAACCCTATGGCAGCGGCCCGCAAAGCGACCAGGTCGGCTATGCCTTTCGCAACAGCGCCAACGAATGGCGCATCGAGTTCCCGGCCCCCTATCACGAATCGAAGCTCGACATCCTTGAGCTCAGGCGCTGAGCCCGCTGTCCTGAGGCCGATCACAGGGTTAACCCGGCGGTCCAAGCGAACCCACGCGCTAGTGGTGAAGTCCTGACGCTTGGTACACACGTAGAAGGACGCGAGACGACCCCTTGCGGACCATCCCTGATGAGAGGTCAAGGGAACGTCGTGACCCTTTCGCGACCTTGGCGCGGGCGTGGTTTAAGGACAGCTGTGGGGATCTGCCGTTCGTTCCAGCGATCTGAAATTCGGCAGGGTTCAAAGACCGGACGGTTGATCCGCCTACCTCGCTAACACGCCGGCCGCTAGAAGCCCGTCGGCCACAACTTCCATGACGTTGCATAGGACCCCAGTTGTGTAAGACTGCCGGACTGTTGCCGAAGGAGCCCTCCGGCGTCTCCACCGCGGAAGTGGGACATGGACATTGAGGAGTGGCTGCGCAGCTTAGGGCTGCAGCAATACGGCACGGCCTTTCGTGAGAACAACGTCGAGGCCGAAGTGCTCCTGCGGCTGACGGCCGAGGATCTCAAGGACATCGGCGTCAGTTCGGTAGGGCACCGCCGGAAGCTTCTGGAGGCTATTGCCGAGCTGCGGGAAAGTTCCTCTGCAATCTCAGCTGAAGGTGTCAAAGCCTTGACTCAAGTCGCCGAACTTGCGTCGGCACCGGCGTCCCCAACCGGTGCCGAGCGGCGGCAACTGACCGTGATGTTCGCTGATCTGGTCGGCTCCACCGCGATTTCGGCTCGGGTCGATCCCGAGGAGATGAGTGAGATCATCCGAGGCTACCAGAATTGTTGCGCAGGCGAGATTACCCGCTTCGAGGGACACATTGCGAAATTCATGGGCGATGGTGTGCTGGCATATTTCGGCTGGCCACGAGCGCATGAAGATGATGCCGAGCGGGCGGTGCGCGCAGGCTTGGCGGTTGCCAGTTCAGTGGCGCAACTGCGGGCGCCGGATGGCAAGCCGCTTGCGGGCCGGGTGGGGATCGCGACGGGTCTCGTGGTGGTCGGTGAGCTTGTCGGCGACAAGGAAGCGCGCGAGCGGGCGGTGGTCGGCGAGACGCCGACCTTGGCCTCGCGACTGCAGGACTTGGCCCGGCCGGGCAGCGTAATTGTCGCCGAGAGCACAAGACATCTGCTGGGCGATCTGTTCGAGTTGGAGGATCTGGGACCACAGGTTCTGAAGGGCTTCGAGACGGCCTTGAAAGCCTATTCCGTCAGAGGCGAGGGCCGGGCCGAAAGCCGCTTCGAGGCATTCCACACCGGCGCGCTGACGAAGCTCGTTGGCCGCGAGCAGGAGCTGGCTCTGCTTCTGGAA
Organism: Mesorhizobium sp. WSM4850; assembly: GCF_055811735.1. NCBI lineage: Bacteria > Pseudomonadati > Pseudomonadota > Alphaproteobacteria > Hyphomicrobiales > Phyllobacteriaceae > Mesorhizobium > Mesorhizobium sp. WSM4850. The sequence goes on along the minus strand of NZ_JBVVPV010000003.1, from coordinate 165,371 downwards.
CGCTGGTCGCGGGCGGAGGAAGGTGAAGGACAGGTGATCCTCCTCTCCGGGGAGCCGGGGATTGGCAAGTCGCGCATTGTGCGCGCCTTGCGCGAGCACTTGGCCAACGAATCGTACATCCCGCTCAGCAATTACTGCTCGCCGTACCACACCAACAGTGCGCTTTATCCGGTGGTCGGACTTTTGGAGCGGGCGGCGCATTTTGACCGTGATGACTTCGCCGAGATGAAGCTCGATAAACTTGAAACTCTGCTCGCTCGGGGCGGCGAGCAGGACCGGGAGGCGGCGCAAGTACTGGCCGCTCTGCTTGCGATCCCAACCGAAACACGCTACCCGCCAATCGATCTGCCGCCACAGCGCATCAAGCAACGCACGCTGGAAATCTTGGTCGAGCAGCTCGCCGGCCTAGCCAAGCAGAAGCCTGTGTTGGCCGTATACGAGGATGTGCATTGGATCGACCCTTCCACACTAGAGCTGCTGGGCCTGGTAATTGAGCGGGTCCAGCGTCTGCCGGCACTGGTTCTGATCACCTTCCGGCCGGAATTCAGCCCACCCTGGACCAGCCATGCCCATGTGACCCAGCTCTCGCTTTCTCGTCTCACGCGACGGCACGGCGCAGCCGTGGCTCTCCGCGTCACCGGCGGCAAGGCGCTACCGCGCGAGGTTCTGGACCAGATCATGGCGCGAACTGACGGGGTTCCGCTATTCGTTGAGGAACTGACCAAGACAGTCCTGGAGTCAGGCCTTTTGCGGGACGTCGGCAATCATTTCGAGTTGACCGGAACTCTCCCGCCGCTGGCGATCCCGGCTACGCTGCACGACTCGCTAATGGCTCGCCTCGATCACCTGGCGCCGGTCAAGGAGGTGGCGCAGATCGGGGCTGTAATCGGCCGCGAATTCTCGCACGATCTGCTGGCCGCCGTGGCGCCGCACGACGAAGGCAAACTGCAGGACGCTTTGGCCCAGCTCTGCAGGTCCGAGCTGATCTATTGCCGCGGTGCGCCGCCGGAAGCGACCTACAGCTTCAAGCATGCGCTTGTGCAGGATGCGGCGTATTCCAGCCTTCTTAAAACTCGGCGGCAGCAGATGCACGCGCGCATCGCCGCGGCTCTCGAAGAGCGTGTGGCAGCGGGTTCCGAGGCTTTGCCGGAGATCATTGCCCATCACTGCACCGAGGCAGGCCTTATCGAGCGGGCAGTCAGCTACTGGTGGCAAGCCGCGCAATCGGCGATCCAGCGCTCTGCAATTTTGGAGTCGATCGCGCACCTGGAAAATGGGCTAAGACTTGTCCGCACGCTACCTGACACTCAGGAGCGCGTCCGCCTGGAGCTGGATATGCAGGTGGCGTTGGGCACCGCCTTTATGGCGGCCAAAGGTTGGTCGTCGCCGGCCACCGCAGCGGCGTTCGCGCGAGCCGAGGAGTTATGCGAGCGAGTGGACGACATCACTCTGCGCAGCGTGGCCGATTACGGCCGGTATCTCGTCTACCTCCTGCGTGGTCAACTCGATGCTGCGCTGGCAACGACGACATCGATGCTGCGCAGGGCCGAATGCGACTGCGATCGGGCCACAATCATGATCGCACACCGGTGCGTCGGCATCACGTCGGTGCACCGGGGAGATTTTGATGCCGGACGCAAGCATATGGAGGCGTCGTTGGCGCTGTACGATCCGAACGAGCACGCTCCGCTTGCCTATCGATTCGCCTATGATCCCCGTATCGCAAACCTTTGCTATATCGCCCACGCGCTGCTGCACCTCGGTTATCCCGATCAAGCATTCGAGAAATACACCGAGTTGTTACAGGCTATAAGACACCACCGGCACAGCCCATCCGCGGCGTTCGGCCTGTTCCAATCGGCCCTGTTTTGCACTTATTCGAGAGATCTCGGCGCGTATAAGCGCGACAGCAACTTTGGTGCGGATGAGGCCATTGTCGATGAACTGATCTCAATCAGTACGGAGCACGGTTTCTCACTTTGGCGTACAGCAGGGGTCATTCTCAAGGGTTGGGTTCTGATCCAGGCGGGTGAGTCGGATAGCGGTCTTGCTCAAATGCGTGACGGCATAGTCGAATGGCGTGGGCACGACGCTAAGCTTTTTGTGCCACGCTGGCTGCTCATGCTCGCCAGCGCCCTCAGCAGGCTTGGCAACCCACGCGCGGCACTCGACAGGATCGAGGAAGGGCTCGCATTGATCACCGAGACCAACGAGCGGTGGAACGAGACTGAGTTGCACCTCCGCAAGGGCGAACTGCTCCTGGACTTGAAGGCGGACGAGAAGGGCGAGGCTTCCTTCCTGCACGCGCTTACCGTGGCCCAACATCAACGCGCCAAGCTTTGGGAGCTGCGAGCCGCCACATCTCTTGCCCGACTCTGGGTCCAGGGAAACGAGCGGCAAAGGGCCCACGACCTTCTCGCACCGGTTTGCGGCTGGTTCACAGAGGGCTTCGCGACGCCGGACATCAAGGAAGCGAGGACGTTCCTCGATCTAGGAGAATCCTGATCTGCCGTTTTGGACAATCTGCTGCAGTCAACAATCTCAGGGAGGAGATGATGACGTTCCATTCACTCAGGACACGGGAAAAATTACACCCAGCTCGGATTTCGGCGGCGGTGCTGATCGCAATCACCTTGTCTGCCTTCGCGGTCGCTGCGGCGGAAGCGGCAAATGCAGCGGAAGCGGCAAAGAAATTCTTCGACGCTTACCGCGATCGGAAGGTAGACGCCATGACCACTCTTTTTACCGAGAATGCCACGTTCGTCTACGTGCCTTTCGGTGACGCTGGTTCCGGCAATGTCCTCAAAGATGGCGTGCCGGTCTGGCGGACGCTGATCGATGCTTTCCCTGACCTGCGCAACGAGGTTAGCACAATCTGGGAGGACAAGAGCGGTGACGTTGCCTTCGTGGATGTTCACATCGGCGGAAAGCAGATTAAGGACGCGTTTGGAATCACGAACAAAGGCAAGGAGTATTGGTTGCGCCATCTGTTCATTCTGGAAACTAACGAGGAAGGCCGGATCATCAAGATCACGAGCTTTTGGGACAACGCTACTTGGTACACTCAGCTCGGCAAGACCAGCCTAGAGTGATCGCGAGTCGCGCTCTATTGCGCTCGAATGAGCACATAACGACCCCGGCCGAAACGGCGCGATTCATCCAACCCCAGGAAGCCGCGCCGGGTCGCTCGTCCCGAAGTAGCGCGTCAAGTCCAATCACGATTTCGCAAGTGAGACCACGAAGGTCTTGATATGGCGCTGCCTGTGCGTTCCAATCGGCGACACGGAAGGCAGTTAACCGCCCATCGATGCAATTCGATTTGGGTATCAACCGTCAGATTTTCACGACTAGCACTATGTCTTTGCGGGCGCCGCGCCGCGGCCTGCCTTGGAAACAATGGTACCATCCGACGATCTGGGTCTATTTCTGGACCGGCGCAAAAACCGGCGTCTGGCAACGAGCGCCGATTTACCGGACGGCGCCCTGGCGATAAGCTTGCGCCGTTATGAGCGAAATCGACCACCGCACCATCATCGCCAGCCTTTCGGTCCATGATCGTCGCGACCTCACCGCCAAACTGGACAGGCCTGGCATTGTCCGGCTGGCCGTTCACGGCGGGCTGGTTGTCGTGCTGGGTGCGCTGATCGCCGCCCGCATCCCGTTCTGGCCGGTTCTCGTGCTGCCGCAGGGGATCCTGATCGTCTTTTTCTTCACGCTGTTGCACGAGACGATCCACGAAACCGCCTTCAGGACGCCGTGGCTCAATCGCGCCATCGCCGCCGTGACCGGCTTCCTGATCCTGCTGCCGCCGGCATGGTTCCGTTATTTCCATTTCGCGCACCATCGCCACACGCACGATCCGGACAACGACCCCGAACTGATGGCTCCGAAACCGGAGACCATCGGCCAGTATGTGCGCTATCTCTCCGGGATCCCCTATTGGAGCGGCATGGCGCGCGTGATCGTCGTCAACGCCGCCGGCCGCAACCGCGACGGCTTCGTGCCGGACAAGGGCCGCGACAAGGTGATTTCGCAAGCGCGTTGGTTTCTGATCGCCTATGCGATGCTGCTGGCAGCCTCCCTGGCCGTGCAGTCAGCGCTGCTGTTGTGGGTCTGGATTGTGCCGGTGCTCGTCGGTCAGCCGTTTTTGCGGGCCTATCTGCTGGCCGAGCACGCGCTCTGCCCGCATGTCGCCAACATGCTCGAAAACACACGCACCACCTTTACCACAAGCCTGGTACGCTTCATGGCGTGGAACATGCCTTACCACTCCGAGCACCATTCTTATCCGGCCGTTCCCTTTCACCGCCTGCCGCGTTTCCACCAAATTGTCGCCGAGCATCTACGCACGACCGAGCGAGGCTATGTCCGCTTCCACAGGAAGCTTGTCGGCAGCTTCGATCGTCGCGCCGGCTGATCAAAACCAGGCCAAGCATCGAATATTTTCGCGTTTCCGTTGCGGCTGCCAATTGCGTCGCTTTTGAATGCGCGCGCGTCGTCCCATAACAAGCAGCCCGACAGCGCTTCCGGCAATGCTCGCACTCACTACAGCGCCGCGCGTCCTATTGGACGCGCAATGGACGCTGTAGCACTTTAAGTCGGCGCATGATCCTTTCCAAAATCGATGCCGATTTTCGGGGTCATGCGCGAGGAGTAGGAAATGGCCGATCTGATCGTCGTCTACTGGCGCGACATCCCCGCCCAGGTCATCGTCAAGAAGGGCCGGCAGAACGCCAAGCGCGAACTGCCGCTGCGCTTTACCGAGGCGATCGACATGTGCGCGATGCGCACCGGCGCCGGCGGCACCGACGACTACCTTGCCGAATGGCGCAAGGCCGACCCCATGCCGGTCAGCGACGATCTTGAAGGCGAGGCGGAAAAAGCCTTTCAGGACATCGACGCGAAATACGACCGCGAGCGGCTGGTCGCTCTGGTCAAGGCGGGCGGAAAAGAAGATGTCTGAAACCACCCCGGCGATTACCCAGGCCACTCTGGTCAAGAAGGCAGCGCCGAAATCCGACTACAAGCCGGCCGACGTGTCGCCGCAGCGGCGCGTGCAGCGCTCCTTCGCGGTCAGGCTGTGGTCCGTCCGCCACTCGCGACTGCTCGAATGGTTCTACGCCAGGTTCTCCGACATGTTTTTGCTCCTCCATCCGCTGTGGAAGCGCATCGGTTACGGCCACGTCGAAGGTCCGATCAAATTCGTCGAAAAACGCGTCAAGGGTTTTATGTTCGACTGCCGAATGTGCGGCCAGTGCGTCCTTTCTTCGACCGGCATGTCGTGCCCGATGAATTGCCCCAAGCAATTGCGCAACGGCCCTTGCGGCGGTGTGCGCGCCAACGGCAATTGCGAGGTCGAGCCTGATATGCCGTGCGTCTGGGTCAAGGCCTGGGAAGGTTCACGCAACATGGTGCATGGCGACAAGATCCTCGACGTGCAGAAGCCGGTCGACCAGTCGCTGCGCGAGACCTCGGCATGGCTGCGGGTGACCGCACAGGCCGCCGCCGCCCGCGAAGCCGCGCGCAACGTTCCAAAACCTGGGGCACCGGCATGATCGGCCGCCAGCCCGACGAGAACCCGGCCGGCATCCATCTGCCGCTCGACCCCCTGCCCGGCCACACCTCGCGCGGCCGGCTGGAGCGCGTCCTGAGGCGCGGCGAATTCGCGGTGACCACCGAGCTCAACCCGCCCGACAGCGCCGATCCGGAAGACGTCTACAACCGCGCCAAAATCTTCGACGGCTGGGTCGACGCCATCAACGCCGTCGACGCCTCGGGCGCCAACTGCCACATGTCGTCGGTCGGCATCTGTGCGCTGCTGACCCGCATGGGTTATGCCCCGATCATGCAGATCGCCTGCCGCGACAGGAACCGCATCGCCATCCAGGGCGACGTGCTGGGCGGGGCGGCGATGGGCGTCGCCAACATGCTGTGCCTGACTGGCGACGGCGTGCAGGCCGGAGACCAGCCAGGCGCCAAGCCGGTATTCGATCTCGACTGCATGTCACTGCTGGAAACCTGCCGCATCATGCGCGACAACGGCAAGTTCCTGTCCGGCCGCAAGCTGACGACGCCGCCGCAGCTTTTCCTCGGCGCGGCGATCAACCCTTTCGCGCCGCCGATCGATTTCCGCCCCTACCGGCTGGGCAAGAAAATCGCCGCCGGCGCGCAATTCGTGCAGAGCCAGTACTGCTTCGACGTGCCGATGTTCCGCACCTACATGCAGCAGGTCCGCGATCTCGGTTTTACGGAAAAATGCTTCATCCTGTGCGGCGTCGGACCGCTGGCCTCGGCCAAGACCGCCAAATGGATCCGCTCAAACGTGCCGGGCATTCATATCCCCGATTCGATCGTCAAGCGGCTGGAAGGCGCCCAGGACCAGAAGAAGGAAGGCAAGCAGCTCTGCATCGATATCATCAACGAGGTGAAAGAAATTCCCGGCGTCTGCGGCGTCCATGTGATGGCCTATCGCCAAGAGGAATATGTCGCCGAGATTGTCGATGAATCGGGCGTGCTGAAGGGGCGCCAGCCCTGGAAACGCGAAATCCGCCGCGACGATCAGCTCGTCGCCGACCGGCTCGACCACATTTTGCACGACGAGATCACCGAAACGCAGGTCGACATGGTCAAGACCGCGCATTGATGGCGCGGACGCCACCATTCGCTTGATCGAAAACAGAAACGATATAAAGAAGTCTTTATATCACGAGGGAGAGATTGCATGACCCGGACGATCGTCGCCTCGGCGACACGAGAAATCATCATCGGCTTCGACCAGCCCTTCTGCGTGATCGGTGAGCGCATCAATCCAACCGGGCGCAAGAAGCTCGCGGCCGAGATGATCGCAGGCAATTTCGATACCGTCATCAGGGACGCGCTGGAACAGGCCGCCTGCGGCGCGACCATGCTCGACGTCAATGCCGGCGTCACCTCGGTCAACCCGAACGAGACAGAACCCGGCCTGCTGGTGCAGACGCTGGAGATCGTGCAGGGGCTGGTCGACCTGCCGCTGTCGATCGACAGTTCGGTGACCGCGGCGATCGAGGCGGCGCTCAGGGTCGCCAAGGGCCGGCCGCTGGTCAACTCCGTCACCGGCGAGGAAGAAAAGCTCGAAGCCATCCTGCCGCTGGTCAAGAAATACAATGTCCCGGTGGTTGCCATCTCCAACGACGAGACAGGCATTTCGATGGATCCGGATGTGCGCTTCGCCGTCGCCAAGAAGATCGTCGAGCGCTGCGCCGATTTCGGCATTCCGGCGCATGACGTGGTCGTCGACCCGCTGGTCATGCCGATCGGCGCGCTCGGCGACGCCGGCCGCCAGGTCTTTGCCCTGCTGCGCCGGCTGCGTGAAGAGCTCAAGGTCAACACCACCTGCGGCCTGTCAAACATCTCGTTCGGCCTGCCGCACCGCCACGGCATCAACGCCGCCTTCATCCCGATGGTGATCGGCGCCGGCATGACCTCGGCGATCATGAACCCGGTGCGGCCGCAGGAGATGGAAGCGGTGCGCGGCGCCAATGTGCTGAACGGCACCGACGAGAACTGCACCAACTGGATCAGGACCTACAAGGACTACAAGCCGGCCGAAGGCGGCCAAGCGATCGCGGCGCCCACGCAGGTCAATGCGCCGGGCGAAGGCAATGGCAATGGCGGTCGCCGGCGCGGGGGTCGTGAAGCCCGTATGGCCCGAGGATAAGCGCGCAATCGTGAACTCTCCTGCCAACATCACCGATCCACTCGTGCTGTTCATGCCGTCCGGCAAGCGCGGGCGGTTTCCGGTCGGCACGCCGGTGCTCGATGCCGCACGCCAGCTCGGCGTCTATGTCGAGAGCGTGTGCGGTGGACGCGCCACCTGCGGGCGCTGCCAGGTCGAGGTGCAGGAAGGCAATTTCGCCAAGCACAAGATCGTCTCTTCCAACGACCACATCTCGCCCAAGGGCGCCAAGGAGGAACGCTACGAACGCGTGCGCGGCCTTCCCGAACGGCGCCGCCTGTCCTGCTCGGCGCAGATCCTGGGCGATCTCGTCGTGGATGTGCCGCAGGACACGGTCATCAACGCCCAGACCATTCGCAAGGATGCCGACACCAGGGTCATTGCCCGCGATTCGGCAATCCACATGTGCTATGTCGAGATCGAAGAGCCCGACATGCACAATCCATCAGGCGATCTCGATCGCCTGAAGATCGCGCTGATGAAGGACTGGGGGCTCAACAGCCTCGATTTCGATTTCCATCTGCTGCCGCAGGTGCAAGTCATCCTGCGCAAAGGCAACTGGACCGCGACCGCCGCCATCCACAAGGATGCCGACAGCGAGACCGCTCGGGTCATCTCGTTGTGGCCCGGCCTCAAGAACGAGGCCTACGGGCTTGCCTGCGATATCGGCTCGACCACCATCGCCATGCATCTGGTGTCGCTGCTGTCGGGCCGCGTCGCCGCCTCGTCAGGCACGTCGAACCCGCAGATCCGCTTCGGCGAGGATCTGATGAGCCGCGTTTCCTATGTGATGATGAACCCGGACGGCCGCGAAGGCATGACGGTCGCGGTGCGCGAGGCGATCTCGGGTCTCGTCGACAAGGTTTGCGCGGAAGGCAACGTCCAGCGCAACGACATCCTGGATTGCGTCTTCGTCGGCAATCCGATCATGCACCATCTGTTCCTCGGCATCGACCCGACCGAACTCGGCGGCGCGCCCTTCGCGCTGGCTGTCTCGGGCGCCGTGCACATCAAGGCGTCGGATATCGGCCTGAAGCTCAACCAGGGCGCCAGGCTCTACATGCTGCCTTGCATCGCCGGCCATGTCGGCGCCGACGCGGCTGCGGTGACGCTGTCGGAAGGCCCGCACCGCCAGGACGAGATGATGCTGATCGTCGATGTCGGCACCAATGCCGAGATCGTGCTCGGCAATCGCAAGCGCGTCGTGGCGGCCTCGTCGCCCACCGGTCCGGCCTTCGAGGGCGCGGAAATCTCCGGCGGCCAGCGCGCTGCGCCCGGCGCCATCGAGCGCGTCCGCATCGATCCCGACACGCTGGAGCCGAAATACCGCGTCATCGGCTCGGAACTGTGGTCCGACGAGCCCGGCTTCCTCGACAGCGTCCAGGCAACCGGCGTCACCGGCATCTGCGGCTCCGGCATCATCGAGGTGGTCGCCGAGATGTACCTGGCCGGCATCATCTCCGAGGACGGCGTCGTCGACGGTGGGCTCTGCGCCCGCTCGCCGCGCGTCACCGCCAGTGGCCGCACCTTCTCCTACGTGCTGAAGGAGGGTGAGCCGAGGATCACCATCACCCAGACCGACGTGCGCGCCATCCAGCTCGCCAAGGCAGCACTCTATGCCGGCACCAAGCTGTTGATGGAAAAGCAGCACACCGATCATGTCGACCGCATCCACTTCGCCGGCGCCTTCGGCTCCTTCATCGATCCGAAATACGCCATGGTGCTGGGACTGATCCCCGACTGCGATCTCGACAAGGTCTCGGCCGTCGGCAACGCCGCCGGTGCCGGTGCGCGCATGGCGCTGCTCAATCGCGGCTATCGCCGCGAGATCGAGGAAACGGTGAGCCGGATCGAGAAGATCGAGACGGCGCTGGAGCCGAGATTCCAGGAGCATTTCGTCTATGCCATGGCGCTGCCGAACAAGATCGACCCGTTCCCAAAACTATCGGCGGCGGTGAAGCTGCCGCCGCGCAAGACCGTGAGCGAGGACGGCATTGCCGGCGATGCCGCCCCACGGCGTCGTTCGCGCGAAGGCCACGCCGCCCGGGGCCGCCGGGGGTAGCATCCCGCTGCTAAAAGCTGCACTCACCCTCATTCTCATTTGCATGCATATGTTTCCGGATCAGCCCAAACAGAAACAAGGCGCTGTTTTCGCGAAATCCACCCGATACACACGCGGCGCATTTAACCGGCATCGAACGGCAGGCAGGAAATAACTTTCAGCCGCCGCAGCACTCCAAGGGAGATGAAGATGTCGATGTTCGAAAGCCTCGGCCGCTTTGGTACGGCCATCAAGCATGCGCACAACAGGAACAGATCGGTCCGGGCCATGAACAGCCTGCCGCCCGAAATTCAGAAGGATATCGGCTGGCCCGTGTCGCCGCGCAACGACCCGCAGGTCACCTTCTCGGCCCTGCTTTTGGGTTCGGCGCGCTGATGACCTTCGCCGACAAATGCAAGCTGCTGGCCAAGCGCCGGAACCGTCATCCGGCTCCGGCAGCAAGCGACCGTCGGCTGCGCGCCGTGCTGCTGCCCAGGCGCTGAGCGATGCTGCGCTGGCCTTGATTGCCAGCCAGATCACAGGGCCGTGTTGAGACCGCGCAAATCTTGACATTCTGGGCGAAGGCACGATCTTCGATTGCGAGGGGTTCTCTTAGTCGGCTCAGCCGAAGTCCGTGTGTCCGCATGCCCAGTATCAAAAGCCACGTCGTTTCCTTCGTGCTCAGGTATAGCCGCAAGAAAGCCTTTTCCAGCCCGGAAAACCTGCAGCGCTGGATCGCCTACGCCCGCAAGACGGAGAACCATCAGCCGCCCGCATCGCTGCATCAGCGTTTCGAGATCGCGACGCGCAGCGTGGACGGCTTTCCCGTGTACGAGATCGCGCCGAAGACCGGCGAGCGAAAGCGGATCCTCTACCTGCATGGCGGCGCCTATGTCTTTCAAATCACGTCTTATCACTGGGGACTGATCGCCGATATGGCCGACCGGCTGGGCTTCGGCATCACCGTGCCGATCTACCCCATTGCTCCCGAACACGATTTCCACGCCATGTTCGGCATGGTCGGCGAGGTCTACCGTCAGATGCTCGACGAAACGGAAGCGCAGGACATCGTCTTCATTGGCGATTCCGCCGGCGGCAACATGGCCGTGGTGCTGACCATGATGGCCGCGGAAGCCGACCTGCCATTGCCGTCGCGCCATGTGCTGATTTCGCCCGGGCTCGATCTGTCGCTCGCCAACCCCGAAGTGTTCGAGGCGGAACGCTACGATCCGTGGCTGGGAATTCCTGGCGGGCTGGAGGCAGTCCGGCTCTACAGTGCCGGCATAGATCCCAGCGACTGGCGCATCAGTCCGCTTTACGGTGACCTCTCGGTGTTGCCGAAAACGCTGCTTTTGACCGGTTCGCGCGACATGCTGACCCCCGACAATCTGATCTTCGCGCAAAAGGCCCGTGCCGCCGGTGTCGCGATAGAGGTTGTGCACGAGCAAGGCATGTTCCATGCCTGGCCGCTGATCGACATGCCAGAAGCGCGGCGCGCGCGGGACAGCATCGTGACGTTTTTAGCCAGCGACACCGAAAGCTATCATGCCAAGGCCGGCGAATTGGCACTGCAAAGGACAGGTCGTGAAGTCCCCACTCACAACCTGTCTACGCCGTCGACGTCCTGAATCAAAACTTTCCGGTTTCTTTGAACACTTCGAAGGTCGCGCGGATGTGATCGGCAACGGCTTTCACTGGCGCGCTGGCGTCCGGCGCCACGACCATGGCCAGATTGTAGGTGCCGATATCGGGCATGCCGTCCTTCGGGCAAAGCTCGACCATGTCGCTGCCGAGGAACGATTTCGGCAGCGGCGCCACCGCGAGGTCGGACATGATTGCGGCGCGCTGGCCGGCGGTGTGCGCACTCATATAGGCGACGCGGTAGTTGCGGCCCTCACGCCCAAGCGCTTCGAGCGCCCCGGCCCGCCAGGCGCAGCCCTCTTCCCACAATGACACCGGCAGCGGTTCGCGCAGATGCGCGCAGCCGCCCTTGGCGCCGGCCCAGACGATCGGTTCGGTGAGCAGCACTTCGGCGCCGAGCGCGCTGGTCTTGTATGAATTGGTGAGAAGCGTGATGTCGAGCGCCCGGTCGTCCATGCGCCGACGCAGATTGACGCTCTGGTCGATGGTCACGTCGACGGCGATCGAAGGATGCGACTGTGCAAAACGCTTCAGCACGTGCGGCAGCACGCGCTCGCCATAGTCGTCGGGCGAGCCGAGCCGCACCACCCCGACAATGTCGGGGATGATGAACTTCGACACCACCTCGCGGTTGATCGACAACAGCCGGCGGGCGTAGCCGAGCAGCATCTCGCCATCCGTGGTCAGCGTCACCGAGCGCGCGTCGCGCGCAAACACCGAGCGGCCGAGAATGTCCTCCAGCTTCTTGATCTGCATGGAGACGGCCGACGGCGTGCGGAAGACGGCACTGGCAGCGGTGGTGAAACTGCCGGTCTCGGCGATCGCCACGAAGGTGCGCAAGACGTCGAGATCGAGCAGCGGCAACGGATGATTGAGTGGGGCGTTCATCGGGATCGACCTTCAATTTTTCTGATGCAAACTATCATTCCATTTCGTTTGATTGAACATCACTTTGGGAGGATAGTCAACTCCATCGAAGGCAGACGGCGATTACACTGATCTGCAATCGACACGAAATGAAGCTGAAACAAAACGGATGTAGCGCTTGTCCGCCAGCACCGGCACCCGGCCCAACCCTAAAGGAGAATTAAAATGTCCATCCTGTCATCCATCGGCCGCATCGCGACCGAATTCAGCGCGGCCCGCGCCCGCTACCAGACCGAACGCGCCATCCGCTCTCTGCCGATCGAACTGCAGAAGGATATCGGCTGGCCTGAAGCCGCCGACACCAAGACCGGCACTCGCCACGGCGTTGGATCCTGGGCTGGCGGAGCAAAATAGATCGTGTGTATCAAAAGCTGAAGGCCTGCCGCACAGACCATGTCCGGCAGGCCTTTTATTTGTTGATCAAATGTTCTTTTAGAGCCATGTCGCCGTTGCATGACGCATATGAATACGCCGCATAGCAGCGGGATTCCTGCCTAACCCGTTGTACATATTCACAAATCTTGGGCAGACTGCCCAAACTTATCGCATGCCATGTCGCTTTTCATGTCAAGTGCTTCGCTTTTGTGATTTAGTTTCCCTTCACGTAAGCCTATATCAGCGCCAGCCAACGAGCTGCCCCACTCCATCACGCGAAGGCGACCCGTCTGAGCAACCGAATGGAGATGATGATGAAGCTTTTTGCCCGCCTTTTTGCTCGCCGTGAAATGAGCCTGACGACCGCGCTCGAGCGCCAGCGCCTTGCCAACACCATGCCGGGCCAGACCGGCGCCGTGGCCGCCGCACGCCTCGGCTTCGTCGCCTGATCTGCCAAGCTCGCAAGCGGCGCTCGCTGCTGCTGCTTCGAAGTTGATCACAGCGCCGCTTCGGTTTGCCGAGGCGGCGTGCTTGGTCATGCCCCGACCACATGCGGCAAATGCTTAATCCGGCAGCATGTCGGGTCCGTCATCGCATAGCGATTGCCCATTTGCGACCCATGTCGCAAATAAAATCTTTCCGTTGCCGCCTAGCCGATTGACAGGAAAAGTTTTTCCTGATGTCGCTATGCTGATCGCGACATCCTGTTCGCGCCATTGCAGCGTGAGGGTTACCCTGTGAACGTCGTAAATCATCCGATCAGGCGATCGTTTGTATTCTTCCTGGTCCCCGATTTCACCATGATCGCCTTTGCAACGGCGCTCGATCCGTTGCGCTCGGCCAACCGGATGCTCGGCTACGAAGCCTACCGCTGGCGGCTCGCCAGCATCGACGGCAAGCCGGTGCGCGCCTCGAACGGCGTCGAATGCGCCGTCGACACCTCGCTGGAGGACGAACGCAAGAAGATGTCCGGCTCCGAACGGCCGAACATGGCGGTCGTTTGCAGCGGCATCAATGTCGAGCGCTACCAGAACAAATCGGCCTTCGCCTGGCTGCGCGAGGAATACAATCGCGGCGTCGCCATCGGCGGCCTGTGCACTGGCGCTCATATACTGGCCGCCGCGGGCCTGTTGTCCAACAAGCGCTGCGCCATTCATTGGGAGAACCTGCCGGGCTTTTCCGAAGCGTTCCCGAAGTCCAATGTCTTTGCCGACCTGTTCGAGATCGACCAGAACATCTACACCTGCGCCGGCGGCACCGCGGCGCTCGATATGATGCTGAAGCTGATCGGCGACGATTTCGACGACAATCTCGTTAACCGGGTCTGCGAGCAGGTCTTGACTGACCGCGTGCGCAGCCCGACCGATCGCCAGCGCCTGCCGCTGCGCGCACGCCTTGGCGTGCAGAACTCCAAGGTGCTGACCATCATCGAATTGATGGAAGCAAACCTGTCCGAGCCGCTGTCGTTGATCGAGATCGCCGACCATGTCGACCTGTCACGCCGGCAGATCGAGCGCCTGTTCCGCACCGAGATGGGACGATCCCCTGCCCGCTACTATCTGGAGATCCGCCTCGACCGGGCTCGGCACTTGCTGATCCAATCATCGCTGCCGGTGGTCGAAGTGGCGGTCGCTTGCGGCTTCGTCTCCGCCTCGCATTTCTCCAAATGCTACCGCGAGCTCTATGCGCGCTCGCCGCAGCAGGAGCGCGTCGATCGCAAGCAGTTGCTGGCCGCGTAGACAAGGCAAGGCAATATTTTCACGCGTACCTCTGGCGGATGGCGATTGAAGTCTAGCGGGTGTCGAACATCCAGCTTCGGTCGCGCCACATTTTCTCGCCGACCAGGCAGTCGGTGGCCGGCTTGCCCTGCGCCAGCACCACCGGCGGATGCGCCGCTTCTTCCGCCGCCCATTGCGGTGAGGCAGGCCCGGCAAGCTCAAGCACCAGCTTGCGGCGGATCGCTTCGGGAAACTGCGTCCACTCGTTGACCGGGATCATGAACGCGCCGGGCCCGCCGATGACGCAGTCTGTGTAATAGCGGTCGAGATAGTTGACGTCGTAGACGCTGGTGAAGCCGCCCCGGGTCATCAGCGGCAGGCCGTTGATGGTAATGCCTTGCCTGACCAGTTCGTCACGGATGATGTCGACGGGGGCACCTTGATTGTTGGGGCCATCGCCTGAAATGTCGATGACGCGCTTGACGCCCTGAAAGCCGCTCTCGGCGAAGAGATCGCTGCTGAATTGCAAGGCACCGGAAATCGAGGTGCGCCGCGCGCTGTTGGGCGCATGGGCGGAGAGTTGCTCGACGACCCGCTCGGCGTCGGCACGATTGGCGATCACCGTCCACGGCACGATGATGTGCTGCCAGGTCGTGCCGGCCCATTCGACATAGGTGACGGCAATCTTGCCGTAGGCGCCGTCGGCGATGGCCTGCAGTACCGTGTCATGCGTCAGTGCCGCGACATAGCCGCGACGCTGGATTTCGAGTTCGGCCGGCGACATCGACAGCGAAACGTCGACCGCCAGCACCAGTTCGACGTCAACGGGATCGGCAGCGCGGGATTCCGGCGCCTGGACGAACGTCAGCGCCAGCGCGGCGGCGCCTGAGAGGAGATGTCCTGCGCGAGGAAAAGCAGACATGCCGCAAGGTAAGCGAAAATCGTCGCGCCACAAAGCGAAAAGCCTAGCCCCGGGCTAATGCATGTCGTCCAAAAGCATGCCCTCGGGCTTGAACCAAGGATGCGCAGCGGGTTTGGGCAACGACTTGCATAAAAACGAGAACTTAAGGCGCGGCGCATGGCCCCACAAAACGTGACGCGCTTTAAGTCCTTGCATTCACATTTTTGCGAGTCCGCCCCTCACCTCTTTTGTGGGAGGCTCAGCTGCGTGGCTTGAGGTTGTCCGGGTCGTAGAGCGGCCTGTAGCCGACGGCGGCCACTTCGACCGGGTATGTCTCGCCGAAATATTCGACATCCAGCTTGCGGCCCTCCTGGCAATACGTCCACGGCAGATAGGCGAACGCAATGTTCTTGCCGATGGTCGGGCCGTAGGCGACCGAGGTCGTGAACGATCGGCGACCGAGTTCATCGACCAGCGTTTCACCCGTTTGCGGGTCCATCACCGGCAGCGTGCCGACGGGATAACGGGCAACGCCGTTGGAATCGACATTATCCGTCATGACAAGTGTGCAGAGCATGGCCGGCTGATGCACGCGGGCGCGATAGTCCAGATGCTTTGCCTTGCCACTGAAATCGGCCTCCTTGACCTTTGGGCGGGCAAGATCGGCCTCCAGCAGATTGTACTCGGTCAAAAGATCCGCATTCTGCAGGCGCAGGCTCTTCTCCATGCGGCGGCTGTTGGCATAGGTCTCGACGCCAAAAGCCATCACGCCGGTCGAACGCAAAGCATCCCATACGGCCAGGCCGTCTTCGTATCGCATGTGCAGTTCCCAGCCCTGCTCGCCGACATAGGAGATCCGGAAAGCGGTCACGTCCTTGCCGGCGATCCTGACAGGCTTGATCGCCGCAAAGGGGAAATTCTCCGGCGTCAGGCCGTCCGGGTCTTCCACGACCTTGCTCAATGTTGCCCGGGCGTTCGGACCCCAGATACCGACGGTCACGTATTTTTCGGTCACGTCGGTGATGGCGACATCGAATCCTTTGTCTTCTGCCGTCCGCCGCATGTAGTGGAAATCGCGCGGACCGGCATCTGCGCCGTCGATGACACGGCAGCGGTCGGCCATGCGGATGACGGTCAGGTCGGCGCGCACCATGCCCTCATCGTCGAGGAAATGGGTGTAGATGCCTTTGCCGATATTGCCGTCGCCGCCGATCCTGGCCGCGCACAGCCACTCCATCAGCGCGACATGATCAGGGCCTTCGACGTCGTACATTGCGAAATGCGACAGGTTGACGATGCCGCAATCCTCGCTCATGGCGAGATGCTCGGCATTGGAGACGCGCCAGAAATGGCGGTTGTCCCACTCGTTTTCGCGCACCGGCACGCGGTTGCCATATTTCTCGAGCAGGTGCTCGTTGGCGGCATAGCCATGGGCGCGTTCCCAGCCGCCGAGTTCCATGAAATAGCCGCCGAGTTCCTTCTCGCGCTCCCAGAAGGGCGAGCGGCGCACGTCGCGAGCCTTGGAGAAGGGCTCGCGCGGATGGACGGCCGGATTGTAGACCTTCATCGCCGTTTCGGTGCAGCGGTCCCAGATGAACTGCTCTTGCGTCTGGTGCGGATAGAAGCGCGAATAGTCGATGGCGTGGTGGTCGATCGACGTCCGGCCGTCCGTCATCCAGTCGGCGATGAGCTTGCCCATGCCGGGGCCGTCCTTGACCCAGATCGCGACGGCATACCAAAGGCCCCGCACCTTCTGGCTCTCGCCCATGGAGGGGCCGCCGTCTGCCGTCACCTGCAGAAGCCCGTTGAAGGAATGGCTCTCATTGTAGCCCAGTTCGCCCAGGATCGGCGTCAGTTCCATGGCGCGCTCGAGCGGCGCCAGGATCTGTTCCATGTCGAGGTCGCGCTGCGAGGGCGATAGACGGGCCTGGTCCTTCTCCAGAAGGTCGCGCGGATGGCAAAGGCGCGGATTGGTCTCTTCGTAATAGCCCCACTCGATCTGCCCGCCTTCGGCGGTCTTGGGATCGCCGGTGTCGCGCATGTAAGCCGAGTTGCCCTGGTCGCGCAGCAGCGGCCAGCCGATCTCCTTGCCGGTGCCGGCGAACTCGGTATAGGGCCCGAAGAAGGTGAGCGGATGGTCGATCGGCATGACCGGCAGGTCCTCACCCACCATTTCCGCGATCAGCCTGCCCCAGATACCGGCGCAAACGATCACGTAGTCGGCTTCGATGGTGCCGCGATCGGTCACCACGCCCTTGATGCGACCGTTCTCCACGACGAGCGACCTGGCCGGCGTGCTGGCGAAGGATTTGAGTTTTCCGGAGGCTTCCGCCTGGTCGACCAGCTTGCCGGCGACCGTTTGCGAGCGCGGGATGACAAGACCGGCATCGGGATCCCACAGGCCGCCCTGCACCATCTCTTCTTCGATCAGCGGGAATTTCTGCTTGATCTCGGCCGGCTCGATCAGGCGGGCACGCGTGCCGAAAGCCTTTGCCGAGGCGATCTTGCGCTTGATCTCCGCCATGCGGGCGTCATCGCCGACCCGGGCAACCTCAAGGCCGCCGATGCGGGCGTAATGACCCATCTTTTCGTAAACATCGATGGAATAGAGCGTCGTCCAGCAGGACAGGAAATCATGGCTGGTGGTGTAGCAGAAGTCGGAAGCATGCGCTGTCGAGCCGATATCGGTCGGGATCCCCGACTTGTCGATGCCGACGATGTCGTCCCATCCGCGCTCGATCAGGTGATGGGCGACCGACGCGCCGACGATACCGCCCAGCCCGACGATGACGACCTTCGCCTTTTCCGGAAATCCTGCCATTGCCCGCGACTCCAAAGTGGTAAAGCGGGCACCGGCGCCCGTTGATCGGCGCACAATATGCAGGCGCCAGCCGCCGTGCTACCGCCTGTTTGCGACACGCTGCAGATGCGACGCGACCCGAAAGATCAGCTGCTTTCGGGCCCGGGGCTACCCCTCAGGCGAAGGCCCAGATGTCCTCGGCCTGGAAGCCGACCTGGTAGCCGGCGGTCTTCAACTTGACCACGACCTGGCCGAACTCGGCCGCCGGCAACGCACCAACCTCGACCTTGATCATGCCGGGACGGTAGCGCTCGAGGTCGAGCTGCTCGAAGACGATCCAGTCGGCGCCTTCGCAATCGACAAGGAAGGCGTCGATATGGGTGATGCCGTTGCGGTCGAGCAGCGTCTGCAATGTCTCCGACGGCACTTCGATATCCCTGAGGTGCGGCGCGAATTTATTGAAGTTGGCATCGGCCTGGCCCCAGGCATTCTTGCCCGACATCAGATTGGTGTCGGTCACCGACGAGCAGCCGATGAACTCGATCGGCAGCGTGCCAGCCTCGAGTGCGGCGGCATCGAAGGTGTGGACCGTGATCGTTCCCTTGCTCTTCGTCACCGCGACCGGCTCGGTGATGAAGCGGCCCGTATCGGTATAGTTGGCGCGCAACCGCTTCTGGTTGTGCGGGATCGGCTCGACCAGTATGGCGCGAGCGTGCGGGATGCGGTGCAGCCACGGCGTCACATCGTCGAACAACACGCCATCGCAGGCGCCGACATTGACCATCTGGAACCGCCTTTTTGCCCCACTGAGGCGCGCCTTCAGCGCGGCCTTCGCCAGGAACTTCGTACCGCGCATCGACGGCCCGCGATCGAGGATGCCAGCGGGGGGAGGCCGAGCGACAGCGCGATGCGCGCCAGGCTGGAAACGGAACTCATGACTTGTCTCCAGGAATGACGTGCAATGGCGCGGCGCCGCGCCCTTTGGTGCTCGCTGATGCCCACAACGCCATGAATGGCCCGGCGAGCAGCAGGAATGGCGGGATCAGATTGGGAAAATAGATGCGGGTGTCGTGGATCGGGAAGACCGTGAATTTGGCCAATACGCCGAGCACCAATGCCGCAAACAGAATGCCGGCGCGGCGGTCGAGCTTGAAGCCGGCACGGCTTGAGGCATACCACCCCGCCAGCGCCATCACCGAGACGCCGACCCAGTTGTTCAGGCTGACGGCACGGATCAGGGAGGCGGCAAAAGCCCGGAGGTAGGCGACAGCCGAGAACGGCGGATCGAAGCCGGCCATATTGTAGTGCTGCTCGATCGAGGAGAACCACAGATGCGGCCACCAGCCGGGATGCTGCGCCCAGTGCGAGATGGCGAAATAGGCGACGAGCGAGGCGGCAAAGCCGGCCAGCGCGCCCCACGCCTTCTGCCGGAAGACCAACAGCAGCACGGCAAAAATAGCAAGGAAAACAATATTGTCGGGCCGAGCCATGAAAGCGAGGAAGAGCAGGATCGCGGTGGCCACTTCACGACCGCGCCTATAGGCAAAGAGCCCGCCGAGGAACAGCGCTGAGCACAGCAGGTCAGGCGTCAACGCCCGCGCCGCGTCGCCGAAATCGGCCATCATCAGCACCGCGCCGAGAACCGGCGCCAGCGCCAGCGCGCCCTCTGAGCGCAGCCAGAGCAGCGCGATCGCGCCGAACAGCAGCACCGAGAACACCTGCAGCAGCCGCATTGCCGCGACCGGCGACATCGCCGAGCTCATCGTCGACAGGATCTCGGCGTAAAGGAACTTGATCCGGTACATGCCGAGCAGCGAATGGAAATCGGCGGCATTCCCGGCCATATGACTGCGGAAGCCGCCGCCATCATCGGTCAGCGCCTTGTAGTCGCTCGCCGACAGGCCGTCCCTGACCGTGCCATAGGCATAATCGTGCAGCGCCTGCACATCGCGATAGGTGCCCTCCTCGGCGATCGCAAGGTAGGGCAGCATGTCCCAATTGGCGTCAGGCATGAACCATGCCGTCGCCGCGGTCAGCAGGATGTAGAGCGCGAAGGCAGCCGCCCCGATCGGTGCGGCAAGACGCGCATAGGTGCCCTCGCCCCATGCCAGACTGGCCTTGGTCAGCCGGTCGAGCAGGTTTGTCGGAGCCGGAGACTTGCTCAGCATGGTCTCGCTCGGCGCACCTGGCTAACGAACCTGGCTTTTGACGAAATCCTTCACGATCGACACGATGCCGCGCGACAACAGGCTGTCGAGCGCCTCGACGAAGCGGTCGACATGTTCGCGCTGGCAGATCAGCGGCGGTTCGAGACGGATGACGTTGCGGTTGTATTCGGTGAAGGCGACGAGCACGTCGTAGTCACCCAGCAGCAAAGCACCAACAAAACCGGACAAGGATCCCTTCAGCTTGTCGTCAAGCACGCTGACCACAGGCCGCAGCACCATCGGCAAGGTCTGCGAAAAGTCGTGGAATTCCAGCCCGACCATAAGGCCTTTGCCGCGGACCTCCTTGATGATCTTCGGGTATTTTTCCCGCAACGTCTGCAGGCGTTGCAGCAGATAGTCGCCGGTGACCGCGGCGTTGTCGATCAGCCCCTCGTCGTAAAGCACGTTGAGCGCCTCGATCGAGGTGACGCAGGCCTCGCCCATGCCGCCGAAGGTGGCCATGGCGTGGATCATCGCAGTCTTCGGCGTGCCGTAGGCCTTCAAATAGACCTCGCGCCTGGCGATCATCGCGCCGACCGCCGCCTTGCCGCCACCGAGCGACTTTGCCAGCGCCGTGACGTCCGGAACGACGCCGTAGTGCTCGAAGGCATAGAAGCGGCCGGAGCGGCCATAGCCGCACTGCACCTCGTCGGCGACCCACAGAACACCGTATTGGTCGCATAGCGCACGCAGCTTCTGCCAGTATTCGGCAGGCGCCTGGATGATGCCGCCGCCGCCCTGGATGGTTTCGAGCACGATGACGCCGACCTCGGGATCGGAGCGGAACGTGCGCTCGACCGCTTCGACGTCGCCGAACGGAATGCGCATGACATTGTCGGCCATCTTGAAGTCGGCGCGATAGAGCGAGCCGTCGGTGATCGCCAGCACGCCCTTGGTCTTGCCGTGGAAGGAATTCTCGGCATAGACGATTTTCGGCCGCTTCGGGCCGGCGGCGCGCTCGGCGAGCTTCACCGCCGCCTCCATGGCTTCGGAGCCGGAAGAGCCCAGAAACACCATGTCGAGGTCGCCGGGCGAGCATTTGGCGAGATTGTGCGCCAGCGCCGCAGCATATTGCGACATGAAGGCGATGGCGATCTCCTGCCGCTTCTCCTCCTGGAACTTTTTGCGCGCCTCGAGAAGGCGCGGATGATTGTGGCCGAAGGCCAGCGAGCCGAAGCCGCCAAAGAAATCGAGGATCTTGCGGCCGTTCTGATCGATGTAGAACATGCCTTCGGCGCGCTCGATCTTGATCTTGTGGAAGCCGAGCAGTTTCATGAAATGCAGCTGGCCGGGGTTGAGATGCGCCTTGAACAGGTCGGTCATGCGCGCGACGTCCATCGCCTTGGCCTGCTCGACGCTGATCAGATCGGGCTTGGCGGTGGTGGCGGGCGAAAGCGCCGGCGCGCTGACCGTGGCGCGCGCAGTCGTGTGGTCTGGCTTGGTCATCACGGTCATCTCAAGAGTCTCCTGCTGGCCCTTCACTCGGCGGGCACATGTTTGGCGGCGACGGCATGGCCGTCTTTCTTGGCGCGATATTCGCTGTAGGCGGCGATCAGCATGTCCTCGTCGCGATATTGCGGCACCCAGCCGAGCTGGCGTTCGGCCTTGGACACGTCGAGCACGCAGTCCTCATCGGCGATCAGATACTGCTCCGGATCCATGATCGGCATGTTCAAGAGGTCGAGCAGGTCGAGCGTTCGCTTGACTGCCCAGCCCGGGGTCGGGATCAGGATCGATTTCGAGCCGGCATGCCTGATCAGGTCGCCGAGCAATTTCCGGACCGGCGGCGGGTTGAGCGAGCCGAGATTATAAGCCTCATCAGGCACGCCGGCCTTCCACGCAGCGCGCGCCGCCTCGGCGCAGTCGAACACCGAGATGAACTGATACGGGTTCTTGCCCGAGCCGATCGTCGGCACCGGAAGGTTCCAGTCGATCAGCTTGAACAGCTTTTCGAGGATGCCAAGGCGGCCGGGACCGATGATCAGGCGCGGCCGAAACAGCGAGATCGACATGCCGCGCTTGCGCCATTCGACGGCCAGTTCCTCGGTCTTCTGCTTCGACCAGCCATATTCGCCGAGCGGCGCGACCGGGTGCTCCTCGGTCATCGGCTGCGTGACCGTGTGGCCGTAGATCATGTCGGTCGTGTAATGGACGAGCTTGGGCGCGCCGGCTCTGTCCATCGCCTGCATGATGTGCTCGGTGCCGTGGAAATTCACCGGGAAGAAGAATTCGTGGCGCCTGGCGCGCACCTGGATCGGCGACAGCATTTTCGCCGACAGATTATAGACCATGTCGTCGGCCTTCAGCCCGACCGAATCGACCGAGGCCGGATCGGTGACGTCGCACCTGACATATCGGGCGGAGCGGTAATGCGGCAGGTCGCTTTTAGCGATATCGGCGACGACCACCTCCTCGCCGTCGGCCAGAAGTTTTGGGGCAAGGTGGCGGCCGACGAAACCGTCGCCGCCGAAGATCACATGTCTCATCGAACGATCCCACTGTGAATCTTGTCGGACGAAAGGGAGGCGGTTTCCTCGTCATGCCCGCGACCACCCAAATCCCGGCCACTTTGGGCGATCAGCACCGTGCCGACGCAGATGAAAGCGATGCCGGCGATACGCCAGCCATTGAGGTCTTCGCGGAAAATGAAATAGGCGAAGATCGCAACGGCGACATAGGCGAGACTGAGGAACGGATAGGCGAAGCTGAGCTCTACTTTGGACAGCACATAGAGGTGCGACGCCATCGAGATGACGAAGGTGCACAGGCCGAGGAAAATCCATGGGCTGAAGACGATCTGCAACAGCTTCAGCAACGGATTGGCGCCTTCGAAGGAAATCGAACCGAGTGACATCATGCCCTGCTTCAGCATGAGTTGCGCGGCGGCATTGGTCATGACCGTGAACAGAATGAAGACGATGTATTTCATGTTTTTTCCATCAACCCTCCCCCGTCCTATTGAAAACCTCCAAATATTTCGTGAAGCACAAAAAGTCTTGAGGAAAGCTTGAGTTATCGACGCATTAACCACGACCTATTCGAATGTTATCTATTCCGCGGCTTCGGCGGTTCCGTGTCGCGCCTCGAGCTTTTTCGCCGTTCGCGCCCAGAAACTCGACATGAAGGCGGGATCGCGGATCGCTTCGAGGCGTTGCCATTCCGGAAAGGAGGCTGCGAAAACGTCGTCGCCCATGCGGGCGTCCTTGTAGGGATTGATCGCGCCACCGGCCTCGACTGTGATTTGGTCGAGTTCCTTCAGCAGCGCCAGCGTCGCCCGGCCACGGTTGGGGAAATCCAGCGTCAGCGTGAAACCCGGCCGCGGGAACGACAGCAGTGCCGGCGAGCGGACCCCGCCGAAGCGCTTCAGGACTGTGAGGAACGAGCCCTGCCTGGCCCGTTTTGCCGCCGCAAGCAACGTCGGCACCACTCGGCGCGCGACGTCTTGCGGCATCACGCTCTGGTGCTGGAAAAGCCCGTTCGGCCCATAGAGCCGGTTCCAGTTGCCGACGCCGTCGAGCGGAAAGAAGAAACCCTGGTACCCGACCTGGCGCGGCGCCGTCGACCGGCCTTTCTTCCACCGGTAGGCGGCATTGAACGCAGTCAGGAACGGCCGGTTGAGCACGTTGAACGGCGGCTGGAACGGCACCGAAAGATTTTCACCGGCCCGCAAGGCCACATGGGAGCCATGCTCGGCGTGATTGCCGGTGAACAGCAGCCCGCGCCCGCAACTTTGGCCGCCGGCAAGCTGGTCGATCCAGGCGACGACGTATTCGTTGGCCTGATCGGCCGCTTCTGCAAGCTCGAAGAACTCGCCGAGATCACGGAACGGCGTCACCTTCTCGATGATGTCGAGCGATGGCACCCTCATCAGCCGGATCGATGCGGACAGTATCAGGCCAGTCAGCCCCATGCCGCCGATCGTCGCCGCGAACTGGCGTTTATTCTCGGTGGCCGAGCAATAATGGGCCTGTGCGTCTGATCTGAGCAGCGTCAAGGATTCGACGTGGCAGCCGAAGGTGCCGCGCCGGTGATGATTCTTGCCGTGAACGTCGTTGGCGATGGCGCCGCCGAGCGTGACGAACTGCGTACCCGGAACGACGGCGGGAAAGAAGCCGTATGGCGCTGCATGGGCGATGATGTCGGACAGAAGCACGCCGGCCTCGGCCTCGATCACGCCGGTCTCGGCATTGAAGGCGCGGATCCTGTTCAGCGGCCGCATATCGACGATCGTGCCGGCTCCATTCTGGCAGGAATCGCCATAGGAGCGGCCGTTGCCGTAGGCGAGCAAAGCGTTTCTTGTCGCCTTGCCGCTCTTCAGCAGCACAACAGCGTCGTCCGCCGGGATCACATCGAGTGCCGGTGGCGTGGCAAGACCGAAGCTCTGGAACCGCTCCTGCCCCACGTCTACCAGCCTCCGACGACCAGAAACACAGCGCCGATGAGCACGACGATCTGGCTGCGCCAGTCGCGGATGATGAAGACGACCGGATCGTCATGCATCTGGTCGCGGCGGGCGAGAATCCAGACGCGCATGGTCAGGTAAAGCACGATCGGCGCCAGCGGCCAGACCAGCCAAGGATGCGGATAAAGTTCGCGCACCGCAGCGCTGTCCATATAGAGCGCCAGCACCAGCGCCGAGGAAAAGGCCGACGCCATGCCCGCCTGGGCGACGATCTCCTGGTCTTCGGTGCGGTAGCCGCGGCCGGCAATGCGCTCGCCGGCCGGAATGGCGGTCGTGCGCAGCTCGACAAACCGCTTCACCAGCGCCAGCGACAGGAAAAAGAAGATCGAGAAGGCCAGCAGCCAGAACGAGACGTCGACCCCGGTCGCCGCGGCGCCAGCCAGAACGCGGATGGTGTAGAGACTGGCCAATGTCAGCACGTCGATCAGAAGCATGCGCTTGAACGACAGCGAATAGCCGGTGGTGATGACCATGTAGCCGCAGAGCACGCCGAGGAATTCGATCGGCAGCAGAAGCCCTGCGCCAACGCCTATTGCGAGCAGCACCATCATTGAACCGAGGCCGAACGGGATCGACAGCGCGCCGCTGGCGAATGGCCGGTTGCGCTTGGTCAGGTGTTTGCGGTCGAGCGCGAGATCGAAGAAATCATTGAGGATGTAGATGGCGGAAGCGACCGCGCTGAACGAGACGAATGCCAGCAGGCATTCCCAGATCATGTCGGCGTTGAAGTATTCGTGCGACAGCACCATCGGCACTGCGATCAGCGAGTTTTTCAGCCACTGATGAACGCGCAGCATCTTGACGATGGTTCTGAATGTCGGCTTCGGCGCCGGCATGATTTCAGCACTGTGCGCGGCCTGCCAGCGCGCGGCATGACGGTCGGGCGCGACGACGATTGCCGTGCGCGCGGCGTCGAATACCTTAAGGTCGTGCCGACTGTTGCCGGCATAGTCGAAGCCGCCATCGCCATAGGCGGCGACAAGCGAGGCGCGCTTTCTGCCTGACGTCATGTTGTGGGGGCCGTCAGTCGCCAGGACGCGATCGAATATCCTGAGATGTGCGGCGATCGCCTCGGCGAATTTACGCGGCGTCCCGGTCGCCAGCACGATCTTGCGGCCTTCGCCATGTTCGGTGCGAAGGCGCTGAAGCAGCGCCTCGCGGTAGGGCAGCGACGCAGGATCGATGTCGATGCGTTGAGCGATGGCCTGCTTCAACCGCGCCGGCCCGCCGGCGAGCCAGAACGGCACCAGGAAAACATAGAGCGGGTTCTTCTTGAGAAGGATGAACAGACCTTCCCACAACAGGTCCGTCGCGATCAGCGTGCCGTCGAGATCGACAGCAAGCGGGATTGCGTTCCTGTCCGACCGCACATCCATTCTTCGTTGCCCTGCCTAAAAGCGCATGATCCCCGAAAGTCGACCTTTCGGAAAGGATCAGGCGCCGATCCAAAACCCCATGCTTCGGCGTCTTCGGCCCGATATAGCGGGCAACAGCGCAGCGATCGTTAAAGCGTCCGGCCCGGCCTGGCTTGCGTGACGGTATTTTCCCTTTCATCGTTAAGTTTCGATAACCCGAAACGATCAAAGGCCGGGCATTTGCCCGGCCTTCTAAAAACTAGTCAACGTTTTTTGACGCGGTTACTTGATGCGGGCGACGCCGCCAGAGATTTCGATTGTTTCCGAACCGGTCAGCGCTTCGAGGTCGCCATTCGGCATGGTAACGAAACAGCCGGTCGGGCAGAATTCAGCGGTTTCGCCGGCGGCCAGCGCCAGCTCCGTCTTGCCACCGCCTTCGGTCACGACGAGTGTGCGGGTCTCGGCGTCCTTGTTGGTGGCGCTGGCGGCAAAGGCTGAACCGCCCACGGCAAGAAAAGCGATGGCGGCGACGAGCGACTTCCACATTTGCAGTATCGGTGTTGCCACCGCCTCTGTTGCATTTCGCAAGGCATTCCCGCCCTTTGCATGTGAGCTTATATGAGATGCCAGCTGAACGGCAACTGAATGCCGCATTCATGCCGCAATTGCTTTGGCTGCGTCGGAAGCGCAGGTATCAGCCGTTCGCAGGCCGGCTGAATATCAATAAACCCTAATCGGGATCCGGCTTGCGGGTCTTGCGCCCGGATCTGGCCAGACGTTTCGTCTCGGCCACGGCTTCCGCCTTTGCTTGCTCCTGTTCGGCAAAATCGACTTCGATCTTGTCGTCATCGATCGGCCACGCCTCATGCTTCTTGGTCTCGACGACGGCGCGCGGCGCCGACGGAATTTCGATATGCTGATCGGCGAACTCGTCGAGGACGGCAAACCGAATGTCGTTCTGCACGATGTTGCCGTTCATCACGTCGGCCAGGAACACACGGATTTCGAATTCGAGAGCGGCCGCCCCGAAATTGGTGAACAGCACGAAGGGTTCCGGATTTTTCAGCACCAGCGGATGGCCGCGCGCAATCTCCAACAGCACAGCATGGGCCTGCTTGACGTCGCTGCCGTAGGCGACGCCGACCTTGATGTCGATGCGACCGAGCTTGTTGCGGTGCGTCCAGTTGCCGACCGCATTGTTGATCAGGTTTGAATTGGGCAGGATCACCGACTGCCGCTGGAACGTCTCGATCTCGGTAGCGCGCACGCTGATCTTCTTGACCGTGCCGCTGATCTCACCGGCGACGATCCAGTCGCCGACCTTGAACGGCCGCTCGGCCAAGAGGATCAGGCCGGAGACGAAGTTGGAGACGACATTCTGCAGGCCAAAGCCGATACCGAGCGACAGGGCGCCGGCGACAAGCGCCAGGTTGGAGAGATCGATGCCCGCCGCCGAGACGCCGACGAGGGCTGCGAGCGCGACGCCGGCATAGCCGACCGCCAGCCGGATCGAGTTGCGCACGCCGGTATCGACCTTGCCGCGCGCCATCACCGAGCCGTCGAGCCAGCCCTGGAACCAGCGCGTCAGGAAATAGCCGATGATGAAGACGACGATGCCGGTGAGGATGCCGGTCACCGAGATCGTCACGGAGCCGACGGTGAGGCCCGTCGCCAGCTTGTACGCCCAGGCCTCGATGTCGCCGGGCTGGAAGCCCCACATCAACAGGATCATCGGCAGGAACACCAGCACGATCATCAGGTTGATGGCGACGCTGACGACCAGGCCGAGCTGGTCGAGCGCGGACTCCTCATAACTGGAATTGGTCGATAGCCAGCGCCCGATCGACGTGTTGGCAAAGCCACCTTCCTCGCTGATCGCCCGCGCTGACAGGAAGCCGATATAGGCGGTCACCAGAATGGTACCGGTGACCACGACCTGCAGCGAGACGAAGATGGCAAGGCCGATATAGCCGAGCAGCGCCGTGGCAATGGTGAAAAGGCCTAGCGCGACAGCGGTGTAGCGCAGCCACGCCGGCCAGGGGCGCCAGCTTCCGTCGGTGGCCTTGAACGGCTTCAGCAGCGCCATCAGGATCAGGATGATGCCGACGATGACGGTGGCGACAAAACTTCTGGCGATGGTCAGCGACAGCGGCGAGCCCATCGTGTCGTTGACCACCGACAGGAAATAGTTGACGCCGATCACTACCGCCATGGCGGTCGTCAGCCGCACCAGCCAGCGTGCCGGGCCTGATTCAACGGGGATGAGCCGCCAGTTCGGCAGCCGCGGCTCCAGCGTCGCATTGGCCAGTCGGTTGACGCAGAACACCACCGCGATGACCCCGACCAGCGCCTTCAGGAACACGCCAATGTCGCCGCGCAACACATTGTAATAGTTGAAAAAGAACACGGTCGAGACCAGGAAGACGCCGACCGCCAGCGTCGGCAGCAATGTCGACCAGAACGCCACCGACAACCGGCTGAGATAGGACGGATCTTCGACCGACGGGTCCGCTTCGAAGATACGCCCGAACAAACGCCGCCCACCGACAAAAAGCACCGCCGCCAGGGAAAGCGCCGTCAAGGTCGCGGCCAGCACGGCCTGGAACTTGAACTTGAAGACAAAGGCCAGCCACGACGACACTGCCTTGTTGAAGCCGGTAAATTCACCATTGGCATCGGAAATGACTTCAGGGCTCAACGCGTCGGACAGCACGTAGCGCTTGGTGAGCAGATTGCGAAACAGCTCGCTGCGCATATTGGCGATCTTGGCGATGAGGCCGCTGATTCGGATCGACAGGTTTTGCGCCGCGGCGATGACAGCATTGATCTCGGCCTTTTCGGACGCCAGCGCCTGGCGTTCGCTGGTCACGATGTCGGGTTCGGGTGGCTGGCCCGCGGCCGGCGGCGCCGCGAGCTGATCGAGCCTTGCGTTGATCTCCGAAAGGCGCGGGCGGAAGACAAGCGCGCTGTCCAGCGCACCTCGCGACATTTCCTCGAGCTGCAGGCGGATGTCGACAAGGCTGGCGTCGTCGTCACCGTCCTCCTGGATTTTCTTTTCGAGATTGTCGGTCCTCGTCGTCAGGTCCTGCAGGATTTTCTGCTGGTCGGCGACCACTCCAGAGGCAGCCTGCTCAAGCCCCTGCGCCGCCGCATCAAGCGACAGCGGCGCCGAGGCGACGATCGCCAGGACCAGAACGAAGCGGAGCAGTCGGAAAAGCATGATCGTTTGGCGACTCACAGGCGGTAAGGCGTTCTAAAGCTCGCCCTTGATAAAGACGCTGATACCGGGGAGCAAGCCGTCCCGCCCTGCCGCCCTTCGGAGTCGGCCAGTCGAAAAGCGATGGCGCAATATTGGCTTTGCGGCAGCGGCCTGCTCTATAATGTGCCGCATCGCCCAAAACGGCTGACGAAAAGCCAGAACGGACAACAAAAAGAATGGCGGAATATTCGGCCTTCTCGCTTCTCAAAAATGCGCTGACCGGCAACAAGGACTGGAAACCGGCCTGGCGCAAGCCGGACCCGAAGGCGTCCTACGACGTGATCGTCATCGGCGGTGGCGGCCATGGCCTGTCGACCGCCTATTATCTCGCCAAGGAGCACGGCATCACCAACGTGGCAGTGCTGGAAAAGCGCTGGCTCGGCTCCGGCAATGTCGGCCGCAACACGACAGCGGTCCGCTCCAACTACCTGCTGCCTGCCAACACGCGCTTCTACGAACATTCGATGAAGCTGTGGGAGAACCTGTCGCACGACCTCAACTACAACGTCATGTTCTCGCAGCGCGGCTGCCTCAACCTCGCGCACACGCCGGCCCAGTTCGACGATTTTGCCCGCCGGGGCAACGCCATGCGCCATCTCGGCGTCGACGCCGAACTGATGACCACGGCCGAGATCGCGCGCCTGGTGCCGGCGCTGGACGTCTCCGCCACGGCGCGCTTCCCAATCGTCGGCGGCCTGATGCAGCGGCGCGCCGGCACCGCCCGCCACGATGCCGTCGCCTGGGGCTATGCGCGCGGCGCCGACCGCCGCGGTGTCGATATCATCGAGAATTGCGAGGTCACCGGCTTCCTGCGCGACGGCGACCGCATATCAGGCGTCTCGACGTCGCGCGGAGATATCCGCGCCAGGAAGGTGGCGGTCGCGGTGGCCGGCAGCACCGGGCAAGTCATGCGGCTCGCCGGCATCGATACGATGCCGATCGAGAGCCACGTGCTGCAGGCTTTTGTGACGGAATCGCTGAAGCCGTTCATCAACACAGTCCTGACTTTCGGCATGGGCCATTTCTACATGTCGCAGTCGGACAAGGGCGGCCTTGTCTATGGCGGCGATCTCGACGGCTACAACAGCTACGCCCAGCGCGGCAGTTTGCCTGTTGTCGATGAGGTGATGAGCGAGATGCTGGCGCTGTTTCCGGGTCTCGCCCGGGTTCGCATGCTGCGCTCCTGGGGTGGCGTCTGCGACATGTCGATGGACGGTTCTCCCATCATCACCACCGGCCCGCTGCCGGGCATGTATCTCAACTGCGGCTGGTGCTACGGCGGCTTCAAGGCGACGCCGGCCTCCGGCTGGTGCTTTGCGTGGACCATAGCCAAGGATGAACCGCACGACATCAACGCGCCCTTCACGCTGGATCGCTTCCATCGCGGCCTGGTGATCGACGACAAGGGCCAGGGCGCGACGCCGCGGCTGCATTAGACCATGATCCCGAACCGCAGGTCGGCGTAACAAAGAGTGGAAACCGGTTTTCGGCCAAGATCATGGTCAAACGAGAAGATACAATCGCATGCTGATTACCTGCCCCTATTGCGGCCCGCGCGACGTCATCGAGTTCACCTATCAGGGTGACGGCAACCGCGAGCGCCCTCAGCCTGCCTCGCAGGACCTCGATGCCTGGAACGCCTATGTCTATGACCGATTGAACCCGGCGGGTGACCACAACGAGATCTGGCAGCATTCCGGCGGCTGCCGCGCCCATCTCAGGGTCGTGCGCAACACGCTGACACACGAGATCTCCAGCGTCGCGTTCACGCGCGGCGACCACAAAGTGGCTGCCCGGCACAAGGCGGAGGGCAAGTCATGAGCCCGCGCCGCACCGATGCCGGTGGCCGGATCGACCGGCTGCGAACCATCCGGTTCACCTTCGACGGCGCGCCTTACACCGGCCATGCCGGCGACACGCTTGCCTCAGCGCTGCTGGCCAATGGCGTCACCCTGTTCGGACGCTCGTTCAAATATCACCGTCCTCGCGGGGTGCTGACGGCAGGCATCGAGGAACCGAACGCCCTGGTGACGGTGTTGCGGGGCGAGGTTCGCGAGCCCAACATCGCCGCGACCATGGTCGAGATCCATGATGGGCTGACCGCCGTCAGCCAGAACCGCTTTCCATCGCTGGCCTGGGATGTCAGCGCCGCCAACCAGCTCGGCGGCAAGCTTCTGTCCGCCGGCTTCTATTACAAGACCTTCATGGGGCCCGCGATCGGCCCGCTGAAGAGCACGCGTTTCTGGATGTTCTGCGAGCATTTCATCCGCCGCGCCGCCGGTCTCGGCCGCGCCGGGACCGCTGCCGACACGGCGCGTTACGAGCGCATGAACGCCTTCTGCGATGTGCTGGTGGTCGGTTCCGGTCCGGCCGGACTGATGGCCGCCAGGGCAGCCGCCGATCAGGGCGCGCGTGTCATCCTCAGCGAACTCGAACCGCATTTCGGCGGCTCGGCCAACTGGTCGGGCGAGACGATCGACGGGATGCCCGGGGCCGACTGGGCAGCGCGAGCCGCCGGCCAGCTCGAAGGCTATGACAATGTCCGCCTGCTGCCACGCACCACGGTCTGGGGCTATTACGACGGCAACACGCTCGCCGCGCTTGAACGGGTTGCCGACCACAAGGAGAGACCCGGCAAGGGCGAACCACGCCATCGCTACTGGATCATTCGCGCCAAGTCGGTGGTGCTGGCCACCGGCTCCTTCGAGCGGCCGCTGGTGTTTCCGGGCAACGATCGGCCGGGAGTGATGCTGGCGCATGCCGCCGAGCGCTACGCCAACGAGTACGGCGTGCTGGCGGGCAACAGGATCGCACTGTTCACCAACAATGACAGCGCCTATCGCTCCGCCCTGGCGCTGAAGAAGGCCGGCGCGGCGATTGTCGCGATCGTCGACGTGCGGCCGGAGCTTTCGAGCGAGATGCGCGAGCTCGCCGATGAAGCGGAAGCCAAGATCCTTTTCGGTCACGCCGTGGTCGCCACCGAAGGCGGCAAGGCGCTGTCCGGCGTCAAGGTGCAGGGCTTCGACATGGTCAACGGCGCGCTTGCCGGCGAGGCGCGCAGCATTCAAGCCGACTGCCTGCTGATATCGGGAGGCTGGTCGCCGACCATCCATCTGGCCAGCCAGGCCGGCGCCAGGGCGGAATGGAATGCCGCCAGACAAGCCTTCCTGCCACCGAAGCCAACCCAGCAATGGCCAACACAGCGATGGCCAACACAGCAATGGATTGGCGCCGGCGCTTTCACCGGCAGCTTTTCCACCGCCGAGGCAATCGCCGAAGGCCGCGCCGCCGGGCTTTCGGCGGCAGGTGGAACAGGTGCGCCAACGGTCCTGCCGGTCGTCGAAGCCGCACCCGGCGGTCCCGACCCGGCCCCGGTGTTCGAGATCAGGGCCGATGGAAAAAGCTTCGTCGATTTCCAGCACGACGTGACGGCGGAGGATGTACGGCTGGCGCATCGGGAAGGCTTTGTCTCGGTCGAGCATTTGAAGCGCTACACCACGCTCGGCATGGCGACCGACCAGGGCAAGAGCTCCAACATAC
Source organism: Mesorhizobium sp. WSM4850 (assembly GCF_055811735.1). NCBI lineage: Bacteria > Pseudomonadati > Pseudomonadota > Alphaproteobacteria > Hyphomicrobiales > Phyllobacteriaceae > Mesorhizobium > Mesorhizobium sp. WSM4850. Next base: position 132,431 of record NZ_JBVVPV010000003.1, on the reverse strand, counting down.
CCGGCCTCGCCATCATGGCCGAGGCGCTGGGCAAGCCGATTCCCGAAGTCGGCACGACACGCTTTCGCCCACCTTTTTCGGCCGTGTCGATCGGCTCACTGGCCGCGGAGCGTTTCGGCGACTTGAGGCCCGAACGACTGACGCCGATGCATGACTGGCACGTCGCCAACGGCGCGACCATGTATTCAGCCGGCCTCTGGTATCGCCCGATGATTTATGGCCATCCCGGCGAGACAATCGAGCAGGCCTATGTGCGCGAAGCCAGGGCGACGCGGGAGAGCGCCGGCATCGTCGATGTCTCGACGCTGGGCAAGATCGCCGTGCAGGGCCCGGACGCGGCGGAATTCCTCGACCGGGTTTACACCAACATGTTCTCGACATTGGCCGTCGGCAAGGCCCGCTACGGGCTGATGCTGCGCGAGGACGGCCTCGCCTTCGACGACGGCACGACGTGGCGGCTCGGCGAACTGGACTTCCTGATGACCACCACCACCGCCAATGCCGGCAAGGTGATGCAGCATCTGGAGTATTTCCTCGACGTCATCTGGCCGGAGCTGAAGGTCCATGTCACCTCGGTGACCGACGAATGGGCGGGTGCGGCGATCGGCGGGCCTAGGGCGAGAGAGATCCTTGCTGCTTGCGTCACCGGCACCGCCGTCGACAACGCAACCCTGCCTTTCATGGGTATCGTGCACGGCAAGATATCAGGCGTGCCGGTGATGATCTGCCGGCTTTCCTTCTCCGGCGAAATGGCCTTCGAAGTCTACTCCGGCGCCGGCTACGGCGCCGATGTCTGGGAAGCCTTGATCGAAGCCGGCAAGCCGTTCGGACTGGTGACCTACGGGCTTGAGGCGCTTGGCACGTTGCGCATCGAGAAAGGCCACGTCACCGGCGCCGAGATCGACGGCCGCACCACCGCACGCGACCTGCATCTCGACTGGATGCTGTCCAGGAAGAAGCCCTTCATCGGCTCGGCGATGATGGATCGCGAGGGCCTGATCGCGCCCGGCCGCCTGGAACTCGTCGGTCTGATTTCGCTGGACAACCAGCCGCTCAACGGCGGCGCGCACATCGTCGAAGCGCTTGACGAAGCCAATCCGCACGATTCCATCGGCCACATCACCGCTTGCTGTTATTCGCCGGCGCTCGGCAAGTACATCGCGCTCGCTCTGGTCAAGGACGGCAAGGCACGGCGCGGCACGCGCGCCCATATCTCCGATCCTCTGCGCAACCGGTTCGGCCCGGTCGAGATCGTCTCCAATCACTTCTTTGATCCGGACGGGAGCCGCATGCATGGTTGAGCGCCAATCCCCGCTTGAGCTGGAGCTGCGCACCGGCTCGCATGGCGATTTCGAACACGGCATCGAGGTCATCCTCTCCGAAACCAGGCCGGGATCGATCCTGCAGCTCGCAGCCTGGCCGGGCCAGGAGAAGGCGTTGATAGCAGGCATTCGCACCGTTACCGGCCTTGCGCTGCCCGACGGCGCTGGCGCCGGCAGCACCAACGGCGTGAGGTCGGTGTTCGGATTTGCACCGGGAAAATTCACCGTGGTCGACGAAGCCGAGGGCTTGGCATCGGCCTTTGCCAATGTCGTCACCCCTGATATCGGCACGGTGACCGACCTGTCGCACGGCCGCACCGCGATCCGCATCGCCGGACCGAAGGCGGAATGGGTGCTGGCAAAGTTCTTCGCCATCGACTTCGCGCTGCCGGCCTTCCCGGTCGGTGCCGGCCGCTCGACCATGCATCATGATGTCTTCGCCCAAATCCAGCGCACCGGCGCCGACCAGTTCGACATCTATGTGTTCCGCTCGTTTGCGCGCTCGTTCTGGAAGGCGCTCTGTCACGCCAGCGAGGAAGTCGGCTACGAAGTGCAGTAGACCGACGCGGCGCGTCGTCACCACGCTTGGCGTCACCTCAACTGGCGAACGTCACCCACTCTTCCAGCGGCGCGCGGTCGGTGCGGAACGCGTTTTCGGGCTTGGATGTGTCCTCACGGCCAAGCGCCATGCCACAGACGACGATCTCCGCGTCGGGAATGTTGAGCACCGACCTGATCTGCTTGTGATAGGGTGCAAAGGCCGCCTGCGGGCAGGTGTGCAGACCCCTGCCCCGCGCCGCCACCATGATGTTCTGCAGGAACATGCCGTAATCGATCCACGAGCCCTTGTTCAGCCGCCGGTCAACGGTGAAGATCATGCCGACCGGTGCGTCGAAGAAGACGAAGTTGCGGTCGTGCTGCGCGCGCATCCTGTCGACCTCACGCCGGCCGATGCCGAGCACGCTGTAGAGGCCGAAGCCGTTGGCTCGCCGCCGGGTCAGATAGGGCTCGAAGAACTGGTCGGGATAGTAGCGATACTCGTCCCACTCGGCCTTTTCGGCGCGGATGCCGGAGTTGAGGATGGCGTCGCTGATCCGTTGCTTGACCTCGCCCTTGGTGACGTAGACCCGCCAGGGCTGCATGTTGGTGCCCGAAGGCGCACGCGCGGCAACGGCGAGTATGGCGCGGATCATCTCGTCGTCGACCATGTCGGGCAGGAACGCCCGCACCGAACGGCGCGACGTGATCGCCTCGTCGACGATCGCCGCGCCATCCGTAATCTTAGTCCTGTTTTCCAGCATGGGCGTCCCTTTGCGCGTGCCCCGGAAACCGGAATCGATTCCGGAAAGGATACATGCGCCGTCTAGAAATGAGAGAGCACCATTGCGGTCCAATTTGACGCATGGCGCTCTAACGCAAGCCTCGACCGGACGCCCTCACTCGCCGTTCGTGGCCGAGCCTTTGCCTGAACCGTCAAAACGGCGCAAGCAAATCTTGTGGCCTCATGAAAATTCTCTTGATTTTTTCACGAACCTGACCCCTGATGAAATTTGCCCTCAATTTTTCACCAAGGGGGACTTTTCACCAGACAGATTTTTACCGAGAAAAAAGCTTTGACTTCAACCGCCGTCAGATCGGAGCAGGAAAACCGCGAACGGCTGCTGGCCGGCGATATCAAGGCGCTGCGCAGGGCGCGCGGGCTGACGCTTGCCGAGACCGGCCTGAAGCTCGGCCGCTCGGTCGGCTGGGTCAGTCAGGTCGAGCGCGGCCTGTCGATACCGTCGCTTAGCGATCTCAGAGGCTTCGCGGAATTGTTCGGCGTGCCGGTCAGCCTGTTCTTCAGCCACGACGTGCCCGTCGAGAACGAGCGCGGCGTGGTCGTGCGCGCCGGCAGCCGCCGCACGCTTGGCACAAGCGATTCCGGCCTGGTGGAGGAGCTTCTTTCGCCCGATCTCGGCGGTAGCTTCGAGATGCTGCGTTCGGTCTTCGCGCCGGGTGCTGAACTGAAGATCGAAGCCCGCCGGCCGACGGAGGAAGCCGGATATGTCGCTTCCGGCAGCTTCGACATCGAGATATCAGGCGTCTGGCACCGGCTTGGCGAAGGCGACTCCTTTCGCTTCGACGGCAAGCCGTTCCGCTGGCGCAATCCCGGTGCGGAGCCGGCGGTGGTCATCTGGGTGGTTTCGCCACCTGTCTACTAGAGGTCTGGAGAAGAATATGGCCGGTTTGCCGACCACGGCACGTGTGGTGATCATCGGAGGCGGTGTCGTGGGTGCGTCGGCGCTCTACCATCTCGCCAAGGCGGGCTGGACCGACTGCGTGCTCCTGGAAAAGAACGAGCTCACCTCCGGCTCGACCTGGCATGCGGCAGGCAACGTGCCGACCTTCTCCTCGTCATGGTCGTTGATGAACATGCAGCGCTATTCGACCGAGCTCTATCGCGGGCTGGCCGACGCGGTCGGCTATCCCATGAACTACCATGTCACCGGCTCGCTCAGGCTGGCCCATACAGCCCAGCGCATGCAGGAGTTTCAGCGCGCCAAGGGCATGGGCCGCTACCAGGGCATGGACATCGATGTGGTCGGGCTCGACGAGATCAAGCGCCGCTACCCGTTCATCGAAACGCATGAATTGAAGGGCGCGCTCTACGATCCGAGCGACGGCGACATCGACCCGGCGCAGCTGACCCAGGCGCTGGCCAAGGGCGCCCGCGACCTGGGCACGAAGATCATTCGCTTCTGTCCGGTCACCGGCGTGCGCCGCGACAAGGACGAGTGGGTGGTCGAGACCGCGCAGGGCGAGATCCGCTGCGAGATCGTCGTCAACGCCGCTGGCTACCGTGCGGCCGAAGTCGGCAGGATGTTCGGCCGCGACGTGCCGATGATGGTGATGAGCCATCAATATATCCTGTTCGAGGAAATCCCCGAACTGGCCGCGTGGTCGAAGGAGCAAGGCAAGAAACTGCCGCTGCTGCGCGACGTCGACACCTCCTATTATCTGCGCCAGGAAAAGAACGGCATGAATCTCGGTCCCTATGAGCGCAATTGCCGTGCCCATTGGGTCGGCCACAACGATCCGATGCCAGACGATTTTTCGTTCCAGCTGTTCCCCGACGATCTCGACCGGCTCGAGGACTATCTGGCCGATGCCGTCGCCCGCGTGCCGATTCTCGGCACCGCCGGCCTGTCCAAGGTCATCAACGGCCCGATCCCCTACGCGCCGGACGGCAACCCGCTGATCGGCCCGATGCCCGGCGTGCCGAACGCCTTCGAGGCGTGCGTCTTCACCTTCGGCATCGCCCAGGGCGGCGGCGCCGGCAAGGTGCTGGCCGAATGGGTGACTGAAGGCCAGACCGAATGGGACATGTGGTCGTGCGATCCGCGCCGCTTCACCAGCTTTGCCTCGGCCCCGGATTACTGCGTCGCCAAGGGCATGGAAATCTATGGCAACGAATACGCCATCCAGTTCCCGCGCCATGCCTGGCCGGCAGGCCGCGACCGCAAACTGTCGCCGATCCACGATCGCATCAAGGCGCTCGGCGCTTGCTTCGACGCCTACAATGGCTGGGAGCGCGCCACCTGGTACGCGCAAGCCAGCGACGACGTCTCGGAAACCGCGACGCTGACCTTCCGCCGCGACGGGCCGTGGCAGGATCGCGTGCGCGAAGAATGCCTTGCCGTGCGCGATGCCGCCGGCATTTTGGACCTGCCCGGGTTCTCCCGCTTCAATCTCGACGGTCCGGGCGCGGCCGACTGGTTGAGCCAACAGATCACCGGCCTGGTGCCGAAACCCGGCCGCATCGGCCTGGTCTATTTTGCCGACGACAAGGGCCGCATCGTCACCGAAATGTCTGCCGTTCGCCACGACGAGAATTTGATGACGCTGATCACCGCCGCGGTGGCGCAATGGCACGATTTTGAATGGCTGAAATGGCGCATGCCGAAGGACGCCTCGTTCAGGCTGGTCGACCGGACCGAGGAATACGCAACGCAGATCCTCGCCGGGCCCAATTCGCGAAAAATCCTCGCCGATGTCTGCGCCGCCGACCTTGCCCTGCCCTGGCTGACCCACCAGGAGACGACAATTGCCGGCCGTTGGGCAAGGCTGTTGCGTGTGTCCTTCGCCGGCGAACTCGGCTGGGAAATCCACACCAGGATCGACGACACCGCCACCGTGTTCGACGCCGTCTGGGCGGCAGGGCAGAAGCATGGGCTGAAGCCGTTCGGCATGTACGCGCTGGATTCATTGCGGCTTGAAAAATCCTATCGCGCCTGGAAAGGCGACCTGTCGACCGACTATTCGATCCTGCAGGGTGGGCTGGAGCGTTTCGTGAAATGGGACAAGCCGGATTTCCGTGGCAAGGCGGCGCTGCAAAACGAGAAGCAGCAGGGCGTGAAGAAGCGCTTTGTCACGCTGGTCGTCGAAAACCCCGGCGACTGCGACGCGCCAACCATGTCGACGCTGTGGCATGACGGCCGGATCGTCGGCGAGACGACGTCCGGCGGCTGGGGCCATCGGATCGACAAGTCGATCGCGCTCGGCGTGCTGCGCGCCGACCTGACTGAGCCGGGAACTGCGGTCGAGGTCGAGATCTTCGGCGAGCGCTTCAAGGCGGTCGTGCAGAAGGACGAACCGCTGTGGGATCCAACCAACGAGAGGTTGCGCGCATGAATTCAGTCATTCTCACCGACGGCGGCATGGGCCAGGAACTGGTCCGCCGCAGCAGCTCCGATCCCACCCCGCTATGGTCGGCCAGGGTGCTGATCGACGAACCGGACCTGGTGCGCGACCTGCATGCGGAGTTCATTCGGGCCGGCGCCCGCGTCATCACCATCAACACCTATTCAGCAACCCCCGAGCGGCTGGCGCGCGAGGGCGCGGAAGAGCTGTTCAAGCCGCTGCAGCAGCGCGGCATAGAACTGGCAAGGCAAGCGCGCGACCAGGCCGGCGACGCGGCAATCGCCGGCTGCCTGTCGCCGCTGTTCGGCAGCTACGCACCGGCCCTGACGATATCCTTCGAGGATACGCTCGACATCTACCGCCGCATCGTTGCCGAGCAGGCCGACGGTGTCGATCTGTTCCTGTGCGAGACCATGGCGTCGGCCGAGGAGGCGCGCGCGGCTGTCACCGCCGCGTCGGAAAGCGGCAAGCCGGTGTGGGTGTCGTGGACGCTCGCCGATCACGGCGCGCCGCGGCTGCGCAGCGGCGAAACCATAGCGGCGGCAGCAAGAGCTCTCGACGGCCTGCCGGTCGCAGCCAGGCTGATCAATTGCTGCCGGCCCGAAGCCATTGCTGCAGCGCTGCCCGAACTGATCGCTCTCGGCGGGCCGGTTGGCGCCTATGCCAACGGCTTCACCTCGGTCGAGGCGCTCAAGCATGGCGGAACGGTGGAAGTGCTGCACGCCCGCCACGACCTCGATCCGGATGCCTATGCCGACCAGGCGGTCGGCTGGGTCGAGGCCGGCGCCGACATCGTCGGCGGCTGCTGCGAAGTCGGGCCGCCTCATATCGCGGCCCTGCGCGACCGGCTCGAACAGGCCGGCTACGAAATTTCGGGAGTAGCATAATGCCCAGACCGTCATCGCGCATTTCCGGCATCGTGCCTTCCGGCAAGGACGGCTGGGAGGTCCATTTCGCCGCCTGGACGCGCAAGCAGGCCGGCGAGGACATCATCATGCTGTCGGTCGGCGACCATGATTTCGACACGCCGACGCAGACGATCGAAGCCTGCGTGACCGCGGTTCGCGCCAGCAATCACCACTATACCCCGCTTGCCGGCATTCCGCGCCTGCGCCAGGCCATGGCGGCGGCCTCGACCGCCTGCACCGGCGTTACGACCAACCCCGACCAGGTCATCGCCACACCGGGCGGGCAGGCGGCACTTTACGCGGCGGTGCAGGCCGTTCTCGACCAGGGCGACCATGCCATTGTGGTGGCGCCCTATTACGCGACCTACCCCAACACCTTCAGTGGGGCGGGCGCCGATTTCACCGTGGTCGAGACACCCGCCGAGGATGGTTTCCAGCCGCGCGCCGCCGACATTCGCGCAGCACTTCGGCCGAACACCCGCGCCATCCTCATCAACACGCCGAACAACCCGACGGGTGCCGTCTATTCGCGCCAGCGGCTGGAAGAGCTGGCGCAGATCTGCCGGGAGCATGACCTCTGGCTGCTGTCGGACGAGGTCTATTGGACGCTGGGCGGCGGCGAGCACGTCTCGCCGCGTTCACTGCCAGGCATGGCGGAACGCACGCTGGTCATCAATTCCATGTCGAAGAGCCACGGCATGACCGGCTGGCGGATGGGCTGGCTGAGCGGGCCCGAACAGATGATCTCGCTGCTGACCAACCTCAATCTGGTGACCACCTACGGCCTGCCGGCGTTCATCAGCCTCGCTTGCGCCGAGGCGCTGGAAAACGGCTATGGCGTCAAGGAGATCGCCGAACGCTATGCCGTACGGCGCAGCGTCGTCCTCGATGCCATGCGCGGCATGAACAACATCACCGTGCGCGGCTCCGAAGGCGGCATGTATGTCATGCTCGATATCTCGGCTCTCGAGCCGGACGACGAGAAATTCGTTTGGGCTCTGCTCGACAAGGAAAAGGTCGGCGTCATGCCCGGCTCGAGCTTCGGCGAGGCCGCCGCCGGCCATATTCGCGTCAGCCTCTGCCAGCCCGAGGCGGTGCTTCTGGAAGCAACCCTTCGCTTGCGCCGCTTCGCGTCCAGCTACCGCCGCGAGGCCGCATGAGCGCCCTGCCCCAGAAAACCATTCTGACCAAAACCAATCCGCCCAAAACCATTCCTCCCAAGGCGAGGGCCGTCATCATCGGCGGCGGCGTCTCCGGCTGCTCGGTCGCCTATCATCTGGCCAAGGTCGGCTGGACCGACATCGTGCTGCTCGAGCGCAAGCAGCTGACATCGGGCACGACATGGCACGCCGCCGGCCTGATCGGCCAGTTGCGCGGTTCGCAGAACATGACGCGGCTGGCGAAATATTCGGCCGACCTCTACGTCAGGCTGGAGGCCGAGACCGATGTCGGCACCGGCATGCGCCAGGTCGGTTCGATCACCGTGGCGCTGACCGAGGAACGCAAGCACGAGATTTATAGGCAGGCGTCGCTCGCCCGCGCGTTCGATATCGACGTGCGCGAGATTTCGCCAAACGAAGTCAAGCAGATGTACCCGCATCTTAATGTTTCCGATGTGGTCGGCGCCGTGCATCTGCCGCTCGACGGCCAATGCGACCCGGCCAATATCGCCATGGCGCTGGCCAAGGGTGCGCGCCAGCGCGGTGCGACGATCGTCGAGAATGTGAAGGTCACCAAGGTTCACACGAGGAATGGCTGCGTCACCGGCGTTTCCTGGATGCGGGGCGACGAGCAAGGCATGATCGAGGCCGATGTCGTCGTCAATTGCGCCGGGATGTGGGCACGCGAGCTTGGCGCCCAGAACGGCGTCAGCATCCCGCTGCATGCCTGCGAGCATTTTTATCTCGTCACCGAACCGATCCCCGGCCTGACCCGGCTGCCCGTGCTGCGCGTGCCGGACGAGTGCGCCTACTACAAGGAAGATGCCGGCAAGATGATGCTCGGCGCCTTCGAGCCGGTGGCCAAGCCGTGGGGCATGGACGGCATAAGCGAAGATTTCTGCTTCGACCAGTTGCCCGAGGATTTCGAACATTTCGAGCCGATCCTCGAAATGGGCGTCAACCGCATGCCGATGCTGGCCAGCGCCGGCATCCACACTTTCTTCAACGGCCCCGAGAGTTTTACGCCTGATGATCGCTATTATCTCGGCGAGGCGCCGGAGCTGTCCGGCTACTGGATGGCGACCGGCTACAACTCCATCGGCATCGTCTCCTCAGGCGGCGCCGGCATGGCGCTGGCGCAATGGATCAACGATGGCGAAGCACCCTTCGATCTGTGGGAGGTCGACATCCGCCGCGCCCAGCCGTTCCAAAAAAACCGCCGCTATCTCAGAGAGCGCGTCTCCGAGACGCTCGGCCTGCTCTACGCCGACCATTTTCCGTACCGGCAGATGGCGACCTCTCGGAACGTCAGGCGCTCCCCGCTCCATGAACATCTGAAGGCACGCGGCGCGGTGTTCGGCGAGGTTGCCGGCTGGGAGCGGGCCAACTGGTTCGCGCGTGAGGACCAGGAGCGCGAGTACCGTTATTCCTGGAAACGGCAGAACTGGTTCGACAACCAGCGCGACGAACATCTGGCGGTCCGAAACGGCGTCGGCCTGTTCGACATGACCTCGTTCGGCAAGATCCGTGTCGAGGGCCGCGATGCCTGCGCCTTCCTGCAGAGGCTTTGCGCCAACGACATCGACGTGGCGCCGGGCAAGATCGTCTACTCCCAGATGCTCAACAAGCGCGGCGGCATCGAGAGCGACCTTACCGTCTCGCGGCTATCGGAAACGGCTTACTTCCTCGTCGTGCCGGGCGCCACGCTGCAGCGTGATCTCGCCTGGTTGAAAAAACATCTCGCCGATGAATTCGTCGTCATCACCGATGTCACCGCGGCCGAGGCCGTGCTCTGCCTGATGGGCCCGGATTCGAGGCAGCTCATTCAAAAGCTGAGCCCGAACGATTTCTCCAACGAAACCAATCCGTTCGGAACGTTTCAGGAGATTGAAATCGGCATGGGGCTGGCCCGCGCCCATCGCGTCACCTATGTCGGCGAGCTCGGCTGGGAGCTTTATGTCTCGACCGACCAGGCCGCACATGTGTTCGAGGCGATCGCTGAGGCCGGCGCCGATGTCGGCCTAAAACTTTGCGGCCTACACACGCTGGATTCCTGCCGCATCGAAAAGGCCTTCCGGCATTTCGGCCACGACATCACCGACGAGGACAATGTGCTGGAGGCAGGCCTTGGATTCGCAGTGAAGACTGCCAAGGGCGATTTTCTTGGCCGCGATGCCGTGCTGCGAAAAAAAGAAACCGGATTGAACCGCCGGCTGTTGCAGTTCCGCCTGAAAGACACGCAACCCTTGCTCTTCCACAACGAAGCGATCCTGCGCGACGGCAAGATTGTCGGCCCGGTCACCTCGGGCAATTACGGCCATCATCTCGGCGGCGCCGTCGGCCTCGGCTACGTGCCTTGCCAGGGCGAGAGCGAGGCGGATGTGCTGTCGTCTTCCTACGAGATCGAGATCGCCGGCGAGCGCTTCGCCGCGGAAGCGTCGCTGAAGCCGATGTATGATCCGAAGGCGGAAAGGGTGCGGATGTAGCCCTTTTTCCTTCGCCCCGTTTACGGGGAGAAGGGGGCCCGAAGGGCCGGATGAAGGGGCGGCACAAGTCTTGCCAGGTTCACGCTGCCCCTCATCTGCCTGCCGGCATCTTCTCCCCGTGAACGGGGAGAAGGACGCTCATCTCTCAAAACCGCTCCAGTTTCGCCCGCACTTTCGCAAGGAAAGCAGCCCGGCTCCCGGGTGTCGACGCATCCATCAGGTAGTGCGCCAGAAAGAACGTCCTGCAGCGGGTGGCGCACAGCGCCCGCATGCCGCGCAGGATTGTCTTGCGTCCCGGCTGGCCGACGACGACGCTCCACCAGGTCGGTGCGCCGCAGGTCGTGATCACCCCGATCTTCGTCACATGCCTCACCAGTGACTGGATCCGTCCCTTGCCGGCCGGCAGTCGGAAGGCGACGTCGGTCGCCCACACCCGGTCGAGCCAGCCCTTCAGCATTGCCGGCAGCCCGTACCACCATGTCGGATAGATGAAGAGGATTGCCTGGGCCCAGTTGAGATTTTCTATATGCGGCTTGAGCGCCGGATCCTGCGGGGCGTGCTCGTTATAGGAGCGTCGCTCGTCGCAGCCCATGACCGGGTCGAAATTTTCCGCATAGAGGTCGAGCAGCCGCACCTCCCAGCCTCTCGCCTTCAGCACCTCGATGACACTATCGCGGATCGCGGCGCAAAAGCTTTCCGGGACCGGATGGCAATAAACCACCAGGACCCGCATCAGAAGGCATCCATGCTGGCGGCGACCTTCGCCGTAAATCTCTTCCGCGTTTCATCGGTCGACAGGTTCATCGAATAATGCGCGAGATAGGACACCGAGGCGCCTGGCTTGACCGTAGCGCACAATACACGCTTGACCAGCTTGCGCGGCGGGTCGCCCATCAGCATGGCATGGAGCCGGCTGCCGCCATAGGTGGTGACCGCCGCCATCTTGCGGATGTTGTGCAGCGAAGGCTGCACCTTGCCATTGACCAGCTTGAACGAGACGCCGGGCAGGAAGACGCGGTCGAAAAAGCCTTTCAGGATCGCCGGATAGCCGTAGTTCCACACCGGAAACGACAGCACCAGCGCCTCTGCCCGCAGCAGGCGCTCGACATAGGGCGCTGCCGGATCACCGGCGCCGCGCTCGTCGTGATAACCGAGCCGCTCGGCCCGTGTCAGCCGCGGGTCGAAATCCTCGGCATAGAGATCGCAGTCGTCGACGGTGTGACCGGCGGCCGTCAGCCGCTCGACGATCGTCCGGTGCAGACCGGCGTTGAAGCTGGTTTCGACCGGGTGGGCATAGAGCACGAGGATTTTCACCGAAGACCTCGCAGGTCAGCGCGACAGCGCCACACGCTCGTCATCGTTCACTCCGCCTTCTGCAGCCCCTTGAACAGGAACGACTTGCCCGAGCGATAGTCGTAGTCAGGGTTCTCCCAGGCGATCATCTTGCCGGGATTGAGCAGCCCTTGCGGATCGGTCTCGCGCTTGAAGGCGAGCTGCACCTCGTCCGTCTGCTTCATGCCGCCCTCTTCCAGCGTGTAGCGGTGCGGATTGAAGACCCAGCAGCCATTGTCTTCATGGATGCGGATGATCTCGTCGAGCCGCTCCGCCGTGGTGAAGCGGACCAGCGGCAGTCCAGCGACGCCGATCGCGCCGTCGAAGCGGATGAATTCGAGATGAACCGGCACCTCGTCGCCGAAGCGGTCGATCATCGCCTTGACGTAAGCGAGGTGATCCGGCGAGGGATAGCGGGTCTGCAGATAGGTAATATCAGGGTCGACCCTGATGGCGCGCAGCGTCGTGTGGTTCCAGGTTAGCTCATAGGCCGGCGGCAAGCCCTTGAGATCGGCCTCCTTGTCGGCGCGGAAGACGATCTCGCCCTTGCTGCGCGCCGTGAGGGCAACAAAGGCGTCCATCGCCTGCGGCGCGATCATGCAGACGACGATGCTTTGCTCGCGCCGGAAGAATTTCTGGTGCCGCTTGAAATAGTCGTAGGGGATCGGAGCGGCGATCGGCGTGATCAGCTTCGCCAGGATGCCGTCCTGGATGGCGAGATCGTTGCCGAAGCCGGCCGCATCCATGAAATCGTCGAAGCCGACGATGACATCGATCCAGTCATAAGCAGCGGTCAGCGGCATCTCGACCTCGGTGATGATGCCGTTGGTGCCGTAGGCATGCATCACCTTCAGCACCTCCTCACCGGCAAGATCCATGATGCGAGGCTCCGCCTCCATCGTCACGGTCCTGAGCCGGATGACGTTGCCGAGGTCGCGCAGCCCGCCCCAGCGGATCGAGCCGATGCCGCCCGAGCCGCCGGCAACGAAGCCGCCGATCGAAGCGGTGTTATAGGTCGACGGCGACATCCGAAGCTCCTGGCCGGAATGGGCGCGCGTCGCCCTGTCGATGTCGGCGAGGACGGCACCTGGACCGGTCACGACGCGACCAGGCGATATCGTCTTGATCGTATTCATCTCGGCGAGATTGAGCACGACGCCGCCGGACAAGGGCATCGCCTGACCGTAATTGCCGGTACCGCTGCCGCGCGGCGTCACCGGAATGCCATGCCGGTGGCACGCGGCAAGCACGCGGATCACCTCGAGTTCGGTCTTTGGCGTCACGATCAGGTCGCCGGTGACATGGTCGAGCTGTTGCTTGAGCACCGGGCTGTACCAGTAAAAATCGCGGCTCTTCTGCTGGACAATCGCCGGATGGTCGTCGATCTTCAGACCGTCGAGATCGCGTTTGAGCGCAGCCAGGTCCATCATCGCACCATCAGATCGTCGAGTTCGGCATAGTCGGGCAATTGGCGCTCGATGGCGCGGCCATCACGCACCACGGTGCGATCCGATTCGGGCCGCGACAGCATTTCCGTCCAGCTCCGTCCCCTAAAAACGACGAAGTCGGCAGCGCCGCCGGCGGCAAGCGTGCCAAAACCGTCGAGCCGCATCACCCTGGCCGGCGTCGAAGTCACCGCTTGCGGCCAGTCGCCGACCGGGTGATCGAAATGCAGGATACGCGTCGCCATGCGATAGACCTCCAGCATGTCGAGATCGCCATAGGCGTAGAACGGATCGCGGGTGTTGTCGGAGGCGACGGCGACGGGAATGCCGCGCGCCTTCATCTCGTGCAGCAGCGTCACGCCGCGCCAGCGCGGCGTGGTCTTGTCGCCGCGCCGGTCCTGCAGATAGAGATTGCACATCGGCAGCGACACCACGGCGAGCCCCGCCTTCGCCATCTTGTCCAGCGTGTCGAGCACGTCGAGATCGGGCTGGCGTGCCAGCGAGCAGCAGTGGCCGACGAGGATGTTTCCCTCAAACCCGTTCCACAGCGCCGCCTCGGCGATCTTCTTCAGCGAGATCGCCGAGATGTCGTCGGTCTCATCGGCATGGAAATCGAGGTCGAAGCCATGCTTGATCGCCTGCGCGAAAACCCGATCGAGAAGTTCTTCCAGATCCGGCAGCATATAGGTGACGACGCCAAGCACGCCGTTGGCCGCAGCGACGCGTTTGGCCAGGCTTTCGAACCATTTCTTGTCGCGCACGCCTTCGATGCCGAGCAGGCAGGCGGCCTGCAGCTCGATGCGGCCACGCCATTTCTCCCGTACCGTCTCGAACACCGGCCAGGAGATCTCCTCCTGCGGTGCGACGCTGTCGAGATGGGTGCGCAAAGCCCTGGTGCCGTGCGCGTAGGCGCAGCGCAGCGAAAAATCCATGCGGCGAGCGACGTCCTCGGCGCTCCAGCGGGCAGCACGGTCGGCGCCGGTGGCGTTCAGCGCACCCATGAAGGTGCCGTCCGGATTGGGTTTTCGAGGCCAGATATGGCCTTTGTCGATATGGGTGTGGCAGTCGACGAAGCACGGCATGACGATACGGCCGCCGAGGTCGACGGCGCCTGCGGGTGTGTTGGACCGGCGATTCGCGACGATGCTGGCAATCCTGCCGTCGGCGACGGCGATGTCGGCGAGTGCAAAGCCGTCGCTGTCATAGGCAGCGGCAAGGTCCGGCGTCAAAGATGAATGAAGCCGGACGTTGGAAAGTACGAATTGGCCGGTTTCGGGAATAATTTCTGAGGTCATCGCTGCCCCTCATCTGCCTGCCGGCATCTTCTCCCCGTGAACGGGGAGAAGGGGGCTGTCGGCAGCCTTGACGCTCGTTCTGCGACGCTGGTGGTTGGCGAAACCGCCGATGAAAGCGCCCGTCTCCCCGTCTCTATACGGGGAGAAGTGCCCGGCAGGGTGATGAGGGGCAGCGCCAACGACGAAAAGGACGCCAGGCAGTTTTTGCCTTGAGCACACAACACCATCATCGCTCCTGCTTCAGCGCACTCTCGTGCCAGCGTCGCAGGATCAGGTGCGAGATCAGCGACAGCACCAGGAAGATCAAAATGCCGGTGAACGAGATCAGAATCAGCGCCGCAAACAGCCGCGGTGCGTTGAGCCGGTAACCGGCCTCGATGATGCGCGAAGCCAGCCCCGACGACTGTCCCTGGGCCCCGGCGACGAACTCCGCCACCACCGCGCCGATCAGCGACAGGCCGCCGGCGATCTTCAGCCCGCCGAGGAAATACGGCATCGCCGCCGGCAGGCGCAGATAGCGCAATTGCTGCCAGCGGGTTGCGCCGTTGAGCTTGAACATGTCGCGCAGGTTGCGGTCGACGGAGTTGAGGCCGAGCGTCGTGTTGGACAGAATCGGGAAGAAGGCGACGATCCAGGCACACAGCAGAAGCTTCGTCGTCTGGTTGTCGACATAGATGTTGATCAGCGGGAAGATCGCGACGATCGGCGTCACCTGCAGCACGATCGCAAACGGGAAGAACGACATCTCGACCCATTTCGATTGCGTAAACAGCACCGCCAGCCCGACACCGCCGATGACGGCCAGAAGCAGGCTGAGAAAGGTGATCCTGAGCGTCACCAGCAGCGAGGAGAACAGCAGCCCGGCATCGTCGAACAGCGTTTGCAGCACCACAGCGGGGCGCGGCAGGATATATTTCGGGATGTCGTTCCAGACGCAGATGCGGTCCCACAGCCAGATCGCCAGGACCATGATCGCCAGCGGCAGCAGCCATCGGCCGATCCGCTCGAGCCGCTCCTGGCGCACGCGACGCGCCTCCTCTGGATCCAGGTTTACGGCAGTATGATCAATGGCCGTCATGATGCGGTCCGGCGGTTGAGTTGATGGCGCCGATCAGCACATCGGACGCCTGGCGGCAGAGCGCGGCATAGGCGGGCGAGGTGCGGAAGGCTTCGTTGCGCGGATAGGACGCATCGATGGCGAGTTCTTTGAAGACCCTGCCCGGCCGCGCCGCCATGACGACGACGCGGCTGGAGAGGAAAACGCTTTCGAAGACGCTGTGGGTGACGAAGACGACGGTAAAACGCTCGTCCTGCCACAGTTCCAGAAGATCGTTGTTGAGCTTGAAGCGGGTGATCTCGTCCAATGCCGCAAATGGCTCGTCCATCAAAAGCACGCGCGGCTTGGTCACCATGGCGCGGGCGATCGAGACGCGCATCTTCATGCCGCCGGACAATTCGCGCGGCACGGCTTTCTCGAAGCCGGTCAGATGAACCCGCGCCAGCATCTCCATCACGACAGGCGCAGCCTTGGCCCGCGACATGCCCTTCAGCCTGAGCGGCAGCCAGACATTGTCGAAGACGTCGGCCCACGGCAGCAGCGTCGGTTCCTGGAAGACGAAGCCGATGTCAGAGCGATCGGCAGCGCTGCTGCCGCGCCAGTCGAGCAGGCCGGAGGTCGGCGTTGCAAGACCGGCGATGAGGCGCAAGGCCGTCGACTTGCCACAGCCGGACGGGCCGAGAAGGCTGAGGAAGTCGCCTTCCCGGATCGCCAGGTCGACGTCGCTGAGCGCTGTCACGCCGTTGGAAAAGACCTTGCCGACGCCGCGCAGCGCCAGCAGCATCGGACCTTTGCCCGATGCGCTTGCCGGCGCTTGCGCCACTTTCTCCTGCATCATGCCCGGGTGCTATTTCTTCAGCTCGATCCCGACGCCCTTGTTGACGAAGGCCAGTGTGTAGGACTTTTTGATGTCGACGTCGGCCGGCACGACCTTGGCCTTGACCATCTTGTCGTAGAAGCTCTGGATGCGCGCGTCGGTCATCGCGCCGATGCCGAGTTTTTCCGTATCGCCGGAATCGACGATGCCGAATTTCTTCATCTGCTCGATCGAGAACGCGATCTGCTCGTCGCTGATGTCGGGGTTGTCCTTCTTGATCGCCGCGTTGGCGGCAGCGTTGTCGCCGTAGAGATAGTTGTACCAGCCCTTGGCCGAGCCATCGACGAAGCACTGAACCACCTCCGGCCGCTTGTCGATCGTCGCCTGCATGGTCTCGATCGTCGTCGCATAGGTGTCGAAGCCGTAGTCGGCGAGCAGGAACAGATTGGGCTGGAAGCCGCCTTCCTTGGCGACGGCGAAGGGCTCCGAGGTCACGTAGCCTTGCTGGATCGACTTCGGATTGGCGATGAAAGGTGCGGGGTTGAACGTATAGGGCACGCGCTTGGCCGGATCGAAGCCGAACTCCGTGATCATCCACTGGAAGTAGCTCTGTGCACCTTCGTCGCCAATAATGTACTGGTCCGCATTCTTCAGATCCTCCCATCTGTCGAGCCCCTGACCCGGATGGCTCATGATCACCTGCGGCTCTTTCTGGAACGAGGCGGCGACGACGCGCAGCGGAATCTCCTGCTGCACCGCATCGAAGGCCTGCAGCATGTTGCCGCCCATGTAGAAGTCGATCTTGCCGGCAAGCAGCAGCGGCCGGCCGCTGACCTGCGGTCCACCTTGCATGATCGTCACGTCGAGCCCGCAGGCGGCATAGGTGCCATCAGCCACCGCCTGATAATAGCCGCCGTGCTCGGCCTGGGCGAGCCAGTTGGTGCCGAAGGTGATCTTCTCGTTTGCTGCCGCGTTCAGCGTGCTTGCGGCAAGCAGCACGATCGCGCCAGCCGAAATCTTGAGTTTTCCGTCCATTCACACCACCCTCAGTTGACTCCGGCGCGCCGCGCGCCGGGCTCGACACCATCGATCGAAGAAGCAAGACACATGCCATCGCCCGGAGCGCCCGCCTTGCGCAACAGTGGGGCGCGAAAGCCGGACTGGTCATGCCGTACCGGGGGCATCGTGCCTATTTTTTGAACGCCTGTCCATAATCGCCCTGATAGTATGCACTGCATCTTGAAGGCTCGCCTGATCCGGCTTTACGCTGGCAGTCAGACCGGAGATTTTCATGTTCAAATTCCTGACGCCGAAGTCGATCAAGCCGCCCTTTGCCCGCTACAGCCATGGCGTCGAGGTGCCGCCCGGCAAGCGGCTGGTGCTGTGTTCTGGCCAGGTCGCCATCACTGTGGACGATCAGATCCCGGAGGATGCCGGCGCGCAGGCCGAGCTCTGTTTTCAAAACATCGCAGCGATTCTCGGCGACGCCGGGCTTGGACTTTCCGACATCGTGCGCATCAACGCCTATGTCACCGATCGCGTCTTTCTGAAACCCTATATGGACGTTCGCGATCGCCTGTTCACCAGCCCGGCGCCGGCATCGACGCTAATGATCGTGTCCGGCTTCGCGCGGCCGGAATTCAAGGTCGAGATCGAGGTCGTCGCGGCAGGGTGAGGAGCCGGCTGGAATCGACAGGCCGTTGATCTCCAGTTACACGACAAAGGCTGGTGCTGCCCCTCATCCGCCTGCCGGCACCTTCTCCCCGTATAGTGACGGGGAGAAGGGAAGCGCTCCAACGCTGGCGCCCCCCTCTCCCCGTCTCTATACGGGGGGAGGGTACGGGTGAGGGGCAGCGCCAACGCCGCCAGTTTGCTCGAGGTTTCAAAATGACCGTTGCAACGAAACGCGTGTGGTGGGGCGACTATCGGACCACAGAATACGCCACCATCGACCCGGAGGCGACAATCGCAGTTCTGCCGGTGGCGGCGATCGAACAGCACGGGCCGCATCTGCCGGTTTCGACTGACACCTCGATCATGAACGGCATGCTCGAAACGGTGATCGCGCGCCTGCCTGGCGATCTCGACATCCGCATCCTGCCGGTCCAGGCGGTGGGCAAGTCGAACGAGCACCTGCATGCGCCGGGAACCCTTACATTGCCGGCGGCGACCTTGATCGAGGCCTGGACCGAGCTTGGCCTGTCGGTCGCACGGGCCGGGTTAAGGAAGCTGATCGTCGTCAACTCGCATGGCGGCAACGAGGAGATCATGGGCATCATGACGCGAGAATTGCGCGTGCGGGCAAAGATGCTGGCGGTGAAGACGAGTTGGCAGCGCTTTGGCCGGCCGGCCGGCTTGTACACCGAGCTTGAGGATAGCCACGGCATCCATGGCGGCGATGTCGAGACCTCGCTGATGCTGCATTTCCGGCCGGATCTCGTCGACATGGCAAAGGCCGACAATTTCGTGTCCAACGTCGCCCGCGCCGAAAAGCAATTTTCGCTGCTGCGCCACACCGGAACGCACGCCTTCGCCTGGATCGCCACCGATCTCAACCCGAACGGCGTGGTCGGCGACGCCAGCATTGCAACGGCCGAAAAGGGCCGGCTGACCGCCAACCATCAAGCCGACGGTTTCATCAGCCTGTTGAAGGACGTGCGCAAGGCCAAGCTTGCAGATTGGCTGGCCTAGGAGGCTTTTCGCCAGCGCCGCGCCGCCCCTCACCTGCCTGCCGGCATCCTCTCCCCGTAAACGGGGCGAGGGCGCCCTCATCAATGTTTTCGCCAATCGCCGGCATTGCAAAAAAGGCGCCAGCGCTGCGGCCAGCCCCTTCTCCCCGTCACTATACGGGGAGAAGATGCCGGCAGGCAGATGAGGGGCAGCGCCGACGTCGCCAATACCTGCAGCGATCAAAGCACGAGTAGGTTGCTTGGTGGCTTGATGGCTCAAACAACTGTCCTCAAGACTAGGAAATCAGCCGTCGATCTTCAGCTCGAAAGGCGTGCCTTCGAAGGCCTCGGCGCCGCGCCCGATCGCCTGGATCGCACGGGTCATGCGGCCGTTGCGATCGAGCAGCGCGTCGGCGACCGCGATCAGCCGCGGGTTGGGTGTCGCCGTGGGCGACAGTGCACGCAGCGTCTCAGCCAACTCGACCTCGCAGCGCTGCGGCGCCAATGCCGCCGCGATGATGTAGGCCGAGGCCGTCGACCGGCTGATACCGGCATAGCAATGCACGACCAGCGGCCTTGCACGATCCCATCGGCGCGCGAAATCGAGCAGGTTGCGAACATGCTCCTCACCCGGCATGGTCATGCCCTCCTGCGCCACCGCGATATCGTGCATGACCAGGTGCAGATGGTTCTCCCGGGCGATCGACGCCGGCCGCGTCACCTCGGTGCCGGCAGCCAGCAGCGAAAGCAGCCGCTCGGCCCCGGTCTTCGCGACGGTTTCCTCGATTTTCGACAGCGAACAGACATGGATCATTGGTTGAGCTCCCAGTGCATGTCGCGCAAAAGTGCGCAGTGGTTTTGCGATAACGACATGCATAAAAAGAAGAACTTAAAGCGCGTCGCATGAGTCCGTTCAATTGTGACGCGCTTTAGGCCCCATCGTCGCGCTGTTGCGACCAGTCGGCAAGAGCCGATTCGAGCCGCCGCCATTCCTCGTCAGGTCCCGGCAGCCCGGCGCGCAGCACCTCCGGCCGGCCGGGAAAATGCCGAAGCAGGATGCCGCGCTCGCCAAGCGCCGAAAACAGACCGGCGGCGTCCGCCAGCCTGACATAGCGGAACAGGGTGGTGCCGCCGGCAACAGCAACGCCGAAGCGGCCGAACAGCGCATCGAGCCGCGCTGCATCCCTGGCCAGACGGTGCCGCATCTCGGCCTGCCAGCCGCTGTCGGCAATCGCACGGATGCCATATTCGAGCGCCGGACCGGCAACCGCCCACGGCCCGAACTGCGCCTCCAGCCGTTCGACCGTCAGTGCGTCGGCCAATGCAAAGCCGAGCCGCAGGCCGGCAAGGCCAAAAAACTTGCCGAAGGAGCGCAGCACGACGATGCCGCCATGCTCGACATCGCCGGCCAGGCTCTCGCCAAGCGGGCCGACATCCATGAACGCCTCGTCGACGACCAGCAGCCCGCCTCTGGCGCGCAATCGTTCGGCAAGCGCAAGCAGCTTCTCGCGCTCGACGATGCGACCGTCCGGATTGTTGGGGTTGACGACGATGGCAAGGTCGGCTCCTGCCAGGGCATCGAAATCGTCGACCTCCATCGCCGCATGGCCGGCGATGGCCGCTGCCCGCTGATGCTCGGCATAGGTCGGCCCGAGCACCAGCGCCTTGCCGGGGCTGACCAGCGAAGCGACGCGCGGCAACAGGATCTGCGTGCCCGGCGCTGCCACCACATTGGCCGCCGATGGTGCGCCATAGGCGCTCGCCGCGACATCGGCAAGATCACGGACCCGCGCAGCTTCCGGCAATCTCGACAGGGCGGTGGCGGGCAGCTCGAAAAACGGATAGGAGTGCGGATTGATACCGGTCGAGAGGTCGACGAAGGGCTGCGGCGCATGCGGAAAAAGCGCCCTCGCCCGGCCAAGGCTTCCGCCGTGATCCACCACTGCCGCCGCTCTATCAAGAGACTTCATGTCGATCCTGATCGCTTTCCTGTCACTGCTTGTTGAATTCGCTGTCGGCTATCCCAGCTGGCTGCTCGGCGCGATCGGCCACCCCGTCACCTGGTTCGGCAGGCTGATATCCTTTCTCGACCGCAGGCTCAACCGCGATACTGATTCCGACGCCCTGCGCCGCCGGCGCGGTGTTCATGCGCTGCTGATCATCGTGCTGGTGCCGGCCACCATCGCTTTCGCTGTGGAAACCATGCTTGCGGGCATTCCAGCCGGATTGATCCTCACCGCGCTCCTGGCGACATCGCTGCTGTCGCAGAAGAGCCTGGCCGAGCATGTCGAGGCGGTGGCCGACGGACTCGACAATGGCGGACTCGACATCGGTCGTGTTGCCGTCTCGCAGATCGTCGGCCGCGATCCGGAAAAGCTCGACAGAGCCGGTGTCTGCCGCGCGGCGATCGAAAGCCTGGCCGAGAATTTTTCCGACGGCGTGGTCGCGCCGGTCTTCTGGATCGGCGTCGGCGGGCTGGCCGGCGGCGTCGCCTACAAGGCCGCCAACACCGCCGATTCGATGATCGGCCACCGCACGCCGCGCCATGAGGCTTTCGGCCGGGCGGCGGCGCGCTTCGACGATCTGATCAACCTGCCGGCGTCGCGGCTGACCGCACTGCTTATCGTGCTGGCCGCCTTCCTCGTCAAAGACGCCGATGCCGGCAACGCCTGGCGCACCGTGCGGCGCGACGCGAAAAAGCACCGCTCGCCCAATGCCGGCTGGCCTGAGGCGGCGATGGCCGGCGCGCTCGGCCTGGCGCTGGCCGGGCCGCGCTCCTACGACGGCGTCATGGTCGACGACGCGTTCATGGGCGAAGGCGGCCGCCGCGATGTCGAGAGCGTGGACATCAGACGAGCGCTAAGACTCTATCAGGTTGCCGACTTTCTGCTGATGGGACTGTTCGGCTTGCTGTCGGTGATCGTCATCGTTGCGTGACGTCCACTGTGCGGCCTTTCCTTCTCCCCTTGTGGGAGAAGGTGGATCGGCGCGCAGCGCCGAGACGGTTGGGGTGTTGGACGGAGTGCTGTCGGTGCCAAGCTAGAACACCCCTCATCCGACCTCGCTTCGCGAGAGGCCACCTTCTCCCACAAGGGGAGAAGGAAGAAGAGGCGAACGAAACCTCAAAACTCTATGCCTTGCTGCGCTTTCACGCCGGCGGAAAAGTGATGCTTCGTAACTCCCATCTCGGTGACCAAATCGGCCGCCTCGACCAGCGCCGGCTTGGCGTTGCGGCCGGTGACGACGATATGCAGGTTTTCGCGCCGGCCCTTCAGCGCCGCCACCACCGTGTCGAGATCGAGATAGTCGTAGCGCAGCGCGATGTTCAACTCGTCGAGCACCAGAAGGCTAATCGATGGATCGGCCATTAGCTCGAGCACCTTGGCCCAGGCAGCCTCGGCGGCGGCGATGTCGCGCTTCAAATCCTGCGTTTCCCAGGTAAAACCCTCGCCCATCGTGTGCCAGACGACCCGGTCGCCGAAAGCGGCAAAGGCGTCCTTCTCGCCGGTATGCCATTTGCCCTTGATGAACTGGACGACGCCGACGCGCCTGCCGTAGCCGAGCATCCTCAGCGCCAGCCCGAAGGCGGCAGTGGTCTTGCCCTTGCCGGGCCCGGTGTTGACGATCAGCAGTCCCTTCTCGACCGTCTTGGCCGCGACCTCGGCGTCCTGCACCGCCTTGCGCTTGGCCATCTTGGCGCGGTGGCGTTGCTCGTCCCTGTCATCGATATCGGTCATATCACTTCACCTTGAGCGGCAGTCCCGTCACCATCAGCAGCACCGTGCCGGCGACGGCGGCGACCTGCTGGTTGAGCCGGCCGGCGGCATCGCGAAACCGGCGGGCAAGCGCATTGTCAGGCACGATGCCCTGGCCGACCTCGTTGGAAACCACGAACCACGGCCCGCGCGGCCGCGACAGCACATCCGCCAGCCCTCGGCATTCGGCCTCAATGTCGCGTTCGGCCAGCATATGGTTGGACAGCCACAGCGTCAGGCAGTCGATCAGGACAGGCCGGCCGTCAGGCAGCGCCCCGATCGCGCCGACGAGATCGAGCGGCGCATCGATCGTCGTCCAACCGTCGCAACGCCGCGCTCGGTGCAGCGCGATGCGTTCGTGCATCTCGTCGTCATAGGCTTGCGCCGTGGCGATGTAGGTCCACGGCGCTGGACAGGCCGTCACCAGGCTTTCGGCATGCGCGCTCTTGCCCGAGCGTGCACCGCCGACGACCAGGGTCAGCTTGCTGCCTGGAGCAGCGCGATCAGGCAAGGCTGTCGCGCAGGCCGGTTGCGGCGCCGGTCAAGCGGCCGCGCACCACGCCGACGACAGCGCCGAGCACCAGCCAGAACACCAGATTGGTCAGCGTCACCGCCACCACGAACTGGTGGTGCAGGCCTTCCGGGATCGGCGATTCGAAACTTTCGGGCTGCGGCGCGCCGACAATATTCGGCGCGACGATCAACGCTACGGCAAGAAGGGCCAGCGGCAGCGATTTGCGAAAGGCGAGCAGCCCGAGACCGGCAGCCGTCGCCACCACGGTCGCCGTCCACCAGATCTGGCGCTGGGCGAAATCGGCCGCCGGCATCGCCGGCAGTTCGGGCGGCAGGCCGAGGTTCGGGGCCAGCGTGAACACCGCGAAGCCGGCAAGGCCCCAGAACAGGCCCTGTCGCCAATTGCCGATGCCGCCGGCGAATTCCGAAGCGGCGACCAGGATCAGCGCAAAGCCGATGCCGGTGACGACGTTGGCAACGACGTTGAAAGCGAAGCGCTCGAAGCCATCGGCCGGCGCCCAGCCTTCCTCTTCCGCGGTGGCTGCTTCAGCCGGCACGGCGCTGCTCATGGCATTGCTGCCTGCTGCGGCCGGCGACAAACCATGGTCATGCGTGTGACCACCGCCGGCCTGTTCGTAGACTTCTGCCTTGAGGATGAGTGGCACGGTGGCGTAGGCCTGCATGCAGGCCAGAACGACGCCGGCCACTAGCCCTGCGATCGCCGCGATGAACACGACGTTGCGAAACAGTGTCATGGTGTCAGCCCCTCGTCAGTGGCCCCCCGTCAGTGGCATGGAAAGCCCATCGAATGGCGATAGTCGTGAGCGGCATTGTGGACCGCATCGATATGCGAGAAGCCGACAAAGCCCATGACGAAAACGCCGAGAAATGCAGCAAGCGCCAACTGCCCAAAGCGCGACTGCGAGGAGACGGAAGCGCCGAGCGAGACGGAAGCGGTATTCATGTCTTGTCCTTTCGCCCTCCACCCGAGGGCATAGAAGTCAGTTCTCCTGTCGCCGGCAGGTCTCCTGGCTCGCGGATCAGCGCCCTTCCCCACCTTCCCGAAGAAGCTCTTCCCGAAGAAAATCTTCAGTGGCATATGGAGAGGACTACCGCACACAGTTGCGGGGGCAGCCACGGCATCGGGCGAATTTTGCCCCTACCGCATTCCCTCTTGGTTCCAAAACGGAACCGACGACGGCTGCGACTATAGGCAGAATCGCCGCGCCCGGCAAACCAAATTCCGCCAGCTAGCAGCGCGAATGCGCCGTCAAGGTAATCGTTTCTCGGGGGCTCTTTCTTCTCCCCTTGTGGGAGAAGGTGGCCTCGCGAAGCGAGGTCGGATGAGGGGTGTTCCAGCTTGGCAAAAGCCGCGCTCCGTCCAACACCCCTCTTCCGTCTTGGCGCTGCGCGCCAATCCACCTTCTCCCACAAGGGGAGAAGGAAGGGCGGCGCCTGTCTTCTTTTGTCCGGGGCAACCATGATAGTCGTCTTGCAGCACTGAATCAGAATTGCGAGACCATGACCATTCCTACGCCGGCCGTTCAGGACCGATCCAGGCGCATCATCGCCATCGACGTCGCCCGCGGCATCGCTTTGCTTGCCATGGCGAGCTACCATCTCACCTGGGATCTCGAATTCTTCGGCTACACCGATCCCGGCCTGACCGCCTTTGGCTGGTGGAAATTCTACGCGCGCTGCATCGCTTCGACCTTCCTGTTCCTGGTCGGCGTCAGCCTGTTCCTCGCCCATGGCAAGCAAATCCGCTGGAACGGCTTCTGGAAACGCTTCGCCATGGTCGGCGGGGCGGCGCTCGCCATATCGGCCGCCACCAGGCTTGCCACACCCGACAGTTTCATCTTCTTCGGCATCCTGCACGAGATCGCGCTCGCCAGCCTGCTCGGCCTGGCGTTTCTGCGGCTGCCGGCGCTGCTGACGCTGGTTGTCGCAGCTTTCGTCATCACCGCGCCGCTCTACCTCAGGTCCGAGATCTTCGATCATCCGGCCCTGTGGTGGGTCGGCCTGTCGGCAACCAACCCGCGCTCCAACGATTATGTCCCGCTGTTTCCATGGTTCGGCGCTGTGCTTGCCGGCATCGCAGCGGCAAAGCTTGCCTTCGCCTCCGGCATGCTGACGCGGCTGGCGGGCCTAACGCCCGGCCGCTGGACTAATCCGCTGGTCTTTATCGGCCGGCACAGCCTCGCCTTCTATCTGATCCACCAGCCGGTGCTGATCGGCTCGGTCTGGCTGATTTCGCAAGTCATGCCGGCAGCCGTTGAAACCAGGCAGGTCACCTTCCTGAAAGAATGCCAGGCATCGTGCGAGCAATCGCGCGACACGGAGTTCTGCAGCAGCTATTGTGTCTGCATGCTCGATACGCTCGAGGGCGAGGCCACGCTTGATCGGCTCTACCGCAACGACCAGGCTGCGGAATGGAAGGCGCATCTCGACGAGCTCGCCGGCGCCTGCACTGCCAAGGCCGACGGCACTTTGATGGAGGGAGGAGCACAATGACCGACCATCAGCAGAAACCGGGCCAACAGAAACCGGGACAGCAAAAACCGGGGTTTATACCGTGGCCGCCGCTGATCTATGTCGCGGCCATCGCCGTCAGCATCGCGCTTGGCTTGCTTTATCCGCTGCCATGGATCGGCGGCCTTTTGGGCGACATCCTGTTCGCGGCCGGCTGGGTGGCATTGTTCGGCGTCGTCGCACTCTGGTTCACGGCGATCCGCATCATGATCCGGGCAAAGACGACGCTCCACCCGAACGCCGTGCCGGACCATCTGGTGACATCGGGCCCCTTCGCCGTCAGCCGCAATCCGATCTATCTGGCCAACACGCTGCTGATGATCGGCGTTGCCCTTATCTCGGGGAACGTGTGGTTCCTGCCGCTGGCGATCATCGCCGCCTTCGCAACGCAGAAAATGGCGATCGAGGGCGAGGAAAAAGTTCTGGCAACGAAATTCGGCAAGAAATACCGGGATTACGCAAAAAGGGTGCGCCGCTGGATTTGAGGCGGCAACCGGAGCGGAGCGTA
Source organism: Mesorhizobium sp. WSM4850 (assembly GCF_055811735.1). Lineage (NCBI taxonomy): Bacteria > Pseudomonadati > Pseudomonadota > Alphaproteobacteria > Hyphomicrobiales > Phyllobacteriaceae > Mesorhizobium > Mesorhizobium sp. WSM4850. Next base: position 105,952 of record NZ_JBVVPV010000003.1, on the reverse strand, counting down.
CATTTGAGTAGGTGAGCACCGGAAGCGCAGAAAACCACGCTGGCTGGCCGCCAGAGTAGAATCAAAAAGGCCGATCAGGTGTTGACGCCGAGCTCCACCAGCCGCTCGACGCACGACTCCTCGGCCTGGTCGAGCTCGGCCAGGGTCTCTTCGAGATCGCGGCGCTTCTGGCGCAGATCCTCGCGCTTTTCCTCGATGCGCTTGATCATCAGGTTGAGCTGACCGACCTCGCCGGGCGGCTCCTTGTACATCTGGATGATTTCGCGGATCTCGTTGATCGAAAAGCCGAGCCTCTTGCCGCGCATGATCTGGCGGATGAGGTGCCGGTCCGACGGGCGAAACAGCCGCGTGCGGCCACGCCGTACCGGCTGCACCAGCCCCTCGTCCTCGTAGAAGCGCAGCGTCCGCGTCGAAACATCGAATTCGCGGGTCAGTTCGGTTATCGAATAATATTCCCGCATCATCACTCCAAATGCCCGGCCGCGCTGCGAGTTCCAACCATGCGGCCTCGCTATCCGCACGCGTGTCAGAATCGGCCAGAGGCTGTTCCAAAATCTCGCATGGCATTTACGTAAAAGTCAATTGAGTGGGCGTCGCTCACACGCCGAACCACCATGTAGCGAGGCCGAGAAAGGCAAAGAAGCCAACAACGTCGGTGACCGTCGTGACGAAAACCGCCGAAGCCACGGCCGGGTCGATCTTGAACCGGTCGAGCAGCAGCGGGATCAGGATGCCGGCCAGTGCGGCCACGAACATGTTGATGATCATCGCCGCGGCGATGATGCCGCCCAGATTGGGATCGCGAAACCAGGCGGCGGCGACGATGCCGATCAGGATGGCGAAGATGATACCGTTGATGAAGCCCACCCCCATCTCGCGGCGGATGATGCGGCCGGCATTGTAGATGTCGAGGTCCCTGGTCGCCAGCGCCCGCACCGTGACCGTCATGGTCTGCGAGCCGGCATTGCCGCCCATGCCCGCCACGATCGGCATCAGCACGGCCAGCGCCACGATGTGCTCGATCGTGCGGTCGAACAGGCCGATCACCGAGGCCGCCAGGAACGCCGTCAAAAGGTTGACGAGCAGCCACGGAACGCGCGAGCGCGAGGTCGAAAGGATGCTGTCCGACAATTCTTCGTCGCCGACACCGCCCATGCGCAGCAGATCCTCCTCGGCTTCCTGCTGGATGACGTCGACCACGTCGTCGATGGTCAGCACGCCGACCAGCCGCTCGTTCTCGTCGACGACGGCAGCGGAGAGAAGGTCGTATTGTTCGAATTCGCGCGCCGCCTCCTCCTGGTCCATCGTCGCCGGAATGGCGTGCCTGGTCTCATGCATGACCTCTTCGACCTTGATCGAGCGCTTGGTGCGCAGGATCTGGTCGAGGTCGATGGCGCCGAGCAGCTTAAAGCTCGGATCGATGACGAAAATCTGGCTGAAGCGGTCGGGAAGGTTGTTGTCCTCGCGCATGTAGTCGATGGTCTGGCCGATCGTCCAGAATGGCGGCACCGCGACGAACTCGGTCTGCATGCGGCGACCAGCAGTCTCTTCGGGATAGTCGAGCGAGCGGCGCAGCCTGATCCGCTCGGTGAACGGCAGTTGCGACAGGATCTCGTCCTGGTCTTCCTTTTCGAGATCCTCGAGAATGTAGACCGCGTCGTCGGAATCGAGGTCCTGGACCCCCTGGGCAATCTGGGCGTTGGGCAGGCTGTCGACGATGTCGCGGCGGATAGCCTCGTCGACCTCGGTCAGCGCGGAAAAATCGAAGTCGGCGCCCAACAATTCGACCAGCGCGCGGCGCTGTTCTGGATGAAGCGCCTCGATCAGGTCGCCGAGTTCCGATTGGTGCAGGTCGTCGACTTCACGCTTTAGCGTCAGCGTGTCGCGATCGGCGATCGCGGCACCGATCTGGGCAAGGAACGACGATAGAATGGCGCCGTCCTCGCCATAGATGTCGGCGCTGTCCTCAGCGGTCCTGGCGCCTGTCGTCTGTTCGTCCTGGCCTTCCACAAGCGCCTCCCGCCATTCAGAATTCCGGAAAAGCTGCGTGTCAGGTCTAGCGCATGACTATGAAAATCGGAATCGATTTCCAGAAAGGATCATGAGCAGCGTCAAATTGCTACAGCGTCTGTCAGATTTCGAAGTCGATGTCAGCCGGCGCAATCATCCACCAATCGCACAACGTCTTCGGCTCTCCCATAAGCGTCGCGCCGAGGCTCCTCGGTATGTTCCCTATCGGCGTCTCTGGGGGCTACCATTGCGGGCGGAGTCAATATTCTCACCGACGTGCCACCAGCCTGGCGGCCGCCTGGCGCTTTCGACATTTGCGGATGGCGGCTGGAAACCTTATAACCCAACTTGTGCATGCTGCGGCGTGCGCAGATCAATCGTAGAGAAGGATACAGATGCCGGACTCGGATGCGGCGATACCTCGAATTGCTCTCATTTCAACCCACGGCTACGTAGCAGCCAACCCACCACTGGGCGCGGCCGATACCGGCGGACAGGTGGTCTATGTCCTGGAACTTGCCAAAAAGCTGGCCCAGTTGGGGTATGCCGTCGATATCTGGACGCGACGATTTGAAGACCAGCCTCCTGTCGATGAAGTGGCCGACGGGGTTCGCGTCCTGCGTGTCGCCTGTGGCGGACCCGATTTTATTCCGAAGGAATATCTCCACCGCCACCTTCTCGAGTGGTGTGAAAACGCGCTGCGCCTGATTCGCCGGGAAAATCTCTCCTACGACTTCATCAACAGTCACTACTGGGATGCGGGCGTGGCGGGGCAGCGGCTGTCCGAAGCGCTCAATATCCCGCACATCCATACGCCGCATTCGCTTGGCATATGGAAGCAGCGCCAGATGAAGACCGACTACCCTGACAAGGCCGATACATTCGAGTCCGAGTTCAATTTCAGCGAGCGCATCAAGCACGAGACGATCATCTATCGAAGCTGCGCCATGGTGATCGCAACAACGCCGCCGCAGGTCGACATGCTGGTCGAGGACTACAGCCTCGAGCGCGACCGCGTGCACATGATCCCGCCCGGTTACGACGACAACCGGTTCTTCCCCGTCAGCGAGGCGTCTCGCCGGTTGATCCGCCATCGGCTCGGCTTCGAAGGGCGGACGGTCCTGGCGCTCGGCCGGCTCGCCACCAACAAAGGCTACGACCTGCTGATCGATGCGTTTTCCGTGGTGGCGCCACGTGTGCCGGATGCGGTCCTGAGGCTCGCTGTCGGCGGCGAGAACATGGACGAGCAGGAGCAGAAGATCCTCAACCAGCTCAAGCAACAGGTCGAACAGCTAGGCTTGCAGGATCGTGTCGTCTTCTCCGGCTATGTTGCCGACGAGGACCTGGCCGATACCTATCGGGCGGCGGACATGTTCGTCCTGTCGAGCCGCTACGAGCCGTTCGGCATGACCGCGATCGAGGCAATGGCCTGCGGTACGCCGACCGTGGTTACGATCCATGGCGGCCTCTATCGCGGGATCAGCTATGGCCGGCATGCGCTTTTTGGCGATCCGTTCGACAAGGAAGATCTCGGCATCACCATCGTCAAGCCGATGAAGCACCAGCGCCTCTACGGCCGCCTGGGCCGCATGGGTGCGCACAAGGCGCGCAGCCTGTTCACCTGGACAGGCATCGCCCAGCAGCTGGTCAGCCTTGTCGAAGGCCGTCCGGTGCTGAAGGCGGTCGACGATCATGACTGGGACGAGCCGTGGAACGACGGCGATTGAAACCGATCGCGCTTTTCTCGAGTGATCTCGACGGGACCCTGGCGGGCGATGCGCCGGCGACGTCACGCTTTCGATCAAAATGGCAAGCGCTTGATCCCGAGCACCGGCCGGTTCTCGTCTACAACAGCGGTCGCCTGGCCGACGACATCTTGAACTTCGTCGACGAAGTCGGCCTGCCGGCGCCGGACTATGTGATCGGCGGTGTCGGCACGATGCTCGCCGGTCCGCGGCACACCTCGCGCCCCACACACTTTACTGATTTGGGGCATTTTACCCAAAGATTTTCGGAAGGCTGGTCGCTTGAAAAGGTCGATGCGGTGCTCGGGCCGCTCAAAGACACCGTCCGCCAGCCCGACGGCTATCAGCACGCCTTCAAATCGAGCTGGTACCTGCTCGACGCCAATCCGGAAGCCCTTGCCAGCATCGAGCGCGCTTTGGCCGAGGCCGGCCTGTCGGTGACGATGGTTTATTCGAGCGGACGCGATCTCGACATCCTGCCGCGTTCAGCAGACAAGGGCCAGGCGCTGGCCTGGCTCTGCAATGAACTCGGCATCGGCCTCGATGAGGTGGTCGTCGCCGGCGATACCAACAACGACCGCAGCATGTTCGAGCTGCCGGGGGCGCGTGGAATTGTCGTCGCCAATGCGCTTCCCGAACTGCTCGACATGGCGCGGGCCAACCCGCTGATCTACAGCGCCAAGCAACAGTTCGCCCTTGGCGTCGTCGAAGGCCTCGTTCATTGGTCGGTGTTTGCGGACGCCCGATCTTGAACTGGAAATATTTATCTGGTTGTCACGGTTTGAGGGCCCATACCGTCGCGTGTAGAATGGCGCCCGTTTCGGCGATGAGACGTGCCGATTGCACCGGCTCAAACCCGCTGATCCGTTTCGTGCCAGCCCAACGACCGCGATCCGCAAAAACCTCAATCGATCCGTAGTCGAGGAATATCCGCAGCCGTTTTGGACGGGCTCTTTTGGCAATATAGTGAGGGGATTCCACTGCGTCGTCTCCATGACGAATGGCAAGTCCCTCGTCGTCGACGACAACCTCGAGGCGGACGGTTGGATGTTGCAGCTTCAAGTGGAAATGAGCACCCGGCTTTTCGAGTTCGAACAGGATTTCGACGGCGCCGTTGATGAAGCTTACCTGCTCTCCGGCTGCGAGGCGTGTCCGGTCCAGAATATGGCTCCGCAGGCTCTCGGCAGCGCCGATGGGCGGGGTGTGCAACTCGCCTGCAGACAGATGGATATTGCGAGGCAATGTCATGGCCGTGGGAAAATCGATCGCCGGTCCGGTGTCGGCCCAGTTGGCAAGCCAGCCTATGCCAACAATGGCATCGCCGTCGGCGAAGGCCTGGAAGGCGTAATTGTCCGTCCCGAAGTCCAGTTCCTGTTCGAATTCCTTGGCAAAGGTCCGACCATCGAACCAGCCAACAATGGCCATTGTCAGGTTCTTGCGCCGGGTCGACTGGTCTTCACTGTTCATCAGCCCGAGAATCAGGACCCAGCGCGTCGCGGGGTCGGTCGCAGGCCCGTCGAGCGGCAGCAGACAGGGACATTCGATCGCCGTCGTCCGATAGTGTTTCTCGACCAGAAGCTTGCCGACATACGTCCATTCGGTGGCGGCCGTATGGTCACGGGTTTCGTAGAGCAGGACAACGCCGCCTTCATCGCTCTGGCTGCCCAGCAGCATTTTCCAAAGGCCATCCGGTCCCCTGAAGACGTATGGGTCACGAAAATCCGCTGTCAATCCCTGGTCAAGCGGGCGGTATGGCAGGATGACGTGCGCGTCTCCCGCCATGATGAGGTCGCTGGAAGTGGCGGTGAGTTGGATCTGCTGTTCCGGGATACGGTCCTGTACCTGCTCGGTGAAAAAGACGCGAATGCCCGGGCCATCGGCAAGCGGGATGGCCGAGCCGGAATAGGCACCGCCCCGTTTGTCGGGCCTGGCAGTAAGATCTTCCGACGGAAACAGGAAGATTGGCATGTGACGCCACCGCAAATAATCCGAAGAGACGGCGTGCCCCCAATGCATCGTGTTCCAGCGAAGCCCATGCGAATAATGCTGATAGAACAGATGTGGGCGGCCACCAAACCGGCCAAATCCGTTCGGATCGTTCATCCAGCCGAACGGCGGACGAAAATGATAGCTGTCGGGGATGTTCGGTGGGGCATTTCCCGGATTGGTGTGGAGAACTGTAATGCCTGTCTCCAGCACGTCGGCCAATGCGAACCAGTAGGCAACCGAAACCGAGGTCTGATCCGCATCGTAATCCAGTTCGACACTGCCGCCGCCGAAGACGTGAAAAATTCTGAATTCATGCTCTTCGGCGTTCGCGACGCTCACCTCGCCGAACTTGCCGCGAACGTTGGAAAACGACAGCGAGCCTGGAACGTCCGGCCTGGTCGCCTTGAGCCAGATATGGAAGGTGGCGTTGACCGGCAGATCGGCATGCAGGCTTCGAATGGTGTTCCCGGCCGCAATCCTTACCTGGCTGTCACTCATAAATAGGCTCCGTTGCGTGCGGCTTTCCCAGGCAAAACCGGATGCTCGACCTGGAATGCATTGCAGAAGGTTAAGGCTGGATTTTGACTTTGGCAAAGCCATTCCCCAGGATCGACAGTCCTTGAGGTCAATCGCCGCACGGATCGCCGCCTGCAATTGCTGATCTCGCGGCGGAAGAAGGTTGACGGCGCAAAGAGCATGCCTGCATTGTTCGACGGCGCAACACCTTCTCTTTTCCGCGGGTTTCGACCCACGGCGCAATCCCGTGCAGCCATTGTCCAGATCGGCCCACCAGTTGTCTGCATACGATGGAACGACGGCCGGGACCCCGCCCGTCCGGACCGACTGCCGGGTTGGATCGGACCGTCGGTCCTGCGCTATGACTGAAAGCTGGATTTAGGAGGATCTCATGGCCATCGGCCCTGACACCAAAGCCGTCTACACCATTGCCCCGACGCCGTTCGAGGCGGATGGCAAGATCGACTGGGAATCGCTTGATTCGATGGTCGATTTCTACGAGCGCTGCGGCGTCGATGGAATGACAATCCTCGGCATTATGGGTGAGGCGCCGAAGCTCGACGCCGGCGAATCGCTCGAGATCGTCAAGCGTATCGTGGCGCGCACCAGGCTGCCGGTCATCGTCGGCGTCTCCGCCCCTGGCTTCGCCGCCATGCGCAGCCTTGCGCGCGCCGCGATGGAGGTTGGCGCTCAGGGCGTGATGATCGCGCCGCCGCCGGCGCTGCGCACCGACGACCAGATCGTCACCTATTTCCGCAACGCATCCGAAGCGGTCGGCGAAGATGTTCCTTTCGTCCTGCAGGATTATCCGCTGACCCTCTCGGTCGTCATGACGCCGGCCGTCATCCGCCGCATCGTCACCGACAACCCGGCCTGCTTCATGCTCAAGCACGAGGACTGGCCGGGCCTGGAGAAGATCAGCGCGCTGCGCGGTTTCCAGAAGGACGGCTCGCTGCGGCCGCTGTCCATCCTCACCGGTAATGGCGGCCTCTTTCTCGATTTCGAGATGGAGCGCGGTGCCGACGGCGCGATGACCGGCTATGCCTTCCCCGACATGCTGGTCGACATGGTGAAACTGTCCGCCGCCGGCGAGCGCGACAAGGCGCACGATCTTTTCGACGCCCACCTGCCCTATCTGCGCTATGAGCAGCAACCCGGCGTGGGACTTGCGGTACGCAAATATGTGATGATGAAGCGCGGCGCCATCGCGTCGGACGCCCAGCGCAAGCCGGGCAGTGCATTGTCGGCGGCGGCCAGACAAGAGGTCGACTATTTGCTCATGCGGCTGGAAAGTCGCGTCCGCAAACAAGCCTTGAGATAATGCACTAGCGGGCTATTTTGCCGCGCAATCACATCAATATACAGCCGCTTGCGTGGAAAGCGCATTTTTCGCCGAGCATTCCCACGTGTCCGTTTAGCGGCACGGTTCGGTCTTTGAAGCAGCTGGCATATGATGGCGGGTCAAACCACGCGGTCAGGGCGCGGCATTCCGCATCCAAACAGCAACGGGTTCGCGCAGTGTTCAGTTTGCACAAACAGTCTTGGAAGGACTGCAGGGAAACAAAAAACGCACAATAAAAATAACAGCCTATTGGATAAAGCTGGTGCGGTCGAGATGCACCCGCACCTGCGTGTGCTTTTGATATCATTGGCGAATTCGGCAAAACTGGAAAATTTGTGGCACGATACGGGGCACAATTGGTGGTACGCGTAGGTGCGGCAAAAGGCCTGTCCGGTTTGCGACATATTCAGCTTTTCTGAGCGCTGTCAGCGCCCTTCCCTCGCCTTACGATAAGCACTCACGTCAACGCGTTTCATCCCGTCGTAGTCGGGAGTGTAGGTCAGGCCGACCTGCTTGCCGCCGCACCTAGCGCATTTCAGCTTTGGAATGAGATCATCCGACATTGCCGGCGCGTCGGGGCCGAGCTTGGCCTTGATCGCCTCCAGGTCGAGCTGGCATTTTGGATTGTGGCAAAACGCGACGAGCCGCATCTTGCCATCGATCAATGATTGTAGTGTCCAGCCTTTCGCCATCAGTTCGATATAGCGCTGGCCCTTGACGAATGCCAAGCCCGCGCCATCATCCCGGTTTGGAGGGGCCCCAATCATCAGCGAGCGCGGATCCTTTAGCTGGTGCGCATGGCAATCTGAAAAGGCATGTTCGACATGAAACCTGGACTACTTGAAGAAGTTCCCTGGTCAGATGACTCCATCACGGCTTACGACAGAGAGCATTTCACCATCTATTGTCAGTTCCTCGACTACTGCGCCGACAATGCCAGCATAGAGGAGATGGCCGAGCGCATTCTCGGCATAGACCCAGTTCAAGAACCGGTCCGAGCCCGCAAGGCTGTTCGCAGTTATATCGACCGGGCGAACTGGATGGTGACGACCGGAGCAGACACTCCTCCTCGACGCGTGCTGTAATCTTGCGGCATGGCTCGCAGCTTGCCTTCTGAAGGACCATGGCTTCGCTCTCGCCAGGAAGAGACTTGTCGCCGCCTAGTCCACGTGGAATCACATGCTCGCGCGTCAGCGGCGGTTGTGTGCTTCCGCAGTAGATGCACTTGCCTATAGGTGGATAACGGGTGCCCCCCATGATGAACTCCAAACCCAAGGACGATGTCAATCAGCGGCGGGACGCGGCGCTGAAGGCGGGCTATGAGATACCCTGGATGTTCTCATTGCGTTCACGATCAGGCGCGAGAGTCAATCCAAACGCAAAAAGCCCGCCGCACCTTGCGGCACGGCGGGCGATCAGTTGTTTTCACCGAGCACCAGGGTGGGCGGGGGGTGGTGTGCCCGGTGCGCAGAAATCCTACGCGTGCCGCGTAACGCGCGTCTACCAACCGGCAGTTGGGTGCGGGCGAGTTCGACCCTGAAGGCGTCAGCCGGCCGGCTGCTCTGGCGTCAGCGGCTCAAGCGGCGCGGGCGCCGGCGTGATGGTGAATTCCACCGACGGAGCCGAAACAACGATCGGCTTTGTCAGCTTGTGCCAGAGGTTGCAGACATAGGAGAAGCGGGCATCATAGCGCGCCTTGCCAACCGCGGCAGCCAGCGGGATGGTGACGGAGCGCTGGTAGCTCTCGCGCCCTTCCGGCGGGTACGCATCGATCAGCGCACGCCGGCCGACCGTATAGGTCGAGGGTACGTGAACGGTTCCCTCCGAATCTGTCACGAACCGCTCGACCGTGGCAGCACATAGACGGCTCTGGACGACGGTGTATTGGATATCGAGGACACCCCCCTGCGGAACCTCCGGCGTCAGCACCATCGCCTGTTCGAACGCGATCGGCGGGTCCCGGTCGAGCGCTGATGAAACCAGGACGGAAAGGCCGACACCGGCGAGAGCGGCCATGATGAACACCATGGCCGCCGGCACGTCGACCTTGCGCCAGAAGGCATTCCATGACCGCTTCAGGATCATTGCTTTCCTCCGGAGGCGCCGAAATAGGCCATGACCTGGTTGAGCGCCACCAGCGTGCCCGCCACGAACAGCAGGAGCTTTGTCGCCGTCTTGGCGACCCACGCCGTTTTCGTCCACAGCTCCACGATCTTGAAGCCGGCCTGGAATTTGTCCTGCTCCAGGGCGAGAAACAGATCGAGGCGTTCGCGCTTGTATTTCGGCAGTTTTCCCGCCCAGATCAGCGCCGTTCGTTCTTCTGTAGTCAGCCGGTCCAACCATCCTACCGTCTCCGGATCGAGGTCGAGGAGCCTTCGTGGCAGCTTTCGATCGTCACTATTTTCCGTCATCGGTTCCCCGCCCGTGCCTGCTTCAGTTTTTCAGTTCGGCGCGGCGATCAGCGCTGGCCTTGGTGTGGCGGTCACATTCGGCGGGCTCGTAGAGGCCGATGGCACAGCCGGGCGCCATGGTGCGATCGATCCTGTTCTGATCCTCGATCGCCTTGCCCTGGGCGCCAGCGAGGCTGCTACCGAGGGCCGAGCGTAGCGCGGGAACACCGCTGACGCCGGAAGTCCCACACCCCACCAGCAGCAACGCACTCGTCAAGAGAGCGGCTGGCCTCAATGCCCTTGCGAATCGCATCCTGATTGTCCTTTTCGATCTTGTCGCGAACCTCTGCCGCGCCTTGTTGCTTGACGTAGGTGTAGACGCCCCATGCCGCGCCCGAGGCGACGACGACGGCCGCGCCGATGGCGATGACGCCGGCGAGCATCCGGTTGACGCCGAGGGCGCCGGCAACTAGGCCGATGAGTGCTGTCATTCGCTGGGTTCCTCTGTGAGGCGTATGCCCTTTGCGTGACGAGGGCCTTTATGCCGAAGGTTCGCCCAGGTCTGAGGTTGGATCTTGAAGTCGATCGGAAGTCCGGTCTGGGATCTCAGCCAATCGGACAGCGCGACGGTATGGATCAGCCACTTCGTGTCGAGCTCGAAAGCGCCGCTATGGATCTCGGCGGCCGGAAACTCTCTCTTGAATGCTTCATCATCCATGATCATGACGACGTCGACGTCACGCCAGTCAGGACGCTCCAACGCGCTGCCAACGAGATAGCAACCGAAGCTGTCATAGGCCTCGTTGAGGTGCTTGCAGGCGAGTTCCAACTTGAACACCGCCGGCACGCCGACATAACTGGTCTTCTTCTTCGCGGCCGGCTTTTCCAGTTCGTCGCTCATGGGATGCCTCCGACGATCTGGCCGTTGGTGATGAAGCCGTGCCAGAGGCCGCCGGGGCTGCCGTCGAGGGACGGGGTGACCGACATCGTTTCGAAGCTGGCGTTATCGATGCCGCCAGCTATCCGCCACCGGGCTTTCGGGTTGCAACCTTGGATCAGGGTCGCACCGTACTGTTCCATCTCGTTGAAGATGGCGAACTGTTCCTTGTGGGGCGGTGGCGTTTCGAAGCACGACTGGTATTCGCGAATTGTGCCAGCGAGCTTGGTCGGCGACTGGAAGATAAAGCCGATCCGCTTACCGTCTTTCATGATCCATCGCGGGGAGAGTTCTGTGAGCTTCATCATGAAATCAGCAATCATCCCTCAGAACGCCGTGATGGAGAAAACCGTGAAAGCCGGGCACGGCGATCGAGCCCGCTCCGGCCGCGCAAGTGTTGCCGTTCTTGTCGACGTGGATCGTTTCGCCGACGGTCCCGTGACGCACCCAGCAGCGATGCTCTTTGTCATCCGGCTTGGTGCAGTTGCTGCACCGGCTGTCGATGTGCCACCAAGTCGTGCCGCGCGGACCCTCGCGAGGAATGACGCATACGATCGACAGGCCGTCCGGCCCCTTGGGACCGGATCCAGCCGAAAACAGGGCGCCGATCGGCAGTCGCGCGGTCTCTTCGCCGGTATCGAGACTGCGATAGATGCAGCGCGAAATGCCATGCTCGTCGGTCGGAGCATGCCGGCCGGTATCTTCCCACCAGGTGTGCAGCGGTATTCGGTCATCGCCGTGCTCCGGTCTTGAAGGCCTCGACACCCTTGGCCTCGCCGTGGCGCGCAATCAGGAACAAGCCCCCGGCGACGCCGGCGATCGCCAGCATCCACATCCAGCCGGGCACATCGCCGGCGGCATCTTTGACCGGCTGCATGAAACCGGAAGCCTCATCGAGATTGCCGAGAATACCGTCGAAGAAGCTGCCGATCAGCGCGGCGATCGTGGTGAAAAACGCGCCGATCTTGGTCAGCCAGTTGGTGCGGACCTCCGGCACCTTTTCGCGCACGATTTGAGGCGCCGCTTCACTGCGCGCCGGTGCCAGCACGCGCGGCTTGGCCTTCTGCAGGGCGAGCAGCAGCGTATCGTCGATGCCATCACCTTCCGGCAAGCCGTTCTCTGCGCGGAAGGCGCGGATCGCAGTCGCCGTCATTGTGCCGGTCTTGCCGTCGACGCCGCCGACCTCGGTGTAGCCGAGATCCTTCAGCTGCTGCTGGACGCGCTCGACCGTTTCCCTGTCGACGGCCGGCGCTGCCGGTTCGGGAGTAGCTCCGGCCGCGAGCTCGGCCGAGGGCTCCTCGGCAGCGACCACGGAAGGCGCTTTAGCGGGCTTAGGCGTCGGAGCGTCTCTCGGCGGCAACGGCGTATCGCGGATCTTCTGCCACTTTGCGAAGGCGGCCGCGAGCTTCGAATCGTAACGGTTCTTCTTGTAGCCGGCCCCGTTGTAGCCCCTGGCGAAGCCGGCCCAGTTGTGGTTGCGCAGCTCGTCGTCGAGCTTGTTGGCCTTGATGAACCGGACCGCGGCCTCGAGGTGCGCCGCCTCATCCGCCATGAAGGCCTGCACCATCGCCTGCACGGTCGTAAAGCCGGCCGCCTTGAAGTTTTCGCCCAGGATCTGGGTCAGGCCCCACGAACCCGACTTCAGCGCCGCCGTCTCGTCGATCTCCATGGCAGCGACCAGGCGCGGATAGCTGTCCTTCGGATAGGATTTTGCGTCCCACTTGGCGTAAGCAAGCCCAGCCCTGACCGCGGCGGTTCGTTTGGCGCCGGCCAGGTTGCGATAAAACACATGCGGCTCGAACAACAGCTTCGGCCGGCCGTGGCGGTCGAATCCGGATCCTGCCGCCTCGACATCCATGAAGGCGTGCATCTCGTCCTCGCCGACGCCGATCATTGCGCCGATGCGCGAGATGTCGCGATCGGCGATGCGCTTCGCGGCGCCCTTGAACGTTTTGTCCATGGCAGTTCCTTTCCGCCCTCCCGGGCAGGTTGAGATGGTTCTTGGGGATTCACTTAGTTGCCGCGCGCCATGGCCAATTCCTTGGCGATGTGATGGATTGCGACGGAAGGGGATATCCAATGACGCTCTACGAGATTTTCAGATCGCAGTTACCTGCAAATGTCTCCCAGCTGATGGATGATCTTGAAGCGTTCTCAGGGACGAAGATCGAGATTCACTACCGGGGGGACGGCGGGACCACCATGGGGGCCGTCCTGGAGGATGGCGGCGCCAGGATTCTGGTGCCGCGAAAGCAGCTTGACGATTTGAACCTGTTCAGCACACACAGCGCTTGTCACGAGTTACTTCATGTCAAACGGTATTGGGTTGATCGCGTGCCACGTATAATAACGAGAGACACACAAAATATCCCCAAGACAGACCAATCTCCCGAGCACATAGCCACTCTGAATAACGAAATAGAACACATTGCCTTTTATAAATCTGAAATCGAGATGGGTTTTGATCCTATCGGATTTTGGGATCACCAGACGAAAACCAAACTGATAGATCCCCTAGCAAGTAACGCCAATTCTGGCACCCTGCTTCTCAATAGGCCACTAATATTTACCACACTCTTAGCTGGACGTCTTATCCGCCCAGAGACGCGCATCTCACTTGAACAATGGGTTCGTCGTTTTGGGGGCGAAGAATTGATCACAGAAGCTCAGCGAGTGGCGAAATTTGCTGTAAGGGATAAGAGAAAGGCTGCGGAAGAATTCGTAAGGCTGATGTCCATCGATAGAACCCGCATTGCGATGAGATATTTTCAGATCAAGCAAAGAAACTCGCTTATTTCACCTCTCTAGTCACTGCCACAGCCGTTCCCATCCGGCAATCAACCGACGCTCTTCTTCCGAGACTGGTAGAAGCAAAAAAAGACTACGCCCGCATCCATAACATTCCATGTCCTGCATGCGGCACAGGAGACACCCGTTGCCCCGACGCTCGCATTCGTCCAGAATCAGCCGGATTTTTTCATCGGGTATCTTCTGTGTCCCGCGACGAGCAGCATCCTCGTCGAGGAAGGCTTTAGCATCCTCGAAGGATGGGGGCTGGTAGCCTTCAGACGCCTCGGCCGATGCCTGCGGCGCGGCGGCCGGGAATTTGAGGCGATCGGCAAGCTCGCCGATGGCGCGCAGCGTCGAAGCATCGAACATGGAAAGTCCTTTCCGGCCTCGCGGGCAGGTTGTGCAGTTTGGGATTTTGGGTAGGATCGGCGCCGCGGAGGTGCCGATGGCGAATTTCAAGGTCGAGACGATGGAAGGCGACATCGTGCTGAGAAGCACGGAAGTCCAATCCAACAGCGATGTTCAGGCCGCCAAGTCGGCAGCGATCCGGCCGGTCGAACCGGGGCGTGCCGGAAGTGGCGGCTGGCTACGGGTGACCCATATCGCCAGCGGCCGGACCAGCGAGTTTCTGTTTGCGTGAACTTCCGCCGTTGACTGTTCCGCAAGGTGAGTGCTTGTATTGCACTGCACAATGGCGGTTAATCAAAATGGCGTTGCGGATCAAGTTGCCGAGAGGCACCCTGAAGGTGAAAACCTATCGCGAGTTGCGAACCCGCGAGCGCGACCGGCGCGTGCCGGTGTTGAAGGTGGGATCAATGTATTTCATCTGGTGGTCTGATACGCAGAAGCCGTCCGGCAATCGGCAACAGGATCGCTAGTTGGGGCTGTACATTTATCCGTTTGACCTACTATAGGCTGGTCATGATACTTGACAGGGCGCTAAGCGCCTAAGGGGGGACTGGTTTCCATGCTGAAGAATGCTCTGCGGCCATTTGTGCTCGGTGCGCGAAAGATCGCGGCCAGATCGAAGCTGCAAAGGCTATCAGGTGAAGGTTTTCCTCAAAGTGTCCTTCCCGCAGTCACTTATTTGGTCACTGAAAAGGCCGACGAAAGGGCCGAAGAGATCGCAGACCGCATCGAGGCAGAGAGGAACCGGCTAGCTTCGTTCGGAAGCCAGAAGGTGGATATTCTATATTCACCAAAGCCAGGTTCGGCTGGCTCAGAAGCAACTGTCGATCTTCGTCCATCCCATGGCGAGATAATGCAGTTCACCATGGAGCAGGTAGCGAAAACCGGCAAAACGAGGCGCTGGGGGCTGTTCATGCACCTGCTTGCTCGCGAGCACCGATCTGCCAACCTTCTAGAACTCGGCACATGCGCCGGTATTTCCGGCTCCTACATCGGTTCATCGCCGCATTGCCGGCACCTAACCACAATCGAGGGATCGCCGGCCCTCGCAGAACTCGCTCGATCAGTGCTGCCGCTGACGGTCAAAAATCCGACCGTGGTCAATTCCCTCTTCGATGAGGCGCTCGACGATATCCTTCCGACAATCGAGCCGATCGATTTCCTTTTCATAGACGGCCATCACGAAAAGATCGCGACGATTCACTACTGGCAACGCATCCGCTCAAAATTGAATGATGGCGCTGTTGTCGTGTTCGACGACATCTCCTGGTCGCAAGATATGCGCGATGGCTGGAACGAAATCGTCCGTGAACCGCATTTCTCTCACGCGATGGACTTCGGCGTCGTAGGTGTTTGCATATACCGCAATAACGGCACAAATCCACCGCGGCAGTGGGATCTGAGAACAGTAGCCGGCGTCGGTAAAGGTGTCGGCGATCCCCACGGGTGGAAAACCCGAGAGGCCGCTGTAGCTGATTAGGCGGCCAGATCATTGGCCCGGGCCTGCATGTGCAGCCTTAACGCCAGAAGGTCTGGCGCGGTCGGTACGTACGGCAGGTGAACATAATCTGCCAGTTGACCGACAAATTGGTCGTTAGTTGCCGCGCCAAGCCAGCCGAGACGATAAGCGCTGATGTCGCTAGGCGCGGCCCCGGATGCCCCAGCGACTGCTGCCGATACGGACTCAGTCCCGAGCAAATCGTGAATCGTCACGAGGTTGTTGGTCCAGTCGAAGACAGCGGCTGCAGCCAGCCACCCGCCTATCCGAACCGGCTCTGCTATCGATACGACGGCGGCGGCAGCGGCTGTGGTCCGTTGAGCGCGAGCCTGCGGTATGCCGGAAGCATCTTCTCGCAGGGTAGCTCTTTGCACCGTCGTGGCGGTTAGATACGCCACCGCTATATTCTCGCGTGTCTTACTGCCAGCAAACGCGTCCGTCACCTTCCACATCGCCGCGAACGTGTATTGGCCAGTGTTCAGCCCACCAAAGCCGAAGTTCTGCATGGTGTACCCTGTGGGGGTAACGGCCAGAGTAGGATCGAATTGAGCAACGTTCACACCGTTAACCGCCACGACAGTCGCGATGTCCATGTTGCTGTTCGCACCATAGAGCTGTCCGTTGATCATGTTTACGAACTCATTGACCTTCCCGGAGGCGATGGTGACGTGGTCTGCATCCAGCCTGATGCCGCCTGGCGGCAGGAGTCGGAATTTAGCGCTGGTCGGAAGCCCGGCAGGAGCGGCTGCATCCTTGTTCAGGTGCAAAATGCGGGTGGTCATATGAATGTGCTCCTGAAGGCCGTCAGGTCGATCGTGATCCTGTCGGCGTTGAAGTTGTAGAACATCGCATACCCGCCGCGCGGCCCGCTGCCGCGCCAGTAGGATACTCTGGAGGTAAGCTCCTCCTTGACTGCGGAACTCTCCCAATACTGCCTGGCATGTCCCTCGGGCCGAGCTATTTTACCTGCCGCACTGTCAAGCGTGAGCGTGTCCCAGTCGTCCACACCCTGCCTTGTGCAGAGTACGAGGTCGCCGTATGTAAGCCACCAGCGAGCCGCCACAATCTCGGTGGGTCGGTCGGTCAGGCAAGCCCCAGCGACATAGCTGGATGTCCCAGCGCTCCTCACGTACTCGCCGTTTAGCGAGACCTCCTCCTCTATTTTTCCGCCGCACCCACACACGGTCTCAACGGTGGTGACGTCGGTAGCCGGGTTGTAAGTGGCTAACTTGTAGTCTCCGGTTATGGAGGACACGCCAACGGTTGGGAAATCGGCGTACAGGAAGCGCACCAAGCCGTCATCGTACTCCCGGGCGTCGAACAGCCGAAGCCTGCGGTCTCCTGTGGCTGTGGCGATCACGGTCACATCTGCATCGTCGAGGATGTCGATAGGCGTCACCTCGGCCCGGATGTCGGCAGAGATCACGGTCCCGTCCCCAGCGACTAGCGACCAATCCCACAGCAGCTTAGCGAGAGTGACCCTCTTAGCGCCAGCCACCGTAGGGTGCCGCACACAGGCAAGCCATGTGCCGTCACCGTCCAGCGCGGGAACGGTCAGGAAGTAGGCTCCGTCCCCGCCAATCTTGTTCTTGTAGTGGGTCCACGAAGCCATGGTGCCCGCAGGGTCGCACTCAAAGAACGCCCACACACCGCTATCAAAGTCACCGATCCTGTAGCAGCCGCGCAACTGGTTTGGACTGGCGCCGTTCCACCACAGCTGGCCGTAGCTGTGATACTCGCCGGCAACGGTCGGTGTCTGCCCCACCAAGGCGAGATCTTCAGGATTGAGCGTTGTAGATCGCCAGAAGCGGGACCACTGGAGGGCGCTGTGGTCGCTCTGGAATACGGCCAGCCGAATGGGGGCCGCGGGGTTGGGGTGCGAGAGGACCGGACCTTTGTTGTGGTCGTCAATTGGGCCGCGATCGGCGTACAGCCCAGAGATTTCCTCAGAGTACCCTATAAGCACCTTCTTGGCAGTCGCCGCATAAGTTTCACGGTACCCAACCCACAGAGGCCCTGGCCGCCCGACAAGGCCAGATCCGCTATCCACGAACGGGCCTTCGGACTTGCCGACTGAACCCCATATCTGTGTGATCCGATCATCATCTTCGACTTCGATCGTGCGAGGCCACACCCATTGCGACCACATCTCGTTGGGGCTGACGAGGTACTTCGTGCCATCGGCATAAGCAGTGGCGGCTCCAGATGAGGCGCCGGGCATGTCATCCTCGTGCAGCGGCGTCATGAACCGAAACTGGCCAGCCAGAGTCACCGCCGCCACGACGGAACCTCCGACCTCTAGGACGGCTGCCACGCCGGCATTATCGCCGCCGCTCACAGTTTCAGCGATAGCTTCGACTTCCGTCTCTAGATCGGCCACCACTCCGGAGAGTGCGCTGGCCGAGGTCGTGCGCACGAACTCGAGAGCCGTCGTGCCCAGCACGATCGGCGACGGTGTCTGCAGCGCCCAGGTCTCTGCCGCATGCGTTCCGGCATCCACATCGAAGCGCGTGCCGAGCATCTCGTCGGCAGTGTCCGTGTCGGCCGACCTGGCGGCAGCTCCGGATGTCGAGACCACGTAGATGCCGTTCTGCGCCGGAGCGGTCTGGCCGGTCAGCGCAACACGATTGCCGGTGGCCAGCACCAGAGCGTCCAGGGTGTCGCCATTCTCAAGCGCAGTTGCGATGTCGACGTTGGTCGTGACGAGCAGCCGCACCGATTGCTTCGGCGGCTTGACGCCGCTGAGCGCTAGCGCCTCGACCTCGTCGACACGTTCGCTGAGGTCTTCGATCTGTCCTGGTATCCCGCCGACGGCGCCTTCCACTGCAGTGACACGAGTGTCCAGACCGTCGACAGAGCCTTGGATGATTCCGCCGATCGGCCTGATCTCTTCCTTTTTGGGATTCGAAGGCTCCAACACTGGTCCATCGGCGTAAACCGAATTGAAGGCATCGCGAATTTCATTCGCCATGGTTTTATATCCCGATCGTTAGAGAGTTAGGTGACGACGACAGCGCCAGACAGCGCAACGAGCGTGCTCTCGACCGCCGAGGCGTTCACCGAGCGAACGAAGTAGTAGTAGGTTCCGGGCGCCAGAGCGGAGTCTGTCCAGGCGTCGGCCGAGGAGGGCGGCCCGTACTCGGTGCGAACCAGCGCCGCCGTGCCCTCGTTGTTTACAGTGTTGCGGCGGATATTCGCCGCGTAGTAGTTGCCCGAGTTCGGGCTGTTCCAGGTTAGGCCCGCCTGGCCCACGCCTCCAGTAACGACCAGATCGGTCACGACGCCGGGCGGCACGGTGTCCACCGTCGACACTACCGTTTCCGTGTCGGACCAGAGATCGCCGTAACTTCCGTTCGAGCCGATGTAGTTGGCCTCGACCTCGATCGACGTGTTCGTCGGGACCGGGTTGGTGTTGAGCACGATCAGGCCACCGTCAGGCTCCGCATCCGGGAACTTCTGCTCCACCCAGGTGCCAGGCACACCGCCGCCAGTGTCGGCGACGCGATAACGAACGACCGGGGTGAGATCGTCGCGATCCGGATCGACCAGAACGACGCGGACATAGACTGATCCGCCCCCCGAGACGGCAGCCACCGTGTCGACGATAGCGACAGGAATGCCTTCCGAGACGGGCTTCGGTGGAACCGGCGGTGCGGCACCTTCATCCGTCGCGGGGTCCCATGCCTCGATATCCGGCGGCATGACGACGAAGGTCATTTGAAAGCCACCCCGAGATACGGACAACACGGAGCGGCGGTTGTTGACGAGCTTCCCGTTCAGCGACGGAATGCTCACCGGCGTCTGCAGCCTGACCCACGGGGCATAGATAGCGTTGATGCCGGTGAAGCGAACTTCCAACGAGCCGCGCTTCTTCTGGCGCATGCGAGCGAACTCGCGCTTCGCCAGCCGCCTGGCCTGTCGCCACTGCTGGACCCACAGATAGTTGCCGTCCTGCGGCAGCACCCGACCTGCCTGGAGTTGGGCCGGAACGTCCTCGAAATAATCCGTGTCGGTCGATGTGTAGTCTGTCGCCGGGTAAGTGAACTTCGGGACTAGCCGATTGCACTCCTCTTCCGGAAGCACATCGTGCTGAATGGTGTAGCCGACGATATCGGCGTCGGTCAGCGTGGCGACGTACTTCTCGCGGAACTTGCCGGCGACGAACAGCAGAGCACCATCGCCGCGCTCGCACATCCAGCCGTCGCATGTGGCGAGGATCGCGTTGGTTCCTGCCTTCGGATCGTGCTCTGTGGTGTCGAAGCCGCCGCACTCGTAACGCTTTTCCGTACCCCCGGCGGCACGCGGAACGAGCTCGTCGCAGACATCGGCCTCCTCCTGCCACATGTCGAGCACCGGTAGGATGGCCTTCTTGAAGTCGCGTTTCGTCCCGAACGGATTGAAACATTCGTGCCAGGCGAGATGAATGGCCGGGTTCTTGGTGAAGACCCACGTCGAAGGATCATCCGGATCCTGCAAGGGATCACGAAAATCCCAGCACAGCGATAGCTCGGCAACCACGGATAGGGCCGGCTTGCCATAGGGGAATGCCTTGGTGAAATTATCCTGTGCCGGCGTGACGCAGAACATCGCGACAGAGGCCTGACCATCGCCCCGATGATTGACTGTCCAGATACCCTGAGCGCTGAGTCTGTCCACTAAAAATGGGAATGCGGTCTCCGGCGCGAGACCTAGGTTGTAGAATATCCGAACCCTGTTCGAGCCGTAACGATTGGAGTGCACCGGGTCTTCAACCCCACCGCCCACTTCCAGTGTGACCTTGTCGTCGTTCAGGTAGAAGTCGACATAGGCGTTGATCCGGTGGGCGACGATCGCCTGCACCGAGTACATGTTGCTGTCGACGGACTCCCACAGCATCATCGCGCCGGCCAGCCTTGCGACACCAACACCCCAGAAGCGATAAGGGATCGGTTGCGTCAGCGGCACACGCCCGTCCTCCGGCTTGGGCGGCTTCGGTGCCATCGCGTAGGTCAGACCCACGGTCAGGGCCGTGGTGACGATGGCCGAGGCGATTGCCGCATAGGAGATCGTGACCGCGCCACCGAACAGCGAAATGCTGCCTGAGCCGAGAATGGCGGTGAAGATCGGCGTGAAGATCGGGTCCCTGTGGACCGGCCAGTGATATTCGCCATTCCATCCCGAGGCGAGAAACTCCTGTGTCGTCGTCGTCTCGAAGGCACCGATGCCAGTGCTGTACGAGATGGCACGACCCTTCAACGCCTCCCGCAGGACGTCGTCGAGCGAACTTATGCTATGCGCCATGCCACGCCGGTCCAATCGAGCTTTTTGACCATTGGTCCGCGCGCCGACATTACCGCCCACAGCGGACCGAACTTGATGCCGGGGATGTCTTTGACTGCGAGCCCGTCAGCGTCGAAGCCGGTCAACGTGCGAATGATGCCTATGTCGCCGTCCGCCGGCTGCTGGACGCGCTGGAAGCCCAGAGCGCCGAGCCTTGCCCCGACGAGGCTCTGGACGCCTCCAGCGGCCTGCAAAACAGCCTCGGCGTCTTCGGCGGTGAAGTAGGTCCCACGCAGATCGGCGGCCGGATCCTTGCCTGTGGCCTCGAATACCCAGGCGGCGCAGAAGGTCGTGCAGTCATCGCCGCCCATGCCTCCCCAGCGCCACCGGTGCGGCAGCCTGATGTATTCTTCGAGGATCATTGTATGCCTCAGTAGTCGGGCCAGGGCGGCGCCACTCCGCGGCCTAGCCGGGCGACGCCAGAGCAGTACTCATCTGTCGGATAGAGAGCCTTCTGATGCGCGGGTGTCCACGTCACCTGGGCTGATCGAGACCGGGTGTTGGTGCCAGAAACGACAGCCAGGCTGAGATTTGTCTTCTTGTCTTCGCCTCCCGTGACCGGAGGCGATGATTCCGTCGGGTGTGAGGCCGTTCCCGTCCACAGCGCCACGATGTTCGACATCGGCTGGTAATACTGGTCCAGCGTGGTGAAGCCGATTTTGATGTCCTTGCCGCGCACATCCGGCATGGTGTCCACCACCTTTTGAGCGGTGGATGGGTCAATACCCGCGATGCCGAACTCTACGCTGCTCGACTGGCCGTTGACCAGCACCTCGAGCGTTGGGACGTTGAGCAGTCGGCCGCCGCCGAGATAGACCGTCCCGTCAGGATCGATGCTGTCGAAGCCGGCCGGGATATCATTCACACCTGCCCAGATGTGCAGTCCCGGGTCGGTCTCCAGGCGAAAGAAGATGCCAAGGATATGGCTTCCAGCCATCGCGTCGAGCACGGCTTGCGGCACGTAATCGACCGAATAGGAGCCGATCAGGCTGGCGTAGGTATCCTGCCAGGCCACTAGAACGCCTCGACGAATTGAAAGCTGACGCTCGACTGCATGAAGCCGCGCGCCTTCCACGCCAGCGTGAATCCGACGGGGAACTTGGCCACACAGCGCGGTCGGGCAAATTCGATGCGGGTTCCCGCGATGACGGCTTCCCGAAGCGGGCGGTCGAGCGAGATTACATATTGCGATCCGCTATAGCTGACGCCATCGACGTCGACGGTAACATCGACAGGATCGGAGGCCTCCCAGTATCGATAGACGCGCCAGCCCTTGACCGTGTGCGATATCGAAAACCAATCCGACCACCGGAGCCGACGACTGGCCCCGAAGATGTTAATCGTCATCTGGCCGGCGTTGAGGGCTGCATTGGCCCCTACGGTTCCGAACACCGTCGCCTGGCTGTAGCCGGAATCATCCGAAAACAGAGAGCCGTCAGAATGCGGGATACCGCCGATGATCGGCTTGGGCACGCCGTTGATCAGTGGGAACGGACCCATCCAGTCCGAACGAACCGGCACGTTCATGAACCGGAAGGAGCCGTTCATGCGGGCCGCTACCCAATTGATGTATTCGTGCTCCTCAGGCCTTTGAGCGAAGCAGTTTTCATAGCTGGCGACGAAAACCCCGCCGCCGGTTGTCTCGATCGTGACGGACTCGCCGAGGCCATTGCGCCCGCCCTCGATGCCGCCGCCCTTGCTGTCGAACGACATTTCCGACGCCTTGATGAAGTCGATGTCGAGCGTGGGCAACCCGGTATAGCGACCCATGCTCTAGCCCTTCTGCGAAGCATATTGCCGCTGTAGTTCACCAAAACCGCCGCTGGCCTGGGCTTGATGATATTGAGCAATGCCCTCATCGAAGGCTTGCCTCGCCAGCATACGAACGTGCGCATCCCCATTCGCGCCGTCGATGTTGACGTTGAATTCAACCCGGCCGTGTTGACCCCGGCCACCGCCCTTGGCACCGTTCCCATTCGCGGCCATGTCCATCGAGCGGCCGTGACTGCGTATAACATCGCCGCTGCGCAGCTTACGCAGTTCCGGACCGCGCTCACCAACCCATGCCCAGCCTTCCGGAGCGTTTTCCGTGCCCTCAGCAAAACCGAACAGTTTCGGGAGGAAGCTGAACAGCATCGACAGGATACCGCCGCCGCCGCCAGCAGCGGGTGCTGGTGCGGCTGCTCCGCCATAGCCGAGGATCGCCGAAAGCGAGGTGTTCGCCTGGAAGTTCGCGGGCTTGAGACCCTCGAGTATTGATGCCAGACCACCTTTGCCGCCAAGGCCTCCAGCCAGCGCGTCGACCGCGCCGGTGACCGAAGTGCCGAGCCCGCTAAGGTTCTGGGAGGCGGCGATAGCGTTCGTCGACATCTTGTCGAGAGCGGCCGAGGCCTTCTCCGCCCCTATGCCGATCGGGTTCGCGCCCGAGAGTCCCTGCCAGTTGCCGACGCCAGCCGCCTTGGCGCCATACCAGGCACCCCAGCCATTCTTGGCGGCGTTGTCCAAGGCAAAGTCGACACCAGCACGAGCATTGGCCGGGTTGGCAGGGTCGAGCCCTGTCTGCCTCATAAAATCGTTACCCAAACCGGCCGGGTATCCGGTCCCAGCGCCGCCTTTGAGCAATTGGAACGGCCCATAGGACGGTTCTCGGATGCCGTTCTTCATGGCATTGCTTTGCCATACGCCTGGTGCCAGTCCCTCGGAACGAGCGACACGAAGGGCAGTGTCAGGATCGATCCCGCGCGCGGTAGCCGCTTGCTGAATGTAGCCGGCCATTCCCGTCAGACTGGGCAGAGGTGCGCGCGTCACCGCGCCCTTCGCGTAATTGTCGTTGGTGGCGGTGCCGCCAGCACCAAGGAACGCGGAGAGCGTCGTATCGGCGACAAAGCCAGCGCCGCCCCCAAGGCCCGCGCCTGGCCTCTGGCCTGTCAGCGCTGCAGCGATCCACGTCCCCAGCCGGTCGAAGATGTCACTCAACTGCTTGTCCATCGACGTCGTCAGCGCATTGAGGATTGATTCCCCAAGCGCCTTGCCGACGTCGCCACCATTACTCATCAGCTCGGATTTGAAATCGGTCAGGAAGCCGACAGCGAGGCCTTTCGCGTCGGCGAACCTGGCGAGGTCACGCATCTGCTGCGCCGCCGGCGAATTGAGGTCGACAGCCAGACCAGCGCCCTGCTGCCGTGACGCGATCTGCTGGTCCTGTGCCGAGCGGAACATCTGGTCGCGCTCGAAATTGAGCTCGCGCGCAAGATTGGCACGGGCGATCTCGTCGGCGAACTTGCCGTAGGCCTCGGCCTTGGCCTTTATCGCAGCGATCTCGCTTTCATCCGCCGCAATACCCTTCTCGGCGGCCTCCTCGCGGATCGCAGCGATCTGTTCGAACTCCATCCGCAGTTTCGCCGCCTCGCCGGCGGTCTTGCCGATCAGAGTGAGGTCGAGTTGCTGGCCGGCCAGCGTCTTGTCAATCGCAAGGCCGCGCGCCACCTGGGCGTCGCGCGCATCGATCGCCTGCCGGTTGCGCTCGGCCTCCAGCGCACGGTTGACCCGGGCTTGCAGGCCTCCGCCCTTGTCGCCGTCTTCCACGGCGCGAGCCCTGACCTGCGCCTCGATCGCAGCGAGTTTTTCGGCATTGGTGCGCGCCCGCGCCATCTGCTGCTCGGCTTCGAACTGGTCGTTCTCGCGGCGAAGCGTTGCATCACGGACGGCGACATACCTGCCGAACGAGCGCAGGTCGGAGAGGCCAGGGCGCGTATTCTCCCGGTCGATCCGCGCCAGTATCTTTTCCAGTTCCTCCGCCTGCCGGGCGAGATCGACGATTTCCTTGCCGGCGATGATGGCTTCGTCAGCGAGCTTTTGCAGGCCATTGGTCTGGCCGATACGCTCGATTTCCTGGTTGAACTGGTAAACATCAGGCGCGCCATCGGCGGCCTCGACCTTGAGCCGGTTGATGGCATCGGCGAATGGCGCGAACTTGCCAGTGACGGTGAAGGCATTGTCGCCGAGCAGGAGGATGGCGTCGGCCGTGTTGCGCAAGGCGGTCGGATCGCTCGCGGCAGGCAGAAGCTTCTGAAACAGACGCTCGACCTCATCGTCGAAGCTGGCGAGGTCGGTCTTGCCTTCGCGTGCGCTTTTGATCAGCGCGTTGATAGGCGCCGCAAACTGGGCCTGGCCGCCGGGCAAATCGCGAAGCCCGGCGATGCCGCCGCCATTGCCGAACAGGCTTTGCGTCCAGCTTGTGCCGCTCAGCTGTTCGAGGAACGGCCCAGCCTTGTCGCGCAGCATCGCGTCCAGCATGGTCTGGTTGCCGCGGGCTTGCGCGGAGATGAAGGCCTGACCACCGATCGAGCCGACACTTTTGACGGCCTCGCCGAGATCACCGTATTCATCTTTCAGGAGCTTCAGGTTTTCGGAATGCAATTTGACGGCGTCGTCCATGGTCTTGGCGCCTTCGCGCCCTTTCGTGAACCACTGGACTGCCGCCGCCGTTGCGCCGACGAGGCCGAGAACGATGAGCGAGGTCGGATTGACGATCGACAGCAACGCAGAACCCAGCGACTTGGCCGCGCCGGCTGCCCCCATCGGGCCGAGCACGGCGGAAAGCTGAGTGCCCTGCTGGAGGGCGATCTGGAGCGGGCTCATGCCCATCGCCGAGGTTACGGCGATGTCCTGGAATTGCGCTGCGATGTTTCCGGTGCTGAACTGGTTGACGCCTCTGTACGCGTTCTGGTTCGCCGCCGAGCGGCCACGGGCCATAGCCTGCGCCTGAGCAAGTTCGTCCGCGCTGATGGCACCTCTTGCCGCCAAAGCGGCGTACTCGGCGATCTCGGCATTGACGCGGTCCTGCGCAGCAGCCAGAGGATTGAGCTCTGCACGCAGAGCCGCGACCTTCGCAGCCATCAGATCTGCCTCACGGCCGGATTCCTCGAAAACAGAGGCTGACGCTCTTGCGGACTTCCCGGAATTCGTCATTACCGACGCGTTGAATTGATCGGCGAACACGGAACCCGCTTGCTGTGCCCGTAGACGCGCAGTCTCCTCCAGCCGGGCAAACTCGGCTTCGAACACCGATGCCGACGCGCGCGCCCCGGCCGACGGCGCTGTCTGAACGCCAAGGACCGTGTTGACCTGGCCTTGGTTCGCCGCGCCGATTTGACGGCTGTTTTCGGTGGACTGGTCTGTCCGGGCTTGCGCAATCATCGCGCGGTGCGCCGCAGCGGCGTGCACCAGCGCAGAAGCTTGACCCTCGATCTGGGCGTTCGCGGCGCCGACTGCGGCCGCGAGCTGGGTTTGTCCTTTGGCGGCAAGTTCCGAGGCGTTGGCGTTCATGCCGAGCTTCTGGTTCATGCCGACTAGGATTGTCGCAGCCTGTTCTACCGACAGCTTGCCGGTTTCGAGCTGGCGGTTTAGGCCGCGAAGGTCGCGCTCAAATGCCTGCGCTTCCTTCTGGCCCTCGACATAGCGACGCGTCAGAATCGACACGACGTTGCCAGATGTGCCGATCTTGGTGTCGCTCGCCGCGACGGCCTCCCCGACGGCGCGAGCCGACGCCACCATGGCCTGATCGGAGGCGACCTTCTGGTCGGCGCCGGCCTTGTATTTCGAGGCGTCGATCTCGGCCGAGGTGACCAATCGGGAAAGCTGTATGGTCATTTGTTCTCAGCCTCCCCTTCCTTTTTCGCAACGTGGATTAGCCACTCGGTGTCGATGGCGGTCATGAAGGCGTGGAAGCGGTCGAAGGCTTCACCCTCGAGGCCGTAGCGCCTGGCGTAAGCGTCATAGGCGATGAACGCGATCGGGGACTCTCCGCCCATCGCGCCGTATTGCCGGTCGAACCGAAGCGCTTCCCAAGCCCGCCAGTAGAAATCGTGCCAGTATTCCGCACGAGCCTCTTCCGGGCGTGTAGGGACCTTCTCTCTCGGCAGTTCCAGCGGGAATTCGGCCGCGATCTTCGCCAGCCACTTGTCCTGGCCATTCCGCTCGAGGTCGTAGCGGAAGGCCGCCGCTAGTTTTTTGTTGCGGCCTTGACGAACTCTACCTTTTTCTTGCCGACGCGGCCGGCGCACCAGAATATCATCTGACGCATAACGCGATGCTCTTCGGCAACGAGGATGGTACCGACCAGGTCGGGCGAATATTCGACGTCGAGGCCCTTCCAACCAAGGAGAAGGTGCTCGACTGACAGCTGGCCTTCAAAGCGCGCCTGAACGTCAGACGGCACCTTGTCGTTAGGGTACTCCTGCTTAAGCTTTTCCAGCACGTCCTGACGCGCCGTCACGTAGTCTGGATAGTTCGTCGACCGCACCAGAAATTCGAGCCCGGGCAACGGCGTAGTCTCGTAGGGCTTTTCCGGGTCAAGACCTAGCCATTCCTTGACAGGGATCCAGTCGCCTTCGCGTTCCTTCGATAGGTCAGCGCTAAGGCTGCTCAGCTTGATGGTCATGATGAAGTCCTTTGTCGGAAGGTTATTTTGAGGGATGGTGAGGGGCAGGCGCAGGATGCGGTTGCCGTACTTGCAGGATGGCATCGTCGCGGAACTCACCTTCGACCAGTATCTCTCCCATGATCTCCAGACGGAGCATCGTGGCGGCCTGGTCCGCGTTGAGGTCGAAGGAGATGCGACAGACGCCCTTAAGCGGCAACCCGTTCATTTCCACGGTACAGTCCCGGAGTTGCTTCCCCACGACGATCTTGAAGTTATTCACATTTCTCTCCTGTCGGGGAGTTGGAGGACCGGGCGGCTCCGACAAGCCGCCCGCCTTCTGCGCAGAACCAGTCCCGGTGTCGGCCGGGAACTCTAGATCAGACGAAATATTCCAGGCGATCGATGATGAGATGGGCAGAGGTCAGCTCATCCTTCGAGGCCTGGCCGACAAGCGGGAGAAGCGTGTCGGTGTTCTTGGCACTCGCCGACGGCGAGCCATCGGTGAAGGTAATCCGCGGAATCGCGAAGATGATTGCCTGGTTGTTCTTGGCGACCCGCGTGTTGATGTTGCTCGGTGTCCCGGCGAAGAGCTTGGTCAGCAGTGCGTCGGAACCGAAATAGGTTGGCGCGTTGATTGTGACGTCGAAGCTGCCTTTGCCGATGTCGACCGGGCCGATCGTCTCGTCGCAGTCGAGCGCGTTGATCATGCGCAGATTGTTGTTGACGCTGATCTGCAGCGACTGCATCCAGTTCGGCGACCCGAGACAGACGCCGTTTTCCGCGATCCTGCCGACATTGACGGCCGCCGCCATGACTGCATTGGTCGGCGCCGCATCCGGCGCGCTGTCGAGCGACGTCGTCGAGGCCTGGCCGCTCATCCCGGAGAAGGTGAACGTGTATTTCGCCTTGTCCTCGGTCGTGAAGTTGAACTGGCCTTCGCCGGCGACCATGCCGCGCTGCGCGATATAGGTCGGTACCGCCTGACCCATGAAGCCGCGCTCGATCGTGCAGCTCTTGGTGTCGACGCCGTTCTTGATCTGGTCACCGAAGAACACCTGGATCGTCTTACCGGTTCCGACATCAGTCGCCCAGCCGGCCGGCAGGTTATCGAGCGTCAGTTTCGCCGCGGCGACCGCCGTGATGCGGGCCCAGGCGTTGCGGCGGGCGATCGCGCCGGCAGTGACCAGGAAGGCGAAGCTGGTGATATCGGCGGTGCCGCCGATCTTGACCCACTGGCCGACGCGCAGGCCGAGCGTGGTGAAGTCGAGCAGCGTCGACCCGAGACCGTCGGCGAGCGCCGTGATGTCAGCCGCGGCGCCCATGAAGCCAACCACCTTCATGCGCGCTGTAGCAGGCGGCGCGGCTTCGGCGACAAAGCCGGCGCCAAGGAAAGCCGGAACCGTCGCGCTGCCGGTCGTGCACTTGAAGACGCCAATGTTCGCCGAGGCGGTGAAGCCGGTGAAGCGCACCAGCTGACCGGCTACGAATGCAGCGCCGGCGGTCACCGTGGCGACGTCAGTTGTGTCGGCCAGCCCGGTGATGACGGAATCGGCGACACCATCATTGTCGCGGAATGGTGTGTTCAGCCAGGTCGAGCACATCAGCGACTTCAGCCAGAGCGACAGCGGCGAATCATCGACCGGGAACGAGAGCTCGCCATTGACCGGACCGCTGTTGGTCTCGCCGATTTTGATCGGGTCCGAGTTCATCCGATCATCGCGGATCTCCTCCGAGGTGACGAAGGTCGGGCGAAATGCCAGCGTCTCGCCTGTGAAGCGCGCCGTGCGCATGCGCGGCGTGACGGGCGTGATGCCGAGGGTCACTTCCTCGACGACGGTCATGCGGGTGCGGTTGGAATCCATTGGAGGCTCCATCGATGGGCCGCCTCAATGGGCGGACGGGGTTGATTGGTTGAGAGGAGAGGCTAGTCCGCCTTGGACGGATCCTGCTTTTTCGTCTTCGCGGCGTGCGGCAGCTTTTCGATATGACCTGTCTCGACCAGCCCGTCGAAGCTCTGCGGCGACAGATCATCCTGCGGCAAGACGCGGTCGCCTTCCTTGAACCGGCGCAGGCGCGTCGGGAATGCTTTCAGCACGAGTGCCATCATTCGTCCCTTTCGAAGTTCACGGTTGCGGTCATGGCGTAGTAATTGGCGAAGGTCCTGCCGGGATCGCCGGCGCCGATCGAGGCATCGCGAAACGTGACGCTGTCGATATCCTGGCCCCTGAACATGCCGACGAGTTGCTTCGCCAGCACGCGCGCCCGGCGGCTGCCGGTGCTGTTCGGGGTCATGACATGCAGGTAGATCTGGCCGGCTTCGCGCCAGAGGTTTTCGTCGCGCAACTCCGCCCCGATTGACACCTGATCGAAGAAGTCCCCGAACACCTCGACGTAGACGAACTCTGTCGGCGTGTCCGGCAGCTCATAGGGATCGTTCTCGAAGACGACATCGGTCAGCCCCCACTGGTCTGCGATCTGCTGGACGACGACGTCGAAAGCTTCAGGACTGGCCATCAGAGTGCGTTGATGATGATCGAGGGATAGGTGATCGGCATGCCGGCCTCACGGTCCTTGCGGCGTGACAGCGTTGCCCTTCCGGCGCGGAACGCACTGGAGCGATTGTTCTGCGCCGCCGCCCTGAGCGGTGCGCCGTCTTTCAGGATGTACGGCATCGCCGGATGCACTCCGCCACCAATGTTCAGGAACCTGGTCTCGAAGCTGAAACTGTCGCGGTACCGATAGGCCATAGAACTTTTCGTGCCATCGAACACGCGCCGGCGCTTCACGCCAGAAAGACCGCCCTCGACCTTGCGGATGTATGGTTGGAAATTGGTGATGATGACTTCCGCAGCAGCTGGGATCGCCGAGAAATCCGAAACGACGGCGCCGCCAGCAATGACAATGAATGAACTCGCGAACCGACCGGAGCGCCGCGGCGACCGCTTCTGCAGTTCGGCGAGGACAGTGGTGACGATCAACGGCCAGTTGACGAATTCATAGATGATCGGCCCGGGTGCCTTCACCGCCTCTTCCGGCGCATTGTGGACGCCGTTGACATAGCGCTCATAGGTCGGGCTCGCGACTCCCTCTCCGATAACGCGCTTGAGCTCCTGCTTGGCAAAAGCCGCCAGAGCCTTGTCGATCGCCTCCGGCTCCATGCCGGCGGTCGCGAGCTTCAGGTCGCGCTCGAAGAACTCGAATCCAGCCATCAGCCGCCAACCGTCAATTCGACCCGCACCAGGACGTTCTGGACCCGGATATGCTTGGCAAACTCGACATTCCTCACCTTGGTGTCCTGCACGATCTTGTCGCCCTTGCGGACAGGCAGTGAGAAGCCATGGTTGATGTCCGTCGGGCTCAGGATCACTCGAGACCAGGTCTGATCGATGCTGCCGGTAAGCTCTTCCGGCCGCAGAGGCCGGATCGAAGCCCTGACGTCGACATCGAACGGGATCTGGATCGCATTCGGACCCAGTGTCACCCGGCGAAGCTTCGCGTCTTCGCCCGCATCGAGCAGCGCTGCATCGAGGTCAGCAATGAGTTCAGCAGGCGTCGTCACCTGGCGTGGATCCTCGCCGAAAGCACGGTGCTGCCGGCATAGGTGCCCGTCGAGACCACTTTCAGCCGGACGCGATCGCCGAGCACGATGCCGGTTGCTGCCGTGTCGTCGGCAAGAGCGCCATCGGTCGGTGTCTGTTCGATGCCGTCAGGCTTCAGACGCCGCGCACGCACCTTGCTTGCGGTCGCACCGGCAAAGCACCATAGATCATTCCACGTCGTCCCCTGATCGAGCGAGGTTTGAAGGAATGCCTTGATCGACGCGCCTCCACTGCCATAGGCGAGCCGCAGTTGCACATCGATCTCAGACACGCCGGCGAGATCGTCGATAACATCGCCGATCTGCGTTCCTGCCGCAGCAACGGCAAAATCGCCGAGCGAGTAGAGGCCAGGATTGTCCATTATGCCACCATCATGTTGCGGAAGCGGGTGAGCTGGCCGGCGACGATGTCAGGCACAGCGCCTTCGTTGGATTGACCAGGAACCGATCCTACCCAGTAGCCGCGCTCGACACGCCGGACGTCAGGAATGTCGATCACCTCGGATTTCAGCGATGGATCCCGTTTCTTCTCCGCCCAGGCCAGCCGCATGAAATCCATTGCGGCCATCTTGAGATCACCCGGAACGTTGACAAAACCGGCTTTGTAGACAACCACGACCTTTGCGGCGCACCAGCGGCGAGGACGATCGTCGCAGAGCCTGGTCGCGATGCCAGATTCCGGATGGACGATGAATGAGGTGTCCACGGTCTGGGCAACACCATCCTCGACGAGGCTGGTGATCTCGATTTCATGCCGGCGCGACAGCACAAGCTCAGCGACATCGACATGCCGGAAAGTCTCGGTGAGCGTCTCCCGGTGGAGTGTCGGTTCAGCGCCCGCGCCGATCGCGATGTCGCATTCCGTCATGATGGCGGCAGCGAGACGAAGATCGAGCGCCGCCAGTTTGATGTCCTGGCTCGAATCGGTCACGCCGATCGCTTCGCGACGCTCAGCTTGGGTCAGCAGCGATAGATCGCTGGCCGGCGTCGTGACCACCAGGACGGAATGCATCGATTATTCCTTGGTGGCGAGGCGAGCGTCGGCGATCTTGGCGACCACGACATCCTTGCTATCGCCATCAACGATCGCGACATTGCCCTCAGCCGCAACGGCGGCAAGTTCCGCGTCGGAGAGCTTCATAAGGTCGTCGAGAAGGGCATCCCGAATTTTCAGCCGCTCGGCTTCCGCCTTGGCTGCGGCCTTCTCGGCTTTCTCAACCTCTTTGGCCTTGGCGGCTTCGGCCTTGGCGAGCGCGGCGTCCTCCGCCGCCACGGCCGCCGCGATTTCCTCGGGAGTGCTGCGCGAAGCATAACCTTTAGGCGGGTAGATCGACGCCAAGTAGCCCGCAGCCACATACTCGCCGACGGTGGGTCCATCCTCGCGAAGGCTCGGAGCCTTAAGCGGAATGTCTCCGATGAGCCCCGCCTTTTTCAGCCCTTCGGCCATCAATCCGAACTCGCGCTCATCTCCCGGCTTCAGGCCTTCTGCCTTGATGCCGTCGAAAGAGCACGGGAATGCTTTCAAAACCTTGTGCATGGGATCATCCGATCAGGAAATGGAACGTCCCGGCTTCGTGTTGCCGCCTGAGGCGACAACGATCTTTGATCCGGTCGTTCGCGATTGCGATGTGGTCATTGACTGCGAAACCTGTCCCCGAACTCGGCCGCGACGTCTGGCGCGGCGCTCTCGAGGCCGACGCGTTGACGTCTACGCCCTCTCGCCTTGGACGAACAAATAGTCGACCAGGACGTTGCGGGCTGCGGCACCGCGGTTGTTGGCGACGATGATGGGGGTCAGAGCAACTGTCGGGGTCACGGCGTCAGGGACCGGATCTCCGATCGCGACGCCATCGATAAACCCCTGAACGGCACCATCAGCGCTGACCTCGACGCGTACAGTGTAATAGGTGGCTGCAGCAGGAGCATCGCCATTGAAGGCCGGCACCGTATCGACGGTGGCTTTCACACCGCCATGGCACCACTCGTCCGTGGTGCCGTCGGTATCGAACAGAACACCGCAGGCATCGTCGGCGGTGCTGTCAATGTCGGCGGCATTGAGGAATATCGGCATCTCGACGGTCGACGCCAGGGCATCGGTGAAGCCGACGAAAACGGCGACAGCCGTGATCGCGTCGATCTGAATGCGCGCCTCCATGACAAGCCCGCCCTGATTGGCCATCCAGTTCAGACCGCCAAGGCACAGGCTGGAGATATTGGCGGCATCAGCGGCATCGGCACTGGATGTCTTGATCTCAACGCGACCACCAACCCCGGCCGAAATCGCAACGGCATTGCCGGTACCGCTGCCGACGCCGGCGAGCAGCTCATCCTCCAGCGCATCGCCGAGGAAATCCGTGAAATAGCTGACGGGCCCACCGCTTTCGATGACGATTAATCCGCCACTCTCGACGGTGATCTTGCCACCCGAGGCAACAACGAACTCGTCACCGCCCTGCTTGCGATAGACCTTCGGTTGATAAGTGTCGTCCATGAGGAGTTCTCCTTTGCTACGAGGTCGCCCGCGGCGCCTCTAGCGCTATGCGCTTTGGAGGAATGGGGCGGGCCCAAAGGCCCGCCGTGGGATCAGACCTCGCTCGGATCGTTTATAAGCGCCGACGCGATTACCGAGGCATCCTGCGTGGTCGGGGCCGACCAAGGCATGTACTGGATCGCGATGATGCCATCGACGACCGCATTTGCGGTGCCGCGCTCCAGTACGGCGCGGACATAGCGTTCTCGCGGTTTATGGACGTCGAGAACCAGAGCCTTGCTGTCGGCGCTGGTGGCGCCGGCCGCAAATGAGGCGGAGCCGACCAGTTCGGCCATTCCGCCAGCCTGGTTGAGCGGGTTCTGCTCGGCCTTCAATGCAAGCGCCGAGGTGTCGGCAACATCGCCGGTCAGCGCGATGAACATGACGCCTTCGAACCCCGCCATATCGAGGATAGATCCATTAACGTCGGTCTGAGCCGCGACCGCCGAAGCAGCGACGCGGGTAATCTTGCAGTTCTTGAGAAGAGACATCGGTTTCGGTCTCCGAAACGAGGAAAAGGAAGGGCGGTAGCGGCGGGATTGCCCCGCCGCCAGAGTTTGCAGGAACCGCTTAAAACTAGGCCGCGATCTTGAGCTTCTTCAGGGCGTCGGGCTGACGGACGCCGCCGCCGACACGTTTCCGGCAGCGGAAGACGACGACGCCATTATCGGCGCCGGTCGTGTAGTCTGGCTGGAACGAGATCGCGACGCGGTCAACGATGACGTAGGCGCGACGGAAGTCGCCATAGGCGATCGGGTAGGTGCCGGCAGCGATGTCGGGCATATCCGGGAATTCCAGATAATTCGCACCGAGGATTGAGTTCGGCACGCTTCCGGCAATGCCCGGCAGCCAGATGTACTGCCCGTCACCGGTTTTCAGTTTCCTAACCGACGCGATAGTCGACCGGTTCATCGTGAAGACGGCGCGGCTGGCATAGCCGGTCTTCAGTGCCGCCCAGAGGTTGATGATACCGTCGCCGGTGAGCGCCGCTGCGGCGCCGCTGACGACTTCCGCAACGCCGGCGCCGGCCAACAGGAAGCCCTGCGCCTGGTTCGATGCACCGGTACCGGACACAAACTCCTGCCCTTCCTTGACCGCGAACTGATCGACGAACTCGCCACGGAGCTCCGCGATCAGGTCGTAGTCTTCATCCTCGAGCATCTGCAGCGAGATCTCGCCACGGGCAAACATCTCCGGTGCCGGGAAGTCGAACATGCCATAGGCAGGGTCGCCCGTGTTGGTACGCGGCTGGACCTCGCCGACGCGAGTTGCGGCGCCGGCCGCTGCGGTGCGCTTCGGCTGCTTCAGGGAGGGTCCGCCGATGATGCGGACGGTTGCGATCGAGCGCATCGGAGACATCTCGATGATGTCCTTGATGATCTCGCGGTTGACGTCCGGAGGAGCCAGCAGATAGCCAGCGCCGGCGTCGTCACCCTTCACCAAGGCGGCGCGCCGCTTGTTGATGAGGTCGACCTGGGCGGTATCGCGGCGGTCCGGTGCACGACGGATGCAGTGATTGAAGGCCGCGTTGTATTCGGCGTCCTCTTCCTGCCCTTCCTTGCCTGTCTTCGGCCTATTCAGGACCTTCTCGACCTTGTCGAGCTGCTCCTGCATGGCCTTTTGGCTGTCCTGAACCTCCTTGGTGAACTTCTGGTTCAGCGGCTCCCACTTATCGAGATGGGCGTTGATCTTGGCTAGTTTCTCTTCGAGCA
Source organism: Mesorhizobium sp. WSM4850 (assembly GCF_055811735.1). Lineage (NCBI taxonomy): Bacteria > Pseudomonadati > Pseudomonadota > Alphaproteobacteria > Hyphomicrobiales > Phyllobacteriaceae > Mesorhizobium > Mesorhizobium sp. WSM4850. The sequence continues at coordinate 70,744 of NZ_JBVVPV010000003.1, read as the reverse complement.
CGACGTCCCGGTTTTTGAGATTAGCATCGTTGGTCTTCTTGAACTCCTCGAAACCGTTCATGAAGTCGCCGACGGACTTCTGCAGGGTTTCAAGCGAGGCTACGGGTGCCACCGTAGCCATGAGCATTTGCCCTGTGTCGATGTGGCCAAATGCCGACAGGATGCCGGACCCGGCGTCCGGGAACGCCATGACGGCGAAGGCGGCGATCAACGCAACAGCGCAAACCGCCGCAAGAATGCGGGTGATTTTCATTTCAGGTCTCCAGTTTCAGGATTTGAAGAGGGATGTCGCGCGGTCGAAAACCGCGGCGAGTTCGGCGATCGCTGCATTCCCGCCCTCTTCGCGAGGCTCGGCGTACGCCTCATCACGAGGCGCCTGGAAAACCCGTTGCGCGGCGGCAGCAAGACGCTTCGCGAGGGCATTGGGCATCTGCTCTGCGTCGCGCAGGAGATGCTCGAATTGGCGGACCTGCGGCGCATCATGCGTCGGCTTCAGGTCGGATGGGGTATGATTGTAGAGTTTCAGCAACGCGGAACGCGCCGCCTTCTTTTCCTTGCCCTTGTTGGGAACGACGGTATCGGCGAAACCGTTGTCAACGGCCTGCTGACCCCTGAACCAGGTCTCGGCGGCCATCAAGTTCTTCAGCTTTTCGTCGTCAAGTTCCGTGCGAGCCGCATAGATGTCGACGATTGCCTGCTCCAGATTGTCGAGGATGGCACCTTCCTGCCGCATGTCGTTGGCATCACCGATCACAAAGCTCCACGGCTTGTGGATCATGATGTTGGCGGACTCGCCGATGCGGACCTCGTCGCCGGCCATAACGATAACCGAGGCGATGCTCGCGGCAATGCCTTCGACATTCATGATGACCTTCGCGGAGTGAGCGGCGAACGAGTTGTAGATCGCGATGCCGTCAAACACGAGGCCGCCAGGGCTGTTGACATGGACGTTCAGCGTCTCGACGTCGAGTGCCGCGATTTCGCGCGCGACATCCTCGGGCTGGATGCCATCCCACCACCCGCCGATGTCGCCGTAGATGTAGATATCGGCGCTGTCAGCCCCGGATTCGGCAGCGACCCGAACGGAGCCGACCCCGATAGAGTTCGGTGCGCGGTTACGCGCGGCCGATGCCTTGAAGGGCGCGAGGTCGATGATGATTTTTTTCATCGTCAGGTTTCCTGTTGCTCGTCCAATTTCGCCAGGACTGCGTCTAGGTTGTCGCGAGCGCTTCGAATTTTGCCTTCATTCTCGGCCGAGAGAACTCGGCCGGCATTCATGCGATCTCGAAGGGCGTTGGCTGCTGCACTTGCATTCTCGGCGGCCTCGTCGTCGAGCGGTGGACCGCCGTTGTCGCCGATCCCGCGGCCAGGCATCGCCTTGGTCGCGTTCTCGACGGTCATCATGTTGCCGGGCACCAGGTGGATATCGCCGCCTTCGTAGCCGTCCTCGTCCTCGAGCTCTGCGATCTGGTTCGGCGACATGCCCATCTGGAATCGCTTCCAGTAATATTCGGCGCGATCCTTGGCGGCGCCGCGCAGCAGCTCGGTATCGAAGAACTTGAAGTAATAGCCGGCCTTCACCTCTTCCTTGGTGAGAAGCGAGCGCCGCATCGACTTCTCAAACCGACGATGCCAAGGCCGGATGGTATGTACGGCATGTGCGAGGAACATCTGTTCGGCGCTGGCATAGGTTGCCGCCTTGTCGGAGAAGCCGACCATGATCGGCATGACACCGAAGGCGCGACAGATCTCCTCGATCTGCAGTTTCCGCGTCTCAATGTGCTGGGCATCGACGCCGGTGAGATCCATCGGATGCCACTTGGCGTTTTTGTCGAGGAGAAGCGGTTTGCCGCTATTTTTGGCGCCGACGTAGTTCTGCGTGATGAAGGCGCGGAGCCGCTTGTATTGGGGCTCCTTCAACTCGCCTTCGACCGAATACATGCCGGTCGACTGGATGCCATTGCCGAACCGTCGGGCATGTGCGTTCTGGGTTGCCATCGACAGGCTGAGTGCTTCGCGGGCCAGTCTGGTGACGTCGAGGCCGGTCCATGAATTCCATGACGGGCCGCGGAAATGCCAGATCGTTTCCTGCGGATACTCTTCGGCCGTCCCGTCCTTTGCGGTGACGTGGTAGACCAGCCTGTAGTCGTCTTTCTGTTCGACGCGGACACAGTCCGGCATCAGCGGGATCATCTCGACGATGCGACCACGCACCCGGTTGAGAAAGATGTAGGCGTTGCCGGTGAAGACGGCGTGGATGGCAACCGTCTCCATAAACTGAAGCGGGTCCATCCAGTCGTTGACCTGATAGCCGAACAGATCGCTGAGCGGATGTTCTTCAGCTTCGGCCCGGCGACCAGTGGCCGGATCCTTCCGCATCACCTTGCACGGCACGGTCGAAACGCCGTCCGAGATTGTCAGCCCGCAACGAAGAGCCGTCGTCTGTTCGAGTGTTGTCTTCCATGTGACGCGCTCGCCCGAAAGCGTCGGCAGCCCTACCCCTAGATCGTCGCGCCAGAACGATTCGCTGAATGCGACGTTCTGTTCTGACTGACGCCGGAAGGTGGCCGACAACTGACTGAATGGCCACATCCGGTGATGTCCCTCTCACGCCGTTTCTGATGCGACATCGTCCGCGGCTTCATCTTCGTCGAACTCAACGTCGTCCCAGAATGATTTGCCTGCCACCAAGACTGGCTCGGGGTTCGTAACCATCACTGAAACTGCATCGAACAGCGCCATGGCCGGATCGATCTTCGCATCGCCGGCATTCTGCTTGGTCGCGCGAATCGCGGTCGCCGTCGGCTCGATCTTGATGTTGCCCACGCACCAGTCCATGAGCTGGCTCGACCCATGCTTGAGGGTACCGTTGGCAAGCTTTCGCTCCGAGGTCTTGATGGCGTTCATCAGCCGGTAGCCTTGACCGACACCGACCAGGTTCTTGTTTTCCTGCGTCACGCCGATCAGCGCCAGCGCATCGGCAAGTTCGCCATATGGCCCCTCGACGTCGATCGCCACCGCGGCCAGCTTGCCGGCTTCAAGGACCCGCGACACCAGGATCAGAACGCCGGCGACATCTTTCGGCAACAGCAGCGCGTCGCAAGGCTCGAGCAGCGGCACCAGGCCTGCGACGTCGACGAACTCATCGTCGATGATCTCGATCTCGCCAACATTGGAGAAGTCCAGCAGCCTGGCGGCAATTGTCTTCCGCCTTTCAAGGACGCTCTTGTGGCACCATGCTTTCGAAACCGACAGCCAGGTCTTGGAGCCTTTCTCGCGGCCGAGCGCGCTCGCGCCGAACAGATCGTCGAGGCCACCGCCGTCGATGCCGACGACGATCGCCTCCGAGCGCTCGATCAGGCTGTCGAGGTCAAGCTCCGGTTCTTCAGCGCCGGCCCAGAACTCGGCGCCAGGCCAGCCGTCGGTCTTGTGCCCGACGCCCATTTCGATGTTGAGATATTGTGACGCCCACTCGCGGATCGAGCGCTCGCCCTTCTCTTTGTCGGAATTCCAGCCTTGGACCAGATCCTTCAAATGAACCGACCGGCCTAGGTTCGGCTGCACCATCGGCCAGTTGGCCGGATCACGCCATTTATCAGGGTCCTTGGCGATGTCCTGCGGGAATTCGAACATCACCGACAGTGTCGGCCTTGCTTCCTTGCCGCGGAATTCGCCGTCGCGATGTTTGCGCGCGCTATGCAGTTCATCTTTGAACGCGCCGGCCGGGATGTCATCGCTCTCGGTCGTCGTGATCAAGAACTTGCCTTCAGGCGTCTTGTCGATGCCGCCGCGGATTTGCCGGATCACCTTGCCGGCGTAGGAAGACTTGCCGAGCAGGTGGATTTCGTCGAGGTGAGCGAAGATCAGGATCGCCCCGGTGAGAATATTGAGGTCGAACGTCTTGACCTTCATTTCCGACCGATTGACCAGATCCTCGATCGTCTTGAGGTGATCGCGCGGGCGAAAGCGCCGCTTGAGGTCAGGCGATTCCTCGATCATGCCGACGGCTTGTTCGTAAGCGCGATCGGAAATCGCCTGGGTTGGACCAATGAACAGGGCCTCTGCACGTGGCCGCCGGTTCATCAGCATCACGGCCAGTGCCAGGCCGGCACCGTATGAGGTCTTCGAAGAGCCCTTGGGTGCAAGGACGAAGATGTCGCGGATAAAGTTCTGCTGCGAGACAGGATCCCACGACCCAAACGAAGTGGCGACAATGTCGCGGAACCACTGCCCTGCGGCATCGCCGAGCCGCGGCTTTCCCGGAACATCCGGCAGTTTCAACTCGTCGAAGAAGGCGAGGCCCATGTCGGCCTCGGATCGGATCAGCGGCAAATCCGGAATGAGAGACCGGCCTGTGCGGATGCGCTCTTCCCAGTCCGGGCAGCTCAGATCCCACATATGAGGCGACGCATCAGTTCACTGGATCCTGCCGGCGCGCCATTAGATCGCCGAGGCGGTTGCCCCGATCCGGCTGGTGAGCCGCGGCGGCTTCGGCTTCCTTTTTGCCGAGCTTGGGAGCTTTTTCCTGCTTCGTCGGCTGCGCGCTCTGCCCGTACAGCATCAGGTCGTTCTTCTCGACCAAGTCTCGGAATTCCTTCCCGGCTGCGACGTTGCCCGCCATGAATAGTTCCCACAGCTTGGTCGCCATGGTTGCGTTTAGGCGGTCTCGGGCCACATCCCTGAACTTGAGCTCGGAAAAATAATGCTTCCGCAAAGTCGGCAGGGTCACGAACAGCGCCGAGGCAATCCGCGCATTGGACCAGCCCAGCGACACTAACATGCTGACGCGATTCCGATTTTTCTGGCTCGCGATGTGCTGCGGTCGACCGCGCTCACCCCAATTCGCCGGAACGGGCTCACCGAAGAGGTCCAAAATCTCGCTCATCGAAAAAAAAACCTCTGAATGAACCCCAAGCGGTTAGGACCCCCGGAAGGCCCTAGAGATTTGCCCCCCCCTCCCCATCAGGGTCGGGCGGCCATCCTCTTGGCCCGCTCGGCCAGCGTCTTCTTGGTGTGCGATGCTCCGCACCGGAGCATGATGTTGCGCTTGTCGAGCGGCGCGCCGCCGTCCCTGAGCTCGACCACGTGATCACCGAACACACGCATGCCCGGCCGATGCGTCCTGCCATCGCATTGCGGGTCCTCGCATCTGCGACCACGCTCGGCGATGATCTCTGCCATCAGCTCGCGCCACTCAGGCGACAGGTAGAACGCATCAGCAGTCTTGGGTGCGACCTTGACCGTGCGGGTGTCGATGGTCCGGATCGCCGGCGCCATCATCTTCAGCTTTGCCACTGGAATCTTATCCATTGCGGGGAAGCATTCCGGGCCGCGCCCTTCGCTTCACCTGGGGCCGATGGCGCTTCCACTTTGCAGTGTGCGACTCTTTCGGCTCGTCCTGGGTCGATTCCGCTAATACGCTTTGCTGATTTGAGCAAGGTCGAGGTCGACCGACACTGCACGCCCGAAGATCATCACTTCGATCATCGCCCGGCCCTTGTCGCTGACAGACTGCACAACGGCAGGGAAGGATGCGAATGGCCCGTCATCCACGCTGACCTCATCGCCTACATTGAACGACTTGATCATCGCCTTGATAGCTTCTGGGTCGTGCTCAACATCAGCACGCAATTTCAACATCTTATCAGCTGGAACCGGAGCCGGACGATCAGCTCCTCCAAGGATGCTAACGACCCCTTTGATGCTCACCAACGCGTGCCAGCACGGCGCACACCAGACCACTTTCACGAAGATGTATCCGGGCAGGAATGGCACCGTTCGGGCCTTAGGTCGCATCATTCCGAAGCGACCACGCCGACGCACAACGATTGTTTCCTGCGCCATCCAGCGCTCAATCCGAGCATCGCCGAGCGACTTATCCACAGCAATATCGAAGCCGTGCTTCACCTGCAGCACATACCAGCGCGCTTCCGGGCCATCCATACCGGCCGCCGCGAGCATCGCCTGCTCTCGCCGGCGCAGGGCGATTCGCTCATCGCTCGTCTGCCAGGCATAGTCGATGTTGATGGGCTTGCCGTCGTGATCGAGCCATGCACGCTCCACGTCACTCGGCCGCTTGCTGTGCATCATTGGTCCCTCGCACCGCCTGTTCGAATTCTTCCAGTCCTGCTGGCCCGCCAGCCGGGAAATACACGCCACGCATCGTTCCGGGATCTGGCAGCCAGGGCCAGCCGCGCAGTTCGTGCTCGACCTTCCAGGCCTTCCAGACTTCACTGCCGACCGGCACGAACTCGCACAACTTCCCGAGCCGCTCTTCATCGGGACCGTAGCCGTGAATGCCGAGCCCGCGCGTCTCGGCTGCCTGGTGCAGCGCGTTGACCATAGGCCACCCTGCCCGCATCCGGTTGCCCTTCTCGAGGGTTTCCCGGTCCAGCCTGCCGTTGGCGATGGCGCTCTCTTCCCAGCCCTTCAGCGGCGCCGGCGGCGCCTTCGGCCCTGTGACCAGGTCGCGCATGCGGATCGCCGCCCACACCGGCCCGAAGGCCGGCGCATAGGCTGGCTTCTCCGGCGCTTCCGGCTTCGGTCCAAGCCGTTCCCAGCGCTTTTCCGAGAGATACACGCCGAAAGCGCAGCGCCCGCCGGAAGCCTTCTCGGCGGCGAGATAGTTAGCCATGCGGTCGGCTGCCACCTCGCGTTCTTCCGCCGTCAGTGCCATCGCCGCGGCGAGCGCGGTCTTGCCGCTGTCGGCGATGAAGGTCGGCCATGTCGGGTGAATGCGCTTCAGCCAGCGCTCCACCGTTTTTCGATCTTCAGGTTCGCGCTCGCGCTCTCTCTCAACAGGTTCACTTACCGGTTCCCTTACAAGGTTAGGCGGCAAATTTTGCCGGTTGAAACTGTCGGAATCTGCCGGTTGAACAGGCTCGATTTCGCCGGTTGCGGCGGGCTCGGAGCTACCGGCAGAATTTGCCGGTTGAAAGTCTGGCTCAAAGCCCAGCCGGTAACGGTTTGAGCCGCGCTTGCCGTTCTCACGGACAGCGTCCCAATCAATCAGGCCGCGCTCGCGCAAATGGGTGAGCTGGTCGCGCACGGCGCGCTCAGCAAGGTTCGTCTTGCTGCAGATGTAGTCCTGGCTCGGGAAGCAGCCGTTGACTGGATTATGGCAGTCCGCCAGCACCATCAGCACCGCCCATTCCGACGGCTTCATGTCGCGGTGAAGCTCCGGCTGGTCGAAAGCCCATTTCGTCGCGGCGTGGCTCATACGAACATCCCCACCTGTTCGTCATAGCGCTCGCGCGTCTTGGCCGACCGCCGATAGTCCGCGAACGGCGTCTTGCGCCAGATCATCGGCGAATTCGCCCAGCGCGCCACGTCACGCAAGAGCTGTTCATTCCAGTCGAATCGAGGAAATGGTCGGCGCTCCAAGGCATTGAGCTTCATGAAGGGCTGCACGTGCGGCTCGCCGCCCCAAGACATCACTTCGCGAATGCGCTCCATGCAGGCCGCAAACGGCTCATTGCCTATGAGGACATAGACGCGCTTCCGGCGGGGTGACACGTCGGCCAGCATCCGCATGACGAGCTCGACGAACGACCGCTCGGCCATGTCGTCGTAGGCGAAGCGCCAGGGACCGCGATTGATGACCTTCCAGCGAGCATAGACTTCGTCGTTGAACGTGCGGGGCTCGAAACCGCTATTGGCGTCGAGCAGCGGCACGCCGGCGGCGCGGTAGCGCGAGACGATGTGATCCTGGTAATCGCTGGGCAAAGCCGACAGGTTGTTGTCACAGAGCACCGGCCGCACCGGGAAGTCTGGAAGCAGCGTGAAGGCTTTCCCCTCCATCTTCGGGACGATGCAGAACCAGCAGCCAACCGGGCAGCCGCGACTGGCGATGGTTGCCATGGGATTGTGCCGCGCCACTGCATCCTCGATCGCACCGCCGATCTCGGCGACGTCCGCAAGGAAGTGCTTGCGCGTGAAGATGCCAGGCCCGCCGGCGCGGACCTTGTAGCCGGCCGCCTTATACCAGCAGGCGCGCTGATAGGCGTCGTTTAGCCGCCAGGTAAAGGCTACCGACAGATACGCGGTGTCATCATCGGTCCACTCAGCGAGGCCGCCAGACCAATGGCCGATGTCGAAGCCTTGGCTCATGCCGGCACCTCGCAGTGAAGGCCGCACTCGACGTCGTATTCTTCGTCGTCGGCGGAATCGAAAAGGCTTGGCGACTTGCGGACTTGACCGATCAGATCTTCCACACTGTCGCGTTTGTCGAATTGTCCGCCGGTTGCAAGCTCTCGTGCTGCCCACCATGCAGGCACAACCATATTGTCGCGGATGATGCGCTTTCGTATCCCTTTCCCTTTCAGGAAACAGAAATCGCAGTTGCCCTCCCAGGGGTGCAGGCCGACGTCGAAACCTTGCGGCAACGGGTGCCCCAATCGTCTCGCGTCCAGGTTCTCGCCGAGCCAGAAGCGCCAAACATCGTCTTTGCGCACCTTCGCCTTTGCCAAAGGATAGGTGACAGAACGGCCGGTTTTTGCCGCCCTTTCCATGCCGCTGAAAATGCGAAGGCCCTCGTCGTCTCTCAGGCCGATCACCTCTTCGTAGCCGCCCGGTTCAAGCCCTAGTTGGTGGCGCATCAGTGCAAAGATCGGCAGAACTTTAAGGTATTCGGTGCACCACCGCTCATGCCCGTTTGGCAGCCGCTGCTTGCTCTCGATCAACGCCCGGAATGGCTCGCCGCGCTGTGACGCGCTGTTGTAGCCGACCAACTCGAATCCTCGCGCCCCCTTGCGCCACTCCACCCAATGGATACGGACGCTCCATCGCGTCTCGCATTCGTGGACAAAGCGCAACGTTTTCATGTGCTCTTTGCCAGTGTTGGCAAAGGCGACAATCACGTCGTCGGGAAGCCTCCCACCATGCGCGCGCAGGATCTCATGCAGCATGAAGGCGATTGTGCGCCCGCCAGAGAACGAGATAAGAGCCGGGCCGGCGATCAGATATGGGTTCGTCACTCCGCAGCCTCCGCGAAGGCGTGCCGGACATTGCATTCGGCCAGCAGCTTGATCATGTGCGGCGGAACGCTGTTGCCGACCAAATGATACTTTTCGGTCTTGGTCAGGCGACGCGTCTTGCCGTCGATGGTGATCTCGGCCGGCAGCGTGCCGGGCTTGAAGCCGTGGGCGGCAGCACCCTCCTCCGGCTCCAGCATGCGGATGCCGATGTCGTCGATGTAGTGCAGGACGCCCTTCACCATCACTTCGACCAGGCCATAGCGGGCCTTGCCGGTCAGCGCGCCGAGCGGCTGGCGCACGTCGTCATCCTGCTTGCCCGAGCCGAAATAGTGCTGGAGGAAGCCGAGGATCAGATTCGCATGATTTCCGCCGGCAGCGACCGTAGCCAGCGGCTCTTCAATCGGTCGCCCGTCGCGGCTCGTGCCATGCAGGTTTCCTAGCGCTGCTGCCACCAACGCGGACTTTCCTGAACCGCCCACCGTGACCGTCGGCGCAGGATCCTCGACGTCCGCTCCGATACTGGCCCCGAACTGGCGCTGAAGACTGACGGCGGCAACGCCTTGCGTCGATCCGAGCGTGACAATGGTAGACAGCGGATCCTCCGCTGATCGCCCGGGCTCGCCGGTGTTGTGCTGGGCGATGAATGCGGCGCTGACACCAACTTGCGGGCTGGTCGTGAAGGCACCAAGCGGCTCGTCGATTGGTCGGCCCGGCCGCGCCTCTTTGCTGCCGTCAACGCGCGGATCGCCGTTGTGCTGTGCTAGGAAAGCCGCGATCAGCGCATGCTTGCCGCCGCCAGCAACCTGCGCGCCGATCGGCTCCTCGACATCGAGTGCGCGGGGTAATTGCCCCTCCCGCTCGCCATAGCCGGCCTGTATGAGGCTGGCGGCGACGACAGCATGCCGAGGTGCGCCCGCCATCACCGTGTCCAACGGTTCCGTCGGCATGTAGCCGTCGCCGTTCTGATTGAACTTGGTCATGTGCGCTGCGACCAGCACCCGGTCTTCTTTGCCGGTTGTCGTGCCAAGCGGTTCCTCGAGGTCTCGCGGCGCCGACTGGGCTGCCCTCCCGCCGGCGCCAACGATGGTCGCTCCCATCATTGCGATGCCGGACGAGGTATGCAGAGTGTTAAGCGGCTCTTCGACAGATTGGACGCCATTGCGAGCCGCGGCGCTCTGCTGATCGGTGCGGATCAATGCCGGCGTCACCACCGACAGTTCGCCGCGGTGTGCCGTGGTCAACGTCCGCAGCGGCTCTCCGGCATCATGAACGCGATCCCCGCCCGAATGCGTGATCGGCACGATGAACGGCTTCGCCGCATCGACGACATAGCGCATGACGCCGCGCGCGGTGCGCCGCAGCGTCGCCTCGGCCAGCGGCTTCTTGCGGCCGAAGATCGACTTCACCGGCAGCGACCAGTCGATGATCGTATGCGCGCCGACCCAAGGCTTGAGGCCGAGCTGCTTGGCATCCTTGCGCGGGGCGTGCGTGCGCACCGGCCAGATCACCGGCCGGCCATCCGCTTGGGCGACACCGAAGAAGCGCTTGCGGATGGTCGGCACGCCATAGTCGGCGCAGATCAGCACGCGATGCTCGAAATTGTAGCCGAGCCCGCGCAGATGTTTCAGCCAGGCGCGCCAGATGCGGCCCTTGTGGCGAGGATCCGGGATCAGCCATTGCTCGGCGATTGGCACGCGCTCGCCCTTGGCGGCGACCGAGCCGTCGAGCCGCAGGACACGCCCGGTTGCCGGATCGCGCTTGGCGACCAGCGGCCCCCATGTGGTGATCTCCTGCACGTTCTCCATGGTGATCGTCTCGGGCCGCACCGCGCCGGCCCAGCGGCAAATCACCCAGGCCAGCGAACGCCGCCGCTTGCTGACCGGCTTCGATCCCTTGGCGACCGAGAAATGCGTGCAGTCCGGCGAGGCATGCAGCGCGCGCACGCCGCGCCCGTTGGTCACCTTGCGCGGATCGGCTTCGAACACGTCGCAGCGCAGGTGCCGCGTATGCGGGTGCCGCTTCTCATGCACGGCAACGGCGACCGGATCGTGGTTGATCGCGACATGGACATGGAAACCGGCCTCTTCCAGACCGTCGCAGCCGCCGCCCATGCCGGCGAACAGCACGACAGTCAGGCGGTTATCGAGGGAAAAAGGTGCGTTCATCGATCAGCCCTCGCGTCCAGCCTGGCGCCGTCGCGCGCCATTGCGAGCGTGCGGCACACCGCGTCCTCGCGCACGGCAAGCACTGCGGCGATGTCGTTGGTGTCGAATTTTCCGCTCGACCACAGGACGATGGCGGCGAGCGCGCTGGAGCCGGTCAGCCAGCCCCCCCCGAGACGCATCAGGATGCGACGAAGCTCTGCTTCCGGGATCTCGACAAGCGGGGTTTCAGCCAGTTTTTTCATCGTCCCGCCTTGCGCCATGCGTCGAAGGCGCCGCGCAGCGCTATCCACGCCTGGCTTGCCCGCCCGCCACTGTTGAGTTCTTTTCGTGATTGCACGCCGAGCAGCGAGCGCACCTTTTGCGTCACGCGTTCATCGGTCAGCGGCTTTTCCAGCCCGTGCTGCTCATGCAGGAAAACCTTGAAGGCCGCGTCCTGACACTTCATCGCGCATTCGGCGGCGAAGTTCTTCACGTCGCGCGCCATCGGTTCACCGCGTTGCTGATCGGCCCGGCGCGGTTCCGGCAGGCCGCGCAATTGGCGAATTTCGCGGAAGGCGGCATCGAGCAGCTGCAGTAGGAATCGCACCGTGTCCGGCGCGTCTGTGACGAAGGCGATCTCGTCAATCGTCGCTTCGTCGAAGCGCGCCAGCACGAACAGCTCGCCCATCTCGCCGCGCGATTCTACGAATGCCGTCTCGCCATGCACGCGCGTCCATACCGCCGGCTCGATGGCCGCCAGCGCCGCGCGGATGGCGCGCAGGCGCGCGGCATCGGGAGAGAGCGCGACGGCGTTCATGCTGAAGCCCTCCAAAGGATGGGCTTCTGATCACGCGGTATGCGGTGGACGCCACGCGCCATCGGATGCTTTGGCGCTCCGCTGGCGGTCTTTCCGAAGCAGAAGAGATCAGGCCAAGGCGCTCCGCCGGACTGGATCGCCTCAACGACATGATCGACCCATGTATCGTCCCACGCGATGGCGCCCCAACAGGCAATGACGATGTCGGCGGCCTTGGCCTCTTGAACCACGATATCGAGGTTGTGCAGCAGCGCGTCACGCGCATACCAGTCGGGGCCATTGTTTTCCCAATCCGCCATCTTGCGGCATTCGGCCGGGCTGCTGGTCACGAACGGATACATGTTCACCGCGACATAGCGGCCGTAGCCGAAGAGTTGCGACCATGCCGTCCACCAAAGGCACGTCGGATCATCGACCTTCTTGCCGGCCCTAGATGGATTGCAGCCGATGAAGCACGCCTTCGGCCCCGGTCCCCAAGCACGCGTCAGCGTGACGCGGTCGTCGCCATGGAAGGTGGCGTCGCGGTGCATCGTGTCGTGGCCGAAGAGGTCGACTTTCATGGCATCCGCCCGTGCTTGCGCATGGCGCGGCCTAGAAAGTTTGCGGCACGTTCCAGCGATTTGCGCGCGGCGATCTCGCCCACACCGAACTTTGCCTGCGCCAGCCTGTCGGCGGCGCTGGCCACCTGGCGGCAGGCCTCCATGATGTCGTCATCGGCCTTGGACTTTGGCTTTGCTACCGGCATCGCCGCAGCAAGCCGCTCGACCTCGGCGATCAACATTTCCCGCACCACCGGCGCCAGCGCGCGCGCCAGCGGATCGACATTCTTGCCGACGGCACTCACGATCCGCCTCCCGCGAATTCCGCCAGGCCGGCGCGCCAGCGCTCGGCCAACGCCGCCAAATCGGTCGGCGGCTTGCCCTCACCGTCACGCACAGCAAGTGACAGTGAGACGCGCACCGCCACGAACTTTGCGCCGGCATCGAAATCCGCGCGTCGGCATGCTCCTTCGATCACGTCGTGATACTTCAGCATGACCGAATCGGGCATGCGCAGCAGCGTGTCAGCCCGCGCCCGATCGCCGTCGGCGTCGTGAAGCTGGCGCAGGATCGGCAGCATGGAATCGGTCATCAGGAGTTCCGTGTTTCACGTTGGACAGGCGGTGTAACCAACTGTTCGGCAATGGTTTTCATGGTCACATGGCGGCGCGGGCACGGCTTGAAATAGGCGTAAGGGTCAAGGCCGGCATAGTTGCAGAGCAGCAGGTAATTGCCGGCCGACAACGTCTTTCCATTGACGGCGCGCGACAGCATCGCCCGGTCGGTATCTGGCCATTTCTGTTCTGCGACGCGCAGCGAATAGCCGAGCGAATCGAGCCGGTCTTGAAAGGCGATAGCGAATGTGTGGAAGGCGATGTCAGCCATGGCCACCGTCGTTCAGCTTGCGGTCGAGCGCGCGCTTCAGCCGCTTCAACTGGCGTTCGGTTTCAGGATCCGGCTTCCGCTCCTTTGGCTCCGGCCAATGCGTGTCGCCGCGCAGCCGCTTCGCCTCTATCGCTGCAGCATAGGAGCCGGCGGAATCCTTGCCGGGGTCGTATTCCGCCGGGCCGCACGGCGCGTGCTTGCCGCCGCCAAAGACGTATTCACGCCATGGCGTCCAGCACCAATTGCCATCCCGATTGCGCAGGAAACCCCATTTGCGCGCCGACTTTCCTTGCCAGATGATCGTGAAAATCTTGCCGGGGCCAACATCACTGACATCGACAAACGGAACGTTCTTGTTGCCCGACCAACGGCCCAGAACCCGATGCGTATGTTCGGCCGGCCGGTATGACCAACGCCACGCCGGAACGACCTGGCGCCGGACATTCATTGCAGGGAGGTCGACAACCTCTTCGACGTAGGCCGTGAGAGGAAAGGTCCAGAAATCCCACGGATGATCGTGCGGATCAGGATCAGCGTCGCCGCGGTGGAAGATATGGACGCGGAGACGCCCGATGCGAATCCGCGTCAGGAACGGTGTCGCGTGTTCGCCATCGACGCCGTAGATCGTCTCAAGGCCAAGGAAGCTTTGTGTCACTCCGCCGCCTCCAGCTCGTCGCCGATGCCAAGCATGTCGAACATGGTCGGCACGGCCATCTGCGCTTCGGCCTTGCGGCAGTAGTGCGTGCCATCATGGAAATAGGTGGCGGATAGCTCGGAGGCCTGCCCGCGCCGGCCCTTGAGGATCGCCCGGTAGGGCACGGTCATCAGGCCGCCGAACGGGTCATAGACGATGTCGCCCTTGTTCGAGTAGCGCTCGATCAGCCGGTCGACGATGTCGAACTGCAGCGGGCAGACATGCTTTTCCAAATTCTTGAACGCCTGCTCGCCGTTCAGCGTCAGCATGCGCACGACGTCGGTCCAGACAGCCTCGTGTTTTGAGGGCGGATCGAGCGTCATGTAGGTTTTCGAAAGGCTGTCCCGCGCGGCCAGTTCCTCGCCGAGCTTTACATGCATCTCGAAATCGTAGACCGCTTCTTCGCTGACCTTCTGGAACAGCGCGCGCAGCGGCTTCGGGCCGAGCCGCACCAGCTCGTCAGTGGTCAAGAGCCGGTCGCCGGAGGACGGCCAGAAGGCGTGCGCGTCGAGCTGCCAGCGCGCCAGCGTGTAGCCGCTGGCCGGCACCTGCGGCCGGCGGTCGCCGTCGCTCCAGCGCCCATGCGTGCCATCCGGCGCGATCACCAGCGGTTTATCGTGCACGACAGGCTCGTCGGCGTAGCCGCGCGAAAGGTCGCTCTGCGGCCGGCGGAACAGCAAGACATATTCCGGACAGCCGACGCCCATCTTGGTGGCGTCCTTCATCATCTCGGAATAGGTCAGCCGGTATGTCTGGTTGTTTTCCTTCACCACGTCGGTGGTGATGGTGATCATGCCGACGAACTGAAACCCGTGCTTGAGGTAGTGGAAGATCGCCTCGGCATGGAAAGGCGAGACGGTCGGCACGCCCTCGCCGGTCACGCTGCCGAACAGCACTCGGTCCTTGACGTGGATGCAGGCCAGCCGGCCGGGCTTCAGGATCCGGAACAGCTCCGGCGTCAGAAAGTCCATCTGCGCCCAAAAGTGCCCGTTGTCGTCGGTGTGGCCGAAATCATTGTAGCTCGCCGTATATTCGTAGTGGTTGGCGAAGGGGATCGAGGTGATGAGCTCGCCGACGCTGGCGCTTGCCGTCTGCCGCGCTTCGAGCACCGCATCATTATGCGCGATGACGAAGCTGTCGCCGCGTTCCTCGCGCCGCGCCACGCCGATCGAGCGTGACAGCACGTCGTCCAGCGGCAGGCCGTCCAGTCCATAGCGTCGGATGATCTCGGCCATGCGCGCCATGAGCTTTTCGTGTTCGGCCCACTTGCCCTCTAGGTTGCGGCGCACCTCGCGTTCGGCCTCAGAGAAGATGATGTCGATGCGGCACTCATGCACCTGGCCGAAGCGCACGATGCGGTGCACCGCCTGGATGAAGTCATGAAACTTGAAGCCAACGCCGACGAAGATCGCCCAGTGGCAATGCTTTTGGAAATTGTTGCCGGCGCCCGACATTTCCGGCTTTGTCGCGAGGTCGCGGAACTTGCCATCCTTGAAGCCGATGGCGTTCTTCTCGTTTGCCTCCAGCCCTTGCGTGCCATAGATCGAGCGCACCCCCGGCACCGCCGCCTCGATCGCACGGCGCTCGTCCTCGAGGTCGTGCCACAGGATGCGGTGCGCCTTAGGATCCTGCGCGATCAGCTCGACCATCTTGG
This sequence comes from Mesorhizobium sp. WSM4850, assembly GCF_055811735.1. Classification (NCBI taxonomy): domain Bacteria; kingdom Pseudomonadati; phylum Pseudomonadota; class Alphaproteobacteria; order Hyphomicrobiales; family Phyllobacteriaceae; genus Mesorhizobium; species Mesorhizobium sp. WSM4850. The sequence goes on along the minus strand of NZ_JBVVPV010000003.1, from coordinate 55,036 downwards.
CGATCCGCGCGGCCAGGCTGTCGCGCTTGGCCGCACTCGCCTGGGTGACGCCGAGCGCGGCGTTGCGGATCAGCAGGCCCTGCCCGTCGCGGTCGTAGCCGGCGGTGGAATGGTCGACCGGCACCTCGTGCCAGTTCACCGTTACCGGCGGCAGCACATAGCCTTCGTCGGGGAAGCCGAGGTCGGAAGGCGTCTGCAAAAACACCGCCCAGCTGTGCACCCACAGCCAGAACTCGTCTTCCTTGTGCGGGAACAGGGTGAGGTCGCCGGCCTTTTCCGAATTGCGCTGGAAGAACCGGGTCAACGCCTGGCCGGTGTCCATCACGCCCAAAAAACCGGCATAGTGGATCAGTTCCTTGGTGCGGTTCGGCGACGGCGTCGCGGTGGCGACGAACTTGAAGCGCACCGCCTTGAACAGCGGCAGGAACGTCTGGAAGGTTTTCGTACCGTAGCCGCGCAGAACCGCCGCCTCGTCCAGGCTCGCCCCTACGAACCGCGACACGTCGATCTTGCCGGCAAGCACGCTCTCGTAGTTGGTCAGGTAGATCGTGTCTTCGTCATCAATGCCGGCATCGCTCTGGATGAACTTCAGCTTGACGGCGCAGTCGCCCTGAAAGCGCTCTTCCGCTTCGGCGAAGAACTCATGCCGGACGCCGAGCGGAATGACGATCAGCCTGAGACCAGGCGCGAACCGCCCGACCAGCCGCATCAGCTCGATCTGCATGAAAGTCTTGTGCAGGCCGAACGATGCGAAGATGGCGCGGCTGCCGCCCTTCAGCGCCCAGCGCACGATCGCGCGGCAATGCGGCGCGCCGGCCGGGTTGATGTCATCGGCCGCGACGTCGAAGCCGTCGGCCTTGGCCAGCTGCATCTTGCCGCGCAGGAAGTCGAGATAAGGATCTTCGATGGGGGAAAGCGAGACGGGCGCGTTCATGCAACCTCCCCAAAATCGAATGAAGGTTGCGCGGTGGCAGGACCGGTCAGGCGAGCACTAGCCGCCGTCAGCGCATCCTGCGAAATATCGATGCCGATCGATTTGCGCTGCAGCCTGGTTGCCGCGACCAGCGCCGTCCCACTGCCGCAGGTGGGATCGAGGACCACATTGCCCGGCAATGTCGCTGCCCTGATCAACTCTTCGAGGAGTGCAATCGGCTTCTGGGTCGGGTAGCCGACCCGCTCCTTGTCGGTTGGCCCAAGCGGTGCGGCAACTGCAAAGTCGTCAAAGCGGCCGAAGCCTTCTCCGGTGATCGGATCGCCGTCCAGCGTGCCGATCCGCCACAGCCGCCATTTGGCAGCGCGCGAACGGCCATAGCAGGCGATCGTGTCGTGGATCCTGCCGAATCCCTTGACATTGCCGTGACCGCCCAGCGTGCGCACCCAGACAAGCGTGCCGATGGCATTCTCAGGCCCGAACACCGCATCGCACAGCAGCCGCAGTTCGGCGCCCATCGTGTCGTCGAAATGGAGCCACAGGGTGCCCGTTAATTTCAGGACGCGCCGAAGCTCCACGACGATGCCGGCCATGACGCCGAGATAGGCGCGCGCCGACTTGGTCCGGGCTACGGCTGCAAGCAGCGCTACGCCGGCCGGCGAATGCCGCTGCAGGGCCGCCCAGCCCGCCGATGACGCCGCCGACCATTCCCACCGATCGTCGAACGATCCTGCCTTGCCGGTCCACACCTTTTCGTTGCCGAACGGCGGGTCCGAGTAGACCATATCGGCCGAGGCGTCGGCGATTTCCGTGCGCAGGACATCGGCGGCCGGACCAAGCAGCAGGCGGCTCATAGCGCCACCTGCTTTGCGTTGTGCTTGGCGTTGCTGAGGACGACGGACACCGCTGACGGCGTCGATTCCGTCATCGCCGCCAGTTGCGCCCGATTGAGGTCAGGCCGCGCGGCCGCAAGTGAAAGGATCCTATCGCGCTTGGATTCCGACTTCGCGTATGGCGAGGCGCCTTCATGCGCGAGAAGATCGACAAACCAGAACTTGTCGACCTTACGGATGTCGACGACAGCGACATTGTCTATGACGAAGCGGGCGACGTCGCGCCGATGAATCCACCAGAAATCGTCGGTCGCGGTCGCCTCTCGCCGCACTGCCCGCAACCATCCTTTCGCGATCCACGCGGCAACGGTCTTGCGGTCGACGCCCATGACGCCGGCGAGTTGGTTGGCATTGAGGTGGTGCGGGTCGGTGCGATCGGCACCGAGGCGCTTGAGCCTGACGATGATCGCCGTTTCGGTGCGATCGAACCCTTTCGCTTTCAACATCCGGCGTAGCGTGGCGGGCGCCTTGTGCGCATTGTCGCCGATCAGGTCGAGTTCGGCCTCGCACCATGGCGCCTGTTTGAAGCGCGGCGTCACCAGGCCGAGCTTGGCCGCCCGCTTCGACACCCACCAGCGCGGGCGGCCGCAGGTCGCGGCGCATCGCTGGACGTCGTTCTTGCTCGGCAGCTTCTGATAGGCGCGGCGGATGATGGCGTCGATCGCCTCACTCGACGTCCACGCCAGCCTTTCGTTGACCTTGCCGTTGGCGCCCGGCACGCGCAGGCCAAGCACGGCGGCGCGCTGGTAGATCGACGACGCCGTGCGACCAGGCAGGGCAGCGAGACAAGCAGTGACGCCGCCGCCCGGATAGGTGGCGCGCAACAGTTTCTCTTCGCGACCGGTCCAAAATCGCTTGGCGCCGGCGCGCCGAGCGCCGACGACCGGGTTATGGTCGAGCAGCTCGCGGACACCGCTGACCTCGCGCGCGGCGATGTTCATGGTGCACCTGTCGGTTGGCCGAAGAGATTGAGCTGGTCCTCACGCTTTGGCCCGCGTGATCGCATGAGGCTTTGGCCAGCTGCGGCTCGACAAGCACTCAAGGCGTTTTCGGCACCGCCCAAAGCATCGACATCAATGGAGGAGATGAACGCCAGAGCGGCATCCATGTCTGCCACCGCCGTGAAGGCTGCCGCCGCGGCGCTGCGGAAATGATGCGAGAGCAAGCGAACGTCGAACGCCTCGCCGGCGATGTCTCGCCGATCAACGTCCCATGTTGCGGAACCGCCCTCCAGTCGCTCGACCGACAGCGCCTTCGCCAACCGGGAGGCCTCGACAAGCGCCTGGACAATCGTCAGGGCGCTATGTTCCGGCCCGGAACGCGCCAGGTCGACCGCGTCGGCGAAGCGGCGCGCAACTCCCTCTTCGTTGAAAGATAGCGTTAGGGTGACCTGCTCGGCTCCCATATCGAGCGTCACAAACGAACCGTTGCGATGCGAGCCGACGAAATCCCCGACAACAGACGAAGTGATCTGAGTAGTCATGCCGGCACCGCCTTCTCAGCCGATGCGGCCTTCTGGACCCGATCGAGATCACGGCCGATCATTGCGTGTTGAACGCGCAATGCGGCGAGGTGCGCTGCCATCTCATTCGCGGGGATTTCGTCAATCCGCTTCAGCAAGCGGCGCATCTCAAGCGCGTCGGCGCGGGCGAAGGCCAGATGTCTCTCAAATTCGCTCATGCCGGCACCGCCTTGCGCGGTCGGCCGCGCTTAGGCTTTGGCGCCTCTTCGGCGACGGGCGCCAGATCGGCTTCGACGATGGGCGTGAGGTCGGCCAGCCTCGCGGCTTCATCCGCGCCCAGATCGTCGCCGCGCGCCTTGAGACGGTTGTATTCGGCGTAATCCTTCAACGCGTCGCGGAAGCCACGCCTGCCCTCTAGCTTATCCGGCCCAATCAAGCTCGCGCCTTCGAACACCTTCCAGTCGACGCGCAGCATCTCGGTCGGTCCGTCATAGCTTTCGCTGCCATCTGCCTGTGGCCGTAGCTCCCAGATGAACCAGGCGGTGTTCATGCGGCTGGACGCTTCCGGGCCATCCCAGCCGTCGCGGTGCATCATCGGCAGGCGGCGGCTTAAGACGTAGAGGCGCGAAGGCGGCATCACATCCATGGCGAAGCAGCGGTCGGGATCATCGAAGCCGCAGAGGAAATTGAGGTTGAGCAGCAGCGCCATCTTGCGTGGCCGGTGCACGCGCAGCGCATGCGCGACGAACGCGTTGAGCGCCTGCCCGTAGGGCGGGTTGGTGACGATGTCCGGGCAGTCCTTCCGCGCCGTCGTGGAGAGAAAGTCGCCGACCTCCTGCACTTCGCCATCACGGCTGTGCGTGCCGTAGTCGATGAGATCGGAGAGCGTTACCTCGTATCCCGCATCTTCCAGAACGCGCGAGATCGCGCCGCGTCCGCAGGCGGGTTCCCAGACGGTCGGGCCAAACCGCGTCAGCGACAGCAGCGCGCGCATCGCTTCGACAGGCGTCTCATAAAGATTGTTTCCGCGCTCGGCTGCCGTCGCGCTGTCAGTGCCGACGGCGGCGCGCAGGTTCGGCCTGGTCGGCGGCAGGTCCGCCGCGGCGCGCTTCAGCCCGGCGCGGGTCGGTTCGGTGCCAGCGGCAAGCATCTGGTCGAGAGCCCGGCGAACGATGCCCGGATCCTGCTCGATGGCATCGCGCATCTGCCTCGCCTCGAACACCTGCTTGCGGTTCAGCCCGGCTTCCTCCGCAGTGAAACCGTTCCCGTCCGGAACGGTTTTTGGGCGGCCACCCTTGGCCGCGCCGGCCGACTGGGCAGCATCGTATTCATCGGCAAGCCGGCGCTTGGCCAAGCTCTCGATTTCGAGGGAATCCGCCTGGACGCGATAGGTCGCGCCGATCAATTCGTCATGCGCCTTCTTCGCCTTTTGCAGGCGGGCCGTGCGCTTGGCCATGTCATAGACAGTCGACGCCATGTCCCGCGCGGCCAACACCTCGGCGGCGCTGGTCGCGCGCGCGAGTGCGGCTGCCGCCTCTTTCACAAGAGACGGCAGCTGCGTTTCAGAAGCGATGGCGAGCGCTGTCGGCATCAGGCCTCCGGCGCGCCTTCGAAGGCCGGCAGGCCGGTGGCCTTAGCAGCGGCCTCGAGGTCACTCTCCACCTGCTCGCGCAGGAAGAACTCCCAGCGATAGAGCTGGTAGAACCACATGACCTTGCCGCTGGCGACGCGATAGCGCAGCCGGGCCGGAATGCGCACCGCATCGCCGTCGACGAAAGCCGGCACCGAAAGCATGAACACGCCGGGCACGACGATCGCCTCGCCCTTGGCGTTCTGATGCTCTTCGGAGAACTCGACCACGCGTTCGCCGGTTTGCAGGCGAATGCCCTGCTTGGCGCGCGCTGCGACGAACACTTCCAGGTGACGCGACAGGGAGACGACTTCGGAAGGCGTCGCCATCTTTTCCTTAAACTGCAGCTCATATTCGCTGATCTCGCCTTCCGTCGGCGCGGCCAGTTCGGCGGCATGCTCTTCCAGGAAGGCGGCAAAGACTTCCTGTTCCATCGGCTTGGCGTTGGCGCTGACCCATGCCTTGAATTCTTCGGTCAGCGGAAACGCATAGACAACGCGATGGTCGGCGGGGCGAACCTCGGCCTGGGCGGCATTGTAGTTGAGCACGGCGGTTAGCTTTGGCTCCGGCCAGGCGCACTTTCCGAACAACGCGGACTGAGCGTCCTTGTGCCGATTGATCAGGTTGATGAAGCTCTCGAGCGTCTCGGCCCGGGCCGTGCCCTTGCGCCGGTCTTTGACGTCTCGGAACTCCTGCACCAGGCCCTTCAGCGACTTGAAGCTGGAGGTCGTGCGGTCGAAGGCGACCGGGATGTTGCCTGGGAGATTGTCGCCGAGTCCCGTAGTGTCGATAATGATGATTTCGGGTGCCGCCGCCTGCTTGGCGAGGGCTGTCACGAGTTCGATGGCATGTGGTTCGATAGGCACTTTCGTCTGCGCGTCGGCCATGGCCGGGTCCTTTCTAGGGTTGGGAAAAATCAGGAGGCCGCGGCTTCCTCGCCTTCGTCGTCATCCTCGCTTTGGCGCGAGGCAGCCGCGCGCGGCGCGCGGAACATGTCGATCTGGTTGGGGTGCTCGACCGAAAGCTGCCCGTCGATCGCCCAGAACGGCGTCTTCATGAACTTGACCGTGTCGGGCAGTTTCGCCTTGGCATCGGCCTTGATGTCGATGCGGCCAAGCTCATAGTCGAGCGTGATCTTGACGATGATCTCGGCCTTGCACTTGTCGGCCGGGCACTCCTCGACCGCCTGAATCGCTTCGTTCAGAAGCTTGTCGCAATGGCGTGAGAAATCGCCACGCGACAGCAGGCCGAGCATTTCACGGAAGGTGCGGAGCACGCGGCTCATGGTCCAGTCCTTTCAGGATTGAGGGGAAGCTTCTCTTCGGCCTTCAGCCGCTCACGCACGCGCTCGCCGATGTATCCGACGTCATTGGCGAGGCTGCGTGCCTGGCCGTCGTCGTCTTCGCCGCGCATGATCTTGGCGAGGAAATCGAGGGTCACGGAAGCCAGTGCCAGGCGGTCTTTCAGCGGCAGGTTCATCGCTCAGAGCCCCTCGCCGATGACGCGATAGGTTGCACCGACGCCCATCTTGCCTTTGCGCACCGTCTCCAGCAGACCCGCATCGATCAGCGTTTTGGCGAGCCGGCCGGTCGAGGCGTGGTCGCAGCCGATGTCTTCAGCGAGCAGCGTCTGGAAGCGCTGGACCTTGCCATTCTCGTCGGCATGGACGCGAAGCGCGCACCACAGCTTCGCGGCCATCAGCGCGATGTGGTGGCGCTTGCTGAACGCGACCACATCGAACGCCGCGGCGTCGAAAGTAGCCAGCTTAGGCGCATTTGGCCGAGCATCGAGGATGCTCTCGAAATGCCGCTGCACGAAGGCTGTAACGCTGATGCCGGCCTTGCGTGCTGCCGCCTCAATCTTGGCGTTCATGGCGCGGTCGCACCGCACCGAAAACCGATAGAAGGCCTCGGCCTGATCGATGTTTTCTGCCCGATGAAACGCGCCCATCAAAAACCCCTCGGCGGAACGAACAGGCAGATGGTCTTTCCGTCATTGGCACCGGCGACAGAGCACCAGTGGAACTTGCCGTCAGGACTTTGCCTGATCTTCGGATCGGACATGTTGATCAGTTCGCCGGTGCGGCGGATCTCATAGCCGCGCGCGCCCTCGACGATGTCGGCGTCTGCCACCTCGCGGCAGTCGTAGCCGGAGCAGCAGGAGAACGGGTAGGCCCACCCCGTCGGCGCAACTGCGGTTGACTTTGCGTCGTGCGGCCACGCGTCGGTGGCACAGATCGCAACAATGCCGAGCGCCATGCCGCCTATGGCAAGGCCAACTGCGCAGGCTGCCGGAAGGGAATGGATCATGCTTTCGCCCCTGTTTTGCGCCAGGCTTTGAGGATTCGTGCGATGGTCGCCTCGGTCACGCCCGTCGCTTTCGAGATCGCGGCAACGTCACCATGACCGGCGCAGGCGAAAACCAGCGTGACCTGGCGATCCAGCTCGGCATCGTCGACGGGCGCGGCGCGCTCCTGGCCGATGCGCGCGGCGAAGCCTGCCTCGAACAGCAGCTTGGCGTAGCCTGTCGGCGTCAGGCCCTGCTCACGGGCGCGCTTGGTGATGGCGTCGAACACCTTCGGCGAGACCTGGATGGCGAACTGCTTGCGCTCGGCCGGCTCGAACATCAGGCCAGCCTTTCCAGCACGCGCGGCGCGGCTCGCTCGGCTCCGGTGCCGCGCCCTTCGGTCAGGCGGCGGTGGAATCGGCAGTAGCAGCGACCGGGAGCGCCCGGCAGCCAGTCGGCTTCGGACACTTGCGCGGCGCAGAAGCGCGTGGCGACACCTTCGCCCCGCAGCGGGAACCGGCACTGATGGGTGTCGAGGTCGGCCAGCACGCGGCCCATGCCGTTACTGCCGGCAGCCAGCGGCGCATCACGCCCGGCGATCATGTCGAACACGGTCCTCATTCGCCGCCCACCACCTTGAGCCCGCCGGAGGCACGGGCAGACGCCACCACCTTGCGATACTCGGACAGCGCGTCGACCAGGGCGGCCAGCGAACGGTCGATCCGCCCACTTTCAGACGGGGTGAGCTTGCCGTCGGCGAAGGCGATGGCGCCTTCGGTCATCAGTTCGCCCATCCGAACAACCGCGTCGGCATGGACCGCCATCAGCGACCCATTGGCGGCAACCGCCTCGACGTCCGCCAAACGGCGACCGCGAACGGCGACAATCGCCTCACTCATGTCGAAGCGCCCGGATTCCTCTTCCAGCGCGAAGATCGCCGGCAGTTCCATCAGTTCCGGGCTGTCGAGATTGTTCCAGCGGCCGACCACGCTTTTGGAATAGGAGCAGACTTCCGCGGCGCGCTCGATGCCGCCGGCGGCGGCGATCAGGTCGCGCTGCTTGGCCTTGAGCAGGAAGTGGCGGGCATTGGCATGTGGCACCATGGCTTGTCCTCGCGGCAATAAGGTTTCCCGCGCCGGGAAATCCCGGCGCTGTTTCCCGTGGCGGGAAAGGTTTTTCAGGTTCAGTGTACGGGCGTCAGTTCAACTCAAGGCCCGTCAGATGATGAATTCATGGTCCGCCCCGAAATCGATTGGCCGCCTTGCGGGCAAAGCCCGGCAGGTCGGCAAGGTCGCCAATGTCTTGCGCCCCGCGCGCCAGCAGCGGCGACAGGCCGATGGCCTCGCCGGCAGATGCGATCAGGGCAGCGACGATGTCGCGCTCGGGTCGGCCCTCATGGGCGGCGACCAGCGACAGGATGAAGGCCGAGGCTTCGGAAAGGGCGACTGCTCCGGCGGAACAGCTGGTAACAACCGGGGCGGCGCCCTTGTCCTTCTCGCACGCCCCGTCGATGTAACGGGAAAAAGCCGCGGCGGGCGGGGGGGGGGGGGGCGCGGGGGGCGCGGGGCAACGAAGGAAGGCGTGGGTGGGCGGGGGAGTGGGGGAAAGAGGGACCAGGCCGCCCCGGGAATAGGGAATGTAGGGGGGGCC
>NZ_JBVVPV010000003.1:0-46174 GCF_055811735.1 Mesorhizobium sp. WSM4850 | reverse complement strand
CCTCCCCCGTTTTACCCCGGGGGGGGGCCCCTTTTTCCTTCCCCCCCCCCCGGTTTTTTTCCCCCAAAACCCCCCGCGGGGGGGGGGGGGGGGGGGGGGGCGCCAGGCTCTGCGCAACGATGATCGGCTTGGGAGGCCTGCGCAGTGGGGAAACGAGGAACCAGACGGCCCCTGAATTCGCTATTGTCGGGTGCACCGCTCATGCGCTGGCCTCCTCGACCGGATACAGATCAGGCCGCAGCACATGGCGCGGCACGCCGGATGCGCGTTCGATCGGGATCGCCATTTCGGCGGGAATCATGCCGCGCAGCTTCCAGGTCGAAACATGGCTGCGGCTCTTGCCGAGCAGTTCGCCGAGCTTGGCTTCGCCGCCGACGCGATCGCAGGCAGCATTGAGCGCCGCCCGCCGTTCCGCCTTGATTCGCTCTTTGGGGTCTTGATTCATGGCGCGCACTCATACAAATGTAGGCAGCGCTGTCAATACCATTGTAGGCAATGTACCGAGTACATTCGTAGACATGAGTACTTTTGGCGATCGAGTGAGGGCGGAGCGCACGGCGCAGGGCCTGAGCTATCAGGAACTGGCCGACAGGGTCACCAAGGCCACCGGCATCACCTGTCCGCGTGTCACCATCGAAAAGATCGAGGACCGCTCGAGCGAAATGTCGAAGTGGTCGACCGGTATCGCCGCGGCGCTAAAGGTCGATCACGACTGGCTGTTGACCGGCAAGGGCCAGAAGCAGGTGCTTGCCAGCGTCGACAAGCGCCTGAAGCGCTTGAAGCCGGACGCCTTCGAACGCCTGCATCGTCAGATCAACGCGCTGATCGACGACGAGGAACGTTCGCAGACGCACTGACGAATCATTAACCGATCCGTCTGGAAGTTATCCACAGCCCCCTGAACGTGATTTGCATTTCAACCCCTCCGTGTTCTTAACCATTGCGTAAAGAATAGGCAGGGGTGAATTCCAAATGGGCGGAGTGCGTGACAAGAGTGGTGTTGAGAAGACACCCAGCACTTTATTTGCTGACGCTCGTATTAAAGCCGATCACGAGCTGCTGGCCGTTCACGCTGCTGTTCATCCCGACGGCAACGAAGCTAAGCTGATGCTGCACACTAATCACAGCAGCCTGACCGTCACCGTGCAGCATGAACAGCTGGCGGCAATCCACGCCGAGATTCAGGCCGCCGCCGCGCTGATGCTCTATCGCCAGGCGATGCAAGCTGACGAGGGCATCACGGCCTTCGAGGATGCATTCCGCGCCGCGCTGAAGCCGGCGGACTGTTCCGTCTCGATCGACCGCCAGACTTCCGACCGTTTGTTCATGCTGCAGTTCATCGACCGCTTGCCGCTGGCCATCCGCATGACGCCGGAGCAGGTCGCCGACGCGCTTGACCAGATCGGCACCGTCTCGCGCCTCTCCGCCAACTGACCCTCCAGCCTACGAAGCCAGCATCGATTCGCCGCGGCCGCCGGTTATCTCATCCCGACTGATTTACTGTCTACATTTGTATTGACTGCGCCTACAATTGTATGCCAATGATCTCCCGACAAAAACGGGAGTGCGACAAATGTCGAAGCAGCCCAAGCCGTGCCCCTTCGCCCATCCGATCAATGTCGGCTCGGCGATCGAGCCGATAAACAGCCATTTTCATGGCGTCTGCCACGACTGCGGCGCCGAAGGCCCGCAAGCCGAAACGTTCGCCGAAGCCCTGAAGGCCTGGAACGCACGCCGCAGCGGCGACGGGCACGGCAAGCAATGAACACCGCCGAGAAGCTGATCGCGCTGGCCGACGCCTCGCCGAAGATCTTCGACTGGGTTTCCCTGCAACTCAAGGCAGGACGCAAGCCGTCGGAGATCCTCGCTGATCTTGAGCGCGCACCCGGAGCGCTGGGCTGATGGCGCACCGAAACAAAAAACTTGAACGCGCCGTTCGCATGCTTCGCGAGATGCATGAGTTGGGCTTCTCAGTTGATCTCATAGCCGAGATCGCGATGACGGGTCGAGAGGCCGGCACATGGTCGGCGGAAGATCGCGAGGTCATCAAGGGCGTTTACCTCGACACCCTGCCGCCGGAGCTGCGGCAATGAGCGGGCATTCCAAATCACCAGCTGAGGAAAACCGAAATGCTTGACCGCATCTGCTATTGCCTTGCCGACGATGTGCGCATCCATATCGCGCTGTCTTCGTCGTTCATGTTCGCGCTCACCTTCTGCAGCCTCGCCTTCGGTGTGCGGCCATGAACGCGAGGCTCATCCCACGCCGCTTCGTTCCGGTGGCGCCGCCAAAACTCTCGCGGGTGAGCGTGGCGCCGCACGGCCGGCAGCAGCTGGTCTGCGCGCGCTGGCCGGATTGTCAGTGCGGCGACGACTGCATCGACATCTTGCCGGCGCGTTCGCCGGCCGTTCGTAAGATCCTCGCCGCCATGCTGGTCGCCGTCGCGGTCATCGGCGCCGGCCTGTTCTATGCGGGGCTGCGGCCATGAGCACCCTAACCCTGTGCCTAGTCATCTGGCTGGTCGGCTCGCTGCCGTTCAGCATCACCGTCGGCATGCTGCTTGCCTCACGCAGCAAGATGTATCCGGACGCCATGGGCCATCCCTGTCTGGCCGGCGCGGTGCCGGCATGAAGACGAACGGAATGCGCCCATGTTTCCTGTCACCCGGTCAGGAACGCGAGTTCGAAATGCTCGTGGGATATGCGCGAGGCGGCATTTCGTCATGCGGCGAAGACCATGCCAGGCTTGCTTTGGAAGGGCTGGTCCCGCTCACGCACGACATCAGCGCGATCGTCCGATGCGCCAAGGCTGATCTGGAGGCGCTGCCATGACGACAGACCCGGAGCTCATCGAGATGCTGCGGAACCATTCGGCCCAGGCGGGCTGGCTCAAATCTGAGCTCGAAAGATCCCGCAACTCGATGGTTGAGGCCCTTGCTGTCTTGAAGCGGGGCCGTAGCAACGAGGCGAAAAGAGCCGCATCCGAGATGGAATTTCAAGTCGCCGGAATCGGTCGCACGTTCGCGCTCATCCAGGCCGCTGACGAGGCAGCAAGAGCGGAGATCGAGGCGGCAAACACGGAGATCGAGGCGCGTGGCGGCATGCTGCGAGCAAAGGCGGAAGGCCATCTATCATGAGCACAACGAAGCAGGAACTGGCACTCGCCGCAGCACACCAGGCCGCCGAGGCGGTGGCCGAGCTGCTCCGATATGCCCGCGAGGGCGAATGGCTGAATTCGGAATTCCATCCCGATGTCGAGCCGCTGGAGAAGCTTTGCGACGCGGCCAAGCTGACGGCCGAGATCCTTTCCGAAGAGCCTGATCCGGACGGCGACCGCAATCAGGTCGTTGGCGCGCTCGAAAAGTTCCTGTCGGGATGGGCGTAGTGATGAGCGCGGCCAGCGAACTCCACAATCTCCTTTCCGCTCGCTTCGTCCGCGAAGTGATCGGCCCCGCCGTCAAAAGAGGCGCAACCTACGCCGAGCTGATGGCCCTCTTCGAATCCGTCCAGTTCGGCATGATGGAAATCCTGCATCGCCATTACGAGCTGGCGCCCGCCACCACCGTCAGTCTGTGCGAGGAGAGCTTGCATAGCGCCATCGAGCGCTTTGCCGGCGCCAGGAACGTCGCGGGGCGATGATGGCGACGGATCCACGCGACGAGAAGCTCCTATTCGCCGTCTCCCCTGCCGGGCAGGGCGATGGCGTTCCAATCCTTCTGGTTGGCGTCCCGAATGGCGCCTGGGAGTACATGAAGGACGGTAAGACGCACCACTTCGACCTGACCAGGGCCGGAGTGCCAGTGAAGCTCATGTTCTTCGGCGCCGAGACCCACGCCGCGGCGATGAAGGTCATCGACGACGCCATGAAGGCGAGCGGGACCGCATATCTCGACGAGCGCCGCACCGACTTCGCCATCAAGCCCAAGGGAAAGTCATGACCAACGAAACAACCCCCGACCGCAAAACAATGCGCTTCAAGTCCTCCAACGGAATCACCGCTACGTGGCACTTTGGCAAGACGAGAGAAGGCAAATTTAAGGCGGTCAGCCTTAGCAAGCCAAAGCTCGGAACCCGGTCGCTTATCCTAGATTTCCTGCCGTTCGAAATGATGGATGCGGTCTACAGCCGACACATCGTTTTCGACAGCATTGCCGAAGCTGAACGCTATGCGAGGTCGTTGTGACCCTCGCCAACGAAAAGGGGCTTGCCGATCAAGTTCTCGATTTCTTCAAGGCCGCTCGTGACGAAGGGCTTTTCATTGGCGCAGGCCGAGACAGACGCCTGCCGAACAACGAAGAAAGCCAGTATGGGCCTAAGGCTAAAGCGCTTCTTGCCGCTGCGCAGGCTGCTGCCCTCGCCCCTGCCACCGAGGCAGCGCCGGATGATGAGATCGAAGCCGCTGCAACTCGTGCCGCTCTCACCACATCGCCTGTTCCTGCTGCGGTCACAGACTCGACGGTTCACGCCTACAAGCACTCTTTCGGCGAATACATGAACAAGTTCGCGCTCGGGCATATCACGCCGACAACACCCGATGTCGGCTTCAATTCCACCAAGTATGCACTCGGTGTTGCCCTCGCCGCTCTCGCACCAGAGCCAGGAGAGGCGCTGAGCGAGGCCGCTGTGGAGGCATTCCTAGGCCAACTACCCCGTCCCGGCATCGATGATCTGTATTTCCAGACCGGCATTCGAGTATCCGACATTCGCAAGCGCCTCACACGTGTCACCGCCCTCGCATCACATGTTCCTGCTGGGGCGGTAGCACCGGTAGCGGTCAAGCCCCTGGTGACGAAGGAATGGGCTGAGCGGATGGCCGAGAAAGAAGGTGATGCGGACCCGACAACGGGGCGCTCCCTGACAGGGACGGTCAATCTATCACCCGGGCAAATCGCCGACTTTGAACGTCTCGCGTTTGAAGCGCTGCCGGGTTGGGCACAAAACGAAATCACTCGGCTCCGCGCCGCCATCGCATCACAGCCTGTTCCTGCTGTGGCGGTGACAGATGCGATGGTCGATGCCGCCGCGAAGGCTATGCATGATGGTCCGCTCGGCGGGGATGACGAGGCGGAATACACCAGCGACGAATGGAACAGGCCGGCAGAATGGTGCCGTGATATGGCCCGCACGGCTCTCACCGCTGCCCTCGCCTCTGCCACCCAGGCAGTGCCGGATATGGTGCGCCCCGTCTGCCGTGTCATGACGATGCAGCACAGTTCAGGTGCGCCGGACCACTATGTGAGCATCGAAGTCGGCGATCGGCAGATTACACCACACATGTTCAAGACAAAGGGCCGTGCTGAATACGAGGTTGCGGAATGGGAGTGGCTGCTGAATGGCGGCGAGAAAGCCTGCATCCTCGATTTCGACACCGACCCGCAACTTCAAGTCTCTCACCCTTCTAAGGAAGGTGCGAACACGCCGGACGCGGAGCCGTGCGGCCTTGCCAGCCCTTCCTACCACGATTGCCCGAACATGAAGGAAATCGGCGGCGGCATGGATGGCGAGCGCTACCGCTGCGATGTCTGCGGCAAGGGGTACTTCCTCGATTACGAGGACATGAAGTGAGCCCCACCAACGAAACACGCGGAGACAACAAAATGAACGCTTACGACAAGAGCAACGAACTCAATGCCGCCGCCACAGATCTAATCAGCCGGGCGGCTGCGGATCAAATGATCGATGAAATACAGGACAAATGTGCTGACATCCCGATGCTGTGGAACATGGCAGTTGGTCTGCGACGGCAGCTTAAAGACATTCCTACCGCTTCCGTGCCGGATGCCATCGAAGATCAAATCAAGAAGATGGTCGACCGATTCCTGCAGTGGCGGTTGCCGGACGACTTCAACCCGGACGGTGGCATTAGCTTCGATTCTATCTCGGGCTGGCTCGGGCCACACCCGTCGAAGCGCGAGCCGGTCGGCACGAACCTGCTCACCGCAGTTCAAGCGGAGGCGATGGTGCGGCACATGGTTGAGGGGCTTCCCAGTTCCAAGACGGTCGACAAGAGCACGACAGAGGCGTTGAACCGCGGCATCGCCCTTGTCGAAGCCTTCCTCCGCTACTTCAACCCAAACGACATGCCAGAGGACCAGGCGCAGCAATGGCAGCAGCTTGAGCATTGGGCGAAATCCTCCCTCAGCGCTAAGCGAATGAAGGAAGAGGCCGAACCTGTCGCGGAGCAGTGGCGGGTGCTTGAGAACGGCCAGCCGCGCACGAGCTGGTACCCTATGGGCTACGGCGATTTGGCCACATGGAAGGATCTCGCTGAAAGAAACCCGGATAAATTCAGCTTTGAAACACGACCGCTTTACGACCGATCGTCTCCCGATAGCGCCACGACGAAGGCAGTAAAGCCTTATGCCTACGAGTTCGGTAAATCGAATGGCGACGGCACATTCAGCGTCGTCATTGAGCGCGGTGATCCGGAGAAGCCCGTTTCCGACTGGCCGGTAAAGCCGCTCTATCTCGGTCCTGCCACCCAGGAGTCCCCTCCCGGTCCCGACAAGGGAACGATAACAGAGGCAATGGTCGAGATCGCAGCGAAAGCGATGGACGATGCCGAGTTTGGGTTCACGCTAAACCTGACGCGCCTTGTCGACGGCGTATCGACATATACGCTGACCTATTCTGACGGCTCGCCGCAACTCGAGCTCGGGGCCACGGACGAAGCCTATGAGCACGTTGCCCGACGCAAGCGGCTAACTCAGGCTCGTGCTGCCCTCACCGCCGCCCTTGGCTTGGCAGCGGATCATGGCTGACAAATCCGCCATCGAATGGACCGACGCGACGTGGACGCCGATCCGCGCCCGCTACCTGGAAATCCAGAATGACGGCTCCGGCAAGGAACGCATCGGCTGGCATTGCGAGCATGCCAGCGAAGGCTGCCGGTTCTGCTATGCGGAGGGGTTCAATCGCCGTCTCGGCACCGGGCTCGATTTCAAACCGGGTGAACTCTTTCGAGAGGAAAAGCGCGGCTACAACAACGGCGAGGTCAAGCTCTTCCTCGACGAGGAGATGCTGACGGCGCCGCTGCGCTGGAAAAAGCCGCGCATGATCTTCGTCTGCTCGATGACGGACCTGTTCGCCGACTTCGTTCCAGACGAGTGGATCGACCGCGTCTTCGCCGTCATGGCGATGGCACCGCAGCACACCTTCCAGGTCCTGACGAAGCGCGCGAAGCGGATGCGGGAGTACGTGAACGGAATGCGTTCTTCGGTCCCATTTCTCGGCAGGATGCCTCTTGAGCGCATCCACCTCGAAGCGTCCGGCCACATGGAAGGCGATGGCGGCTTCATGGACACGCTGAAACGCCATGGCAACGTCTACAGCCTGTATTGTTCCGTGCCCTGGCCGCTGCCGAACGTCTGGCTCGGCGTCTCCGCCGAGCGCCAGCAGGAAGCAGACAAGCGCATTCCCGAGCTGCTGGCAACGCCGGCGGCAATGCGGTTCGTCTCAGCCGAGCCTCTGCTCGGGCTGATCGATTTCGGCAAGATCATTCGCGCCGCCACTTTGGCTGGAACAATACATCCGGACGGCAAGACGCATCCGATCGGTTGGATGATCGCTGGCGGCGAGAGCGGCCCGGGCGCACGGCCGATGCATCCAGACTGGGTCCGCCAGATCCGCGACGATTTCGTCTCGGCCGGCGTGCCGTTCTTCTTCAAGCAGTGGGGCGCATGGGCACCGCCGAGCACCTTCGCCGAGCCACGGCGGTTCGAGCAAGCGACGGTTCTGCGGGATGGCCGCGTGCGCGAATGGGACGGAGGCTATCCCGCTTCGCGGCTCACCGATCCTGAAATGGCTGTCATGTGGCGCGGCGGCAAGAAAGCCGCCGGCCGGCTGCTTGACGGCATAGAACACAACGACATGCCGGAGATGGCGGCATGACAACACAGGAGCACCAGCAGATGAATGCAATCACACCGACAGCACCCGACAACCTCGCCGATTTCATCGTGGCGGAAGTCCACAAACAGACAAGCGAGGCGGCGCTGCGCGCCCTCGTAGAGAAGAAGATCGGCGAGTCTGTCGCCGAGGCTGTTAAGCGGTCCATGGAGACCTACGGCGACATCGGAAAACAGATCCACAAGGCTGTTGCAGCGGCGCTTGATATCGGCGACCGCATCGATGTCCCAGCCTACGGCAACATGGTGATGGCCGTGCTGCGGACAAAGATGGACGAGGTCCTGCAGCCGCTGGTGACCGAACGCCTGGCCAAGGAAATGAATGAGATCCTGTCGCTGGCGCCGAAGGAGCTGAAGCTGACCGACGTCGTCAAGGCGATGCTCGATGCGATCGACGTTCACGATCGCTACGGCACACATGCCACATGTCTTGTCGAGGAGAGCGAGAGCTCGAGCTTGAAAGGCTACATGCATATCGAGATCGATCCGGAGGAGGGCAAACGGAAATACAGCTGTGCCCTGCGCTTCGCCGTGACCCCGACGGGCGAGATCTACTCGCTCACGATCGACGGTAAGGACGCCAAGAACACGGTCAAGATGGGCTACCTGCCGGCCTATCAGAAGATGGTGTTTGCCGCCTATTGCTGCGGCTCAAAATTCATCGTCGACGAAGAAGAGCCGTCAACCGGCATCGGCGACTTTTGATGGCGATCGAAAAACACGCCGGTCTCCAGCAGATCGTCTGCGAATGCGGCACATCGCAGACCAAAACCTATCAGGCCGACGAGTTCGACGTGATGGTGTCCGACGCCCGCCGCGAAGGCTTCGTCGTCGCCAAGGTCGCCGGCGAGTGGCAGCACACCTGCCAGGATTGTTCGCGGCCGGCCCGGGCCCAGCGGAGGCTGCTTTGAGCGATCTCCCAGACCTCGCCATATCCGTTCGCCAGCCTTGGACATGGGCAATCCTTCACGGCAAGGATATCGAAAACCGTGACTGGCCGACCAAGATCAGGGGCCGCGTGTGCCTGCATGCGTCGAAGGGCATGACGCGCGGCGAATACGAGGATTGCCTCGCCACGGTGCACGCGATCAGCCTATCGCATCCCTTCCCGCCTGGCTTGACCATGCCGGCATTAGACGATCTGCCCCGTGGCGGAATCGTCGGCACCGTCGAGATCACCGGATGCGTCGCCAACAGCGACAGCCCATGGTTCTTCGGTCGCTACGGCTTCGTCCTGCGCAATCCCGAACCGCTTGCTGATTTCATCCCGGTCAAGGGCGCGCTCGGCTTTTTCAAGTGGCGGGAGCATCTCCCCGGCGCCACGGCCGTCGCCGCACCAAAACAGGGCAGCTTGCTATGACCAAGCCAGTCCGCCTCCGTCTCTCGCGGGCCAAGGGTTTCGACCTTCAGCTGCACTCCCGGTCGTTCAATGGGCTGTCGGCCGTCAATGTCGCGCGGCCGTCGATCTTCGGTAACCCGTTCAAGGTCAGCGCCAGGCACGATCGCGCCTATGTCGTCCAGCTGTTCAGCCAGATGGCCTGCTGCTGGGACTGCCTGATCCCGGATCCGTCGCCGCAGGAACAGGCTAAGGCGCGCCTCGCCATCTTCCGCAACATCGGCACCCTGACAGGCAAGAACCTCGCATGCTGGTGCGCGCTCGACGGCAAGCCCTGCCACGCTGACGTCCTTCTCAACATCGCAAACGATCCAGACCAGGTCAAATCGCGCGTGGCCTTTGCCGCTCGCTGTAACGAGGTGAAATGATGGCCCGCACGAAGAAGACTGCCGAAGCGATTGTCGAGACCGCGCCGACGATCATCGCTTACAAAGGCTTCAACCAGGACTTCGCCTGCACGCCGGACGGCAAGCGTTTCCAGTATGAGGTTGGCAAGAGCTACAAGCATGATGGCGACGTCGTCGCCTGCGGCAGCGGCTTCCATGCCTGCGAACACCCGCTCAATGTCTTCGCCTATTATCCTCCGGCGACCAGCCGCTATGCCGTCGTAGAGCTGGGCGGCAAGACTGCACGCGAGAAAAGTGGCGACACGAAAATCGCCGCTGCGGAAATCACCATCAGGGCGGAGTTCCACTTGCCCGAGCTCGTAGCCGCGGCGGTCAAATATGTCTTCGATCGTGCCAAATGGATCAGCGGCCCGTTTGCAAGCGGCAACGGCGAGGGCGTCAAGGAAACGAAGGACGGAGGCGCTGCCACCGCATCGGGCGACTGGGGCGCTGCCACCGCATCTGGATGGCAGGGCGCTGCCACCGCATCTGGGATCAGAGGCGCTGCCACCGCATCGGGTGATCAGGGCGCTGCCACCGCATCGGGCGACTGGGGCGCTGCCACCGCATCGGGGTATCAGGGCGCTGCCACCGCATCGGGTGATCAGGGCGCTGCCACCGCATCGGGGTATCAGGGCGCTGCCACCGCATCTGGGATCAGAGGCGCTGCCACCGCATCGGGGTATCAGGGCGCTGCCACCGCATCTGGGATCAGAGGCGCTGCCACCGCATCGGGCGACCGGGGCGCTGCCACCGCATCGGGGTATCAGGGCGCTGCCACCGCATCGGGGTATCAGGGCGCTGCCACCGCATCGGGCGACTGGGGCGCTGCCACCGCATCTGGGATCAGAGGCGCTGCCACCGCATCGGGCTATGAGGGCAAGGCGCGCGGCAAGGATGGTTGCGCGCTGTTCCTGGTCGAGCGTTCGAGCGATGGCGAAATCCTCAGCGCATGGGCGGGCATCGTGGGTAGGGACGGCGTCAAGCCCGACACCTTCTACCGCCTGGCCGACGGCAAGCCGGTCGAGGTGGACTGATGCCAGCGCTCATGGGCTCGGATCGCATCACTGGCGAAACAAGGTATCGCAACGGCTGGTTCGGGAAGTTGATTCTGCAGGTCGAAGAGGTCTATGACCAAGGCTACCACGCGAGACCGCAACCAGGCATACCGACAAGCTTCACAGCTACACGGTGGCGCGATGCCCGGCCGGATGATCTCTACTTGATCGGATGGCACGAACGGGCAGCCCGCGCCAAGGCTGAAGGCGCTCCGCCGCCCCCGCCACCTGATCATTTTGCCAGGTTGACTGCCCGATGACCGCTCGCTCTACCAAACGCAAGCCGGTGACGCTGGACGAGATCGAGACCTTTCTCGACCTGGTCGCGATGCGCATGGACAAGCTCGGGCCGCAGCGGGCCGAGCTTTACCTGCCGATCTGGCGCGCCCTTGAGCGCGAACGGGAAAAACGCATTGAGGCCTCGGCAATCCTTGCCGCGGCCAAGGCGCGCCTCACACGATCGATGGATCGAACGGCAGCACTATCTTCATAAGCTCGCTCCGGCGCCAGTCGAGCGAGCCGCCGGAGCCGTATTTCGGTCGGTCGACGGTGTGACCCATCAACAGGCGCCGCAACTCGTCGTCGAGGCCGCCTTCCTTCATCCGGTCCTCGAACGAATGGCGGAAGGAGTAGACCGTGTGCGATTTGGTCGGCAGCAAGCTGTTGCTACGCAAGTACTTGTTCAGCGTCGCCGAGAGATCATTTTCGCGATTGCGGTAAAGCGGGAAGCCGGCCTTGTGCCGCTGGGCAGCCTCAAGCGCAACGCCGACCAGCGGCACCAGGCGGCGCGACGATTCCGTCTTGATCTCACGTGGGTTGTCCGGATCCTCGCGCGGCTCGATCGACAGATGCGGCACCTTGTTCGACAGCCTGATGGCGTGCGGCTCGAGGTTGCAGATCTCGCTCGGCCGCGCGCCGGTTTCTATCAGAATCAACAGGATGCCCCTCGCCTCTTCATTCAGCGTGGCAAGATTGCCGGGCTTCAGAACGGTGTCGCGGATCCAGTCGGTCGGGATCGGCGGGCGCGAGCGCTTTTTCTTAAGCGAAAAGCCGAGACCTTCGAACGGATTGACCCGGCGGGCGTCACCCATGTGCTTGAAGTATGCCTCATAGAGCACCCGCATGTTGCCGAGGTCGCGGTTTCCAGACGATGCGCCGGCGGTGGCCTTGCCTTCCTTCGGCGCGATGCGCGCAAGCCAGTGCCGATAGATTTTCTTGGCATCGTCGATGGTGATCTCTTCCATCGGCTTGTCCTCGACCAGCTTGATGAAATTGCTGATCGCCCGCTTCTTGACCTTTTTCCACTGGTCCTTCTGCACCTGGCTCTTGTTGACCAGCTCGTCGGCAACGATCTCGTCGCAATAGAGCTCGAAGGCTTTCGACACTGTCATCTTCGGCACTTCGATGGCGCCGAGCAGCGGCTCCATGATCTGGTCCTGCTGGCCGGTCGCCAGCACGTGCCGCAGCCGATCGACCAGGTCGTCAAAGGCTTCAGGTTGCTCGAAGTAGCCGGCGCCATGGAAGGTAAAGTCGAGCGCCTCGACGCGCTTGACCGCGGCCTCGTAGCGCCGCCGGGCCGGGTCGGTGACACCCTTGGTGATCAGCGACGCCCACAGCGCGTCGTCAGCCGCCTCGAGCAGGTCGCGCTTGCGCCTGGCGAGTCCGCGATCGTCGGTCTTCAGGGAGGTGCGGACATGCGGCGCACGCTCGTCGAGATGCGCGATCGTGACCGGCACCCGGCGCTTGTAGTGGAAGTTGCCTTGCCGCTTGGTAAGGTATCTGTCGGGATCGGTTCGGGTTCGATTTCGACCCATGTACGCACCTGCCAAAAAGCCTGTCGGGGCTTGGTATGTGGCGCGATTAGTGGCACAAATCCGTTGAATTTTGCAAGGCCGAAATTATCGAACCTGATTTTACTGAACGATTACAACGCGGTAAGGCAGGATTTCGGGAGAAGTAATGGTGCGGTCGAGAAGACTCGAACTTCCACGGGTTGCCCCACAGCGACCTCAACGCTGCGCGTCTACCAATTCCGCCACGACCGCACGTGGTAGGAGCCGGAACGAACCGGCTCGCGGCGTGTAGCAAATCGTTTCCAGCGAAACAAGGGCGCGTCGCGCAATAATTGCCCGGGCTTCGGCATAACCCTCCAAAGAGCTGAAACGCGCTCGCAACTGGACGTTTCAGCCGATTGCCGCCATATGTGAGGCGACACGAGACACACCATGACAGAACGCAGCCAGATCGCCACGTCGTTCCTGCCCCTGCCCGGTTCGGCGCCGGTCGAATGGCGGATCGAACCCGGCCTCACCGCCTATCCGGATGCGCTCGCCGTGATGGAGGCGCGTGCCGAAGCGATCAGAAGCGGCGGCGCCGGCGAGATGGTCTGGCTGGTAGAGCATCCGCCACTCTACACCGCCGGCACCAGCGCCCGCATCGAGGACCTGATCGAGCCCGACCGTTTCCCGGTGTTCGCAGCTGGGCGCGGCGGCGAATACACCTATCATGGGCCGGGCCAGCGGGTCGCTTATGTGATGCTCGACCTGAAGCGGCGGCGCGAGGATGTCCGCGCCTTCGTCGCGGCACTTGAACAATGGATCATCGGCACGCTCGCCGCCTTCAACGTGCGCGGCGAACGGCGCGAGAACCGTGTCGGCGTCTGGGTGGTCCGGCCGGATCGCCCCGCCCGGCCCGACGGATCGCTCTCCGAGGACAAGATCGCCGCCATCGGCATCAGGCTGAGGCGCTGGGTGAGCTTTCACGGTATCGCCATCAATGTCGAGCCGGATCTCGCCCACTTCAGCGGCATAGTGCCGTGCGGCGTGCAGGACCACGGTGTCACCAGCCTCGTCGATCTCGGCCTTCCCATAACGATGGCCGATCTCGACCTCGCGCTGAAATCCGCCTTCGAGGATGTCTTCGGACCCACCGCAGCTCTGCTTGTCGAAACGGCCCGCAAGGCCGGCTGACAAGGCGGCGCTGAACCGCAGAGCTCCGACGCAGCCCCTCACCCGTGAAGAACGGGCGCGCTGCCTCACATCGCTCCGATCCAGATCGCCATGGAAATGAGAAACGTGCTCATGCACACCAGTGACACGACATCCTGAACAAGACCGGTCATAACGCTCTCCTGTTTTCAGTATGTTCGCATTTTGTTCTGATTTTGTTCGAATGTCAACGGCCTCAGTCAGAGCGTGTCGCGAAATTCGGGCGCTCAGTTCGGCACGGTTAAGGAAAGGTTGAGATCGGATTTCACTGTTTCCGCGCTGGCTGCGCGTGGGGAGATGCAGCCAGACAGCACACCTAGAGCGGAACAACCTTGCCGTCGGCCAGCGTGACGCGACGGTCCATGCGCGAGGCAAGCTCGTGATTATGGGTGGCGATCAGCGCCGCCAGGCCCGACTGCCGGACCAGCGCCCCCAGTGCCTCGAACACATAGGAGGCGGTGACCGGGTCGAGGTTGCCGGTCGGCTCGTCGGCCAGCAGCACCAGCGGCGCATTGGCGACGGCGCGCGCGATGGCGACGCGCTGTTGCTCGCCGCCGGACAGTTCTGACGGCCGGTGCTGCGCGCGCTTGCCGATCTGCATGTAATCGAGCAGTTGCGCCGACCGCTCGGCAGCCTCCTTGCGCGTCAGCCCTTTTATCAGTTGCGGCATCATGATGTTTTCCAGCGCCGTGAACTCGGGCAGCAGGTGATGGAACTGGTAGACGAAGCCGACATCGTTACGGCGGATCGCCGTGCGCTCGTCGTCGGAAAGCCGCCCGCAGGCGCGGCCAGCCAGAATGACATCGCCGGCGTCCGGCCGCTCCAGCAGTCCGGCGGTGTGCAACAGCGTCGATTTGCCGGTGCCCGAAGGCGCCACCAGCGCCACGATCTCACCGCGCTTCAACGAAAAATCGGCGCCGTTGAGGATTGTCAGCTTGCGCGGCCCCTGGACATAGTGCCGCTCGACGCTCTTCAGCTCGATAATGGCCTCGGCCATCATTCGTACCTCAGCGCTTCGACCGGATCGAGCCTGGCCGCGCGCCATGCCGGAAACAGAGTCGCCAGGAACGACAGCACCAGCGCCATCAGCACCACCGAGATCGTCTCGCTGGCGTCCATGCGGGCAGGCAACTGGCTCAGGAAGTAGAGCTCGGGATTGAACAGCCTTTCGCCGGCCAGCCAAGAGAAGAACTGGCGGATGCGCTCGACATTCAGGCAGATAACGACGCCGAGCAGGACTCCGGCGAGGGTGCCCACCACCCCGATCGCCGCCCCCGTCATCAGGAAGATGCGCAGGATCGCGCCGCGCGTGGCGCCCATGGTGCGCAGGATGGCGATATCGTGGCCCTTGTCCTTGACCAGCATGATCAGCCCCGAAATGATGTTGAGCGCGGCAACCAGCACGATCAGCGTCAGGATCATGAACATGACGTTGCGCTCCACTTGCAGCGCATCGAAGAATGTCCGGTTTCGTTCTCGCCAGTCGACCATGGTTATCGGCCGCTGCGATGCCTCCTCGACCTTCGGCTTCAGCGCGTCGACATTGTCGGGATTGTCGACATAGATCTCGATCGCCTGGGCCCGGCCATCCATGTTGAAATAGAGCTGCGCTTCCGAAAACGGCATGTAGACGATGGAGCTGTCATATTCCGACATGCCGACCTCGAAGATCGCCGTGATCGGGTAACCCTTCATGCGCGGTGTCGTGCCGAGCGGCGTGACATCGCCGTCGGGGGCGATAAGCGTGATGGTGTCGCCGAGCACAAGACCGAGATTGTCGGCCATGCGGCTGCCGATGGCGACGCCCTCGCCTGTGTCGAAGCCGGCGATCGAGCCCTGCTTGATATTGTTGGCGACGATTGAAATCTTGCCCAGGTCCTCGCCGCGTATGCCGCGCACCAGCGCCCCCGACCCGCCGCCGACATTGCCTTGCGCCAGCACCTGCCCGTCGATCAGCGGAATGGCGTATTGGACGCCGGGCACGCCGTTGATGCGGCCGGCGATCTGCGCATAGTCCTCCAGCGGCATGTCGAGCGGCTGCACGATCAGATGGCCGTTGACGCCGAGGATGCGCGTCAGAAGCTCGGCGCGAAAGCCGTTCATGACAGCCATCACCACGATCAGCGTGGCGACGCCCAGCATGATGCCGAGGAACGAGATCGACGCAATGACGGAGATCACCGTCTCCTTGCGGCGCGAGCGCAGATAGCGCCACGCGACCATGCGTTCGAACACGGAAAAAGCTCCGGCGGCCATGGGTTTAGCTGCTGCCGCTCCGCTCATCCGGCAAGACCGAAGCGTTTCTTCACGTCCGCGACCGGCAGCGTCTCACGCTCGCCGTTCCTGCGGTTCTTGATCTCGACCTCGCCGGCGGCCACGCCGCGCGGCCCGACGATCACCTGCCACGGCAGTCCGATCAGGTCGGCTGTGGCGAACTTGCCGCCCGGCCGCTGGTCGGTGTCGTCGTAGAGCACGTCCTTGCCGACGGCGACAAACGCCGCATGGAGTTCATCGCAGACGCGGTCGCAGTCGGCGTCGCCGGCTTTCATATTGATCAGGCCGATGTCGAAAGGCGCCACCGCCTCCGGCCAGATGATGCCGTTGTCGTCGTGGCTGGCCTCGATGATGGCCGCGACCAGCCGCGTCGGGCCGATGCCGTAGGAACCCCCGGAGGCAAAATGATCCTTGCCGTCGGGCCCGGTCACCTTGGCGCCCATCGGCTTCGAATATTTGTCGCCGAAATGGAAGATGTGGCCAACCTCGATGCCGCGCGCCGAGACCCGGTCGCTTGTCGCGACCTTCTCCCACGCCGCCTCGTCGTGCATCTCGTCGGTCGCCGCATAGGGCGTCGTCCATTTCTTGACGATGTCGCCGATCTCGGCATCGTTGGAGAAGTCCGTGTCCGCCCCCGGCACGTCAAGCGCGAGATAGTCGCGATGGCAATAGACCTGGCTCTCGCCGGTGTCGGCTAGGATGATGAATTCGTGGCTGAGGTCGCCGCCGATCGGCCCGGTGTCGGCACGCATCGGGATTGCCTGCAGCCCCATGCGCGTGAACGTCCTGAGATAGGACACGAACATCCTGTTATAGGCCGCCCTGGCGCTTTCGAAGTCGAGATCGAAGGAATAGGCGTCCTTCATCAGGAACTCTCTGCTCCGCATGACGCCGAAGCGCGGCCGCACCTCGTCGCGGAATTTCCACTGGATGTGATAGAGATTGAGCGGCAGATCCTTATAGGACTTCACATAGGCGCGGAAAATCTCGGTGACCACCTCCTCGTTGGTCGGCCCATAGAGCATGTCCCGATCCTGCCGGTCCTTGATGCGCAGCATCTCCTTGCCGTAGTCGTCATAGCGGCCGCTTTCGCGCCACAGCTCGGCCGACTGGATGGTCGGCATCAGGATCTCGAGCGCGCCGGCCCGGTCCTGCTCCTCGCGAACGATCCGGCAGACCTTGTCCAGCACCCTCTTGCCGAGCGGCAGCCAGGAAAAACTGCCTTGCCCCTGCTGGCGGATCATGCCGGCGCGCAGCATCAGCCGGTGCGAGACGATTTCGGCCTCGCGCGGATTTTCTTTAAGGATAGGCAGGAAATAGCGCGACAAACGCATGGACCGGTCCGTGAGAGAGAGGATTGCCGCACCGGAATCGGCGCAGCGCAGGCTTGCTTGCCCCGGCTTCATAGCCATTTCATGACGGAATGGAAACCCGCCTCCCCCCAAGCCAACTGGCAGCCAACTGGGCGGCCACTGGGGCGTCGCAAAGGCGCCGCAGTGCCGCGTTCGCCTTGCTGGTCGTTTCGCAAGCAACGCCTGCCATACTATTGTGCAGTGCAGCACGAGATTGCTTATTTCCGGGCAAAATTCTGCGTGACATTTTCACCCGGCTTGGTCTAATGTGCGCCGATAAACGAGAGGGCGGAAAGAAATCTGCTCTCCTACGCGGTCAAAGTCTTGGGAGGATGCGATCTAGGCGCGGTTACTCGCTGCCGCCGGATACCGGAAACAGATCGGACGCGTTTAATTGCAAGGCCTCGTGCCTTGCATTTTTTTTGTGCAATCATTTGGTTAGCACGACAAATTGCTAAACCGCTTTACCTGGCGCCAGCACAGCCGGTTCGGACCCTGCATCGGCTTCCAGCCCGGATTGGTGCTCGCATGCAAGATGTGGCCAGCCGTACCCGTCGGTCTAGTTTTCGGGACTCCGGCTGAAATCCGGCACGATGTGCGGGATGTCGTCGATGCCGAGGCCGAGCCCCCGCGTCATGCCATAAAAGATGCCAAGCAGAACCAGCGTGACGATCGTCGTCCGCAGCACCGCGCGCAGCATATGCGGTCCGCGCGGCGCGCTGGATACCGTGCCCAGCGTCACGTCCTCATCCTCGTCCTGCGTCCTCAGGCTGAACGGCAGGATGGCGAACAGCACCACCCACCATGTGATGAAGAACAGGGCGAGAAATGAAACCCAGCTCATGCTTGCTCCAGTTCGACCAGCGTGCCGAAGAAATCCTTGGGATGCAGGAAAAGCACCGGCTTGCCGTGCGCGCCGGTCTTCGGGTTGCCGTCGCCAAGGACGCGGGCGCCGCTGGCCTTGAGGTGATCTCGCGCGGCAAGAATGTCGTCGACCTCATAGCACAGATGATGCATGCCGCCCGAGGGGTTCTTCTCGAGGAATGCCGCGATCGGCGAACCCTCACCAAGCGGCTCCAGCAATTCGATCTTGGTATTGCCGACATCGACGAACACCACCGTCACGCCATGCTCCGGCAACGCCTGCGGCGCCGTCACCCGAGCGCCGAGCGTGTCGCGATAGGCCGCTGTCGCCGCAGCCAGATCCGGCACGGCAAGCGCGACATGGTTCAGGCGTCCAAGCATTGGTTTTCCTCAGGGCAGTAAGGCAACAGGGCAGTATGGGAGTAGGGAAAAACGACTTTCTCCCCCTACTGCCGTACTGCCCTACTCCCCTATTCCCTTACCTTGTGACGAACACCGTCACCAGCGGCTTCTTGCCCCAGGCTTCATTGGCGGCGCCACGGACGGCGCGGCGCACTGCCTCCTGCACGAGGTCGAGATCTTTTCGGCGCTGACGGGGGATGGAGTCCACGGCGCCGACTGCCGCATCGATCATCAGGTCCTCCAGGCTCTCGCCGCGGCCATCGGCCTCGGCGACGCCGATGGCGACCAGATCGGGATCGCCGGCGAGCTCATATTTGTCGTCGAGCACGACATTGACCGCGACATGGCCGGCGAAAGACAGCTTGCGCCGGTCGCGAATGCCCATCGCCTGGTCGGTGCCGATCAGCCTGCCGTCCTTGTAGATGCGGCCGAACGGCACCTGGTCGATGATCGCCGCCGCACCGGGATAGAGCCGCAGCATGTCGCCGTTGCGCACCTGCGCCACCTGGCCGATGCCGGACACCGACATCAGCGATCCCTGCGCCACCAGATGCGCCGCCTCGCCATGCACGGGAACGCCGATCTGCGGCCGCACCCATTCATACATCTTGCGCAGCTCGCTGCGGCGCGGATGGCCCGAGACATGCACCAGCGCATCACCGTCCTCGATGATCTTGATACCGAGATCGATCAGGCGGTTCTTGATCTCAAGGATACCCTTCTCGTTGCCGGGAATGGTACGCGAGGAAAACACCACCGTATCGCCTGCCGTCAGCGACACCGATTTCATCTCCTCGCGCGACAGTTTCGCCAGCGCCGCAAGCGGCTCGCCCTGGCTGCCGGTGCAGATGATGACGAGGTTTTCGCGCGGGATGAAGCCAAAGTCCTCCTCGGCGATGAATTCGGGCAGCCCATCCATGTAGCCGAGTTCGCCGGCAACATCGATGACCCGCTTCAGCGAGCGGCCGAGCACCAGGCACTGCCGGCCGGCATCGCGTGCCGCCTTGGCAATGGAGACGATGCGTCCGACATTGGAGGAAAAGGTGGTGACCGCAACGCGGCCCTTGGCGCTCTGGATGACGCCCTTGAGGCCCTCGCCAACCGCGACTTCCGACGGCGACACCCCTTCCCGCAGCGCATTGGTGGAATCGCAGATCAACGCCAGCACGCCCTTGTCGCCATAGGCGCGAAAGCGCGCCTCGTCGGTCAGCGGACCGATCGTCGGCGCCGGATCGATCTTCCAATCACCGGTGTGGATGACGGTGCCGGCCGGCGAGGTGATCGCCAGCGACATCGGCTCGGGGATCGAATGCGCGACCGGGATGGCCTCGATCTCGAACGGGCCGACGCTGAACTTTTCACCGGCGCGGTAGATCGTCACCGGGATCTTTGGTGCGCCCTGCTCGCCCTGCCGCTTGGCTTCCAGCAATCCAGCGCCGAACGGCGTCATCCAGACCGGCGCCTTGAGCTTCGGCCATGTGTCGAGCAGCGCGCCGTAGTGGTCCTCATGCGCGTGCGTGATGACGATGCCACGCAGATTGGCGATGTTCTCCTCGATGAAGCGCGTGTCAGGCAGCACCAGGTCGACGCCAGGCAGGCTGGCATCGGGAAAGGTCACGCCGACATCGACGACGATCCAGTCGCGCGCATTGGCCGGCCCGTAGCCATAGAGGGCGAAGTTCATGCCGATCTCGCCGACGCCGCCAAGCGGCACGAAGACGAGTTCGGCGTTTTCCGCTGTCGCCATGATCATTCCTTTCCTGGCCGGTCAACCCAAGCCCGTCAAACTCTGGGGCCAGTCAAACCTGAGCCCGTAAAAAACTTGGCCTGTCAAAACCTTGGCCTGCCAAACCTGGGGGGCCTGTCAAACCTGGGCCGACGCGACCGCACCGAAATGCACGTCGCCGGCGGCGATCGTCAGAACCGAACCCTCATCGTCGCGGATCACGAAACGGCAGTCCTCGTCAATGGTCTCGAACGTGCCGCGCACCACATTACCGTCAATTCTGACAGCAACCTGCCCGCCAAGCCCTGCCGCACGCGCCAGCCAGCGCCGCCTGACGGCGGCCAGCCCGCGCCCATCGTTCCACAGCCGCGCATTCTCGCTCCAGGCATCCGACAGCGCCAGAAACAATGTCTCGGCATCGCAAGCAGCGCCCAGCGCGCTAAGCGATGTCGCGGGATAAGGCAAATCCTTGGGGTATGCCACAACATTGACACCGATGCCGACCGCCACCGCAAAGCGATCGCCTTCGAGTATCGCCGATTCCAGCAGGATGCCGGCAAGCTTGGCGCCGGAGGCAAGCACATCGTTCGGCCATTTCAGCTCGAAACGGTTTTTTCCATCGCTGCCGCCGTCGAGGCCGATTGCGATCCTGCCCTTCGGCACGACGGCGTCGAGCGCATCGGCCAGCGCCAGCCCGGCGACGAAGCCGAGCGTCGCGGCCAGGCGAAGCTCGGCATTGGTGACCACCAGCAGCGTCGCCGCCAGATTGCCCTCGGGCGTCGCCCAGACCCGGCCGCGCCGGCCACGCCCGCTTTCCTGTTTTTTCGAAACGACCCAGAGCTTGCCCGGATCTCCCGCCCGCGCACGGTCGAGCGCCAGCGCATTGGTCGAACCGACGGTGTCATGTGCCTCGAGCCGAAACCCTTCCGAGGCCGCTGTTGGAGCCAGCCGAAATGCCATCCCGTCAGAAGAATGTCTTGGCGGCGGCTTCGGCATAGGTGCCGATCGGCCCGCCGATCAGCACGTAGAACAGCACGAAGGCGCCGCAGACGCCAAGCACGATGCGAAGCTCGGTCGCCATCGGCACGAAGCCGCCGACCGGTTCGTCGAACCACATGATCTTGATGATCCGCAGATAATAATAGGCGCCCACCACCGAGGCCAGCACGCCGATGATCGCCAGCGCGTAGAGGTTGGCGTTAATGGCGGCAAGGAACACGTACCACTTCCCCCAGAAGCCGGCGAGCGGCGGAATGCCGGCCAGCGAGAACATCAGGATGGTCAGGATCGTCGCCATGATCGGATTGGTCGACGACAGCCCGGCGAGATCGCTGATCTGTTCGACATTGCCTTCCTTGCGCCGCATGGCGAGGATGAAGGCGAAGGTGCCGAGCGTCATCACCAGATAGATCAGCATGTAGATGGCGACGCCGCGCACGCCGGCCTGGCTGTTGGCGGCGAGGCCGACCAGGGCGTAGCCCATATGGCCGATCGAGGAATAGGCCATCAGCCGCTTGATGTTGGTCTGGCCGATAGCCGCAAAGGCGCCGAGCAGCATCGAGGCGATCGAGATGAAGACGATGATCTGCTGCCAGTCGGCGGCGATCGGCTGGAAGGCGTCCATGGTGACGCGCACGATCAGCGCCATCGCCGCCATCTTCGGCGCCGCAGCGAGGAAGGCCGTCACCGGCGTCGGCGCGCCTTCATAGACGTCGGGCGTCCACATGTGGAACGGCACCGCCGATATCTTGAAGGCAAGGCCGGCCAGCACGAAGACCAGGCCGAAGACCAGGCCAAGCTGCCGCTCGCCGCCGCCAAGTGCTGCGGCGATCTCCTGGAAGCCGGTGTTGCCGGTGTAGCCGTAGACGAGGCTGATGCCGTAGAGCAGCATGCCCGACGACAGCGCGCCGAGAACGAAATATTTCAACCCCGCCTCGGTCGAGCGCAGATTGTCCCGGTTGATCGCCGCCAGCACGTAGATCGCCAGCGACTGCAGTTCGAGGCCGAGATAAAGCCCGATCATGCCGTTGGCCGAGATCATCAGCATCATGCCGAGCGTGCACAGCAGGATCAGCACCGGATACTCGAACTTGTCGAAATGCTCCGCCTTGGCGAAGCGCATCGACATGACCAGCGTCACCGCCGACCCGATCAGCGCCAGCACCTTCATGAAGCGGGCGAAGGGATCCTGGACGAAGGCTTCGCCGTAAGCGTTGCCCTGCCCGGTGGAAAGGATCGTCCAGAGGCCGGCAACCACCAGGACGGCGACGGCAAGGCCGCTGACCGTGGTGGTGGTGTTGGCGCGCGAATAGGCGCCGAGCATCAGCAGCGCCAGGGCGCCGACGGCGAGGATCAGCTCTGGCGTCGACAGCGACAGGCTGGAGAGAAGGTCCGGCGTCATGGTTCGCAAACCTCTCGGGTCAGTTCGCCGCCGCGGTCTGCGCGGTGTCGATGGATGCGGTGACATTGGTGACGAGCGCCTTGACCGATGCGGCGGTCGCGTCGAAGACCGGCGCCGGGTAGACGCCGAAGAAGATGACCAGCACGGCCAGCGGGTAGATGATCACCTTCTCGCGCGTCGACAGGTCGAGCAGGCCTTTCAGGCTGTCCTTGGTCAGCGCGCCGAAGATCACCCGGCGATACAGCCACAGCGCATAGGCCGCCGACAGGATGACGCCGGTGGCGGCGAAGAACGCCACCCAGGTGTTGACCCGGAACACGCCGAGCATGGTCAGGAACTCGCCGACGAAGCCGCTGGTGCCGGGCAGGCCGACATTGGCCATGGTGAAGATCATGAACACGGTGGCGTATTTCGGCATGTTGTTGACCAGCCCGCCATAGGCGTCGATGTCGCGCGTGTGCATGCGGTCGTAGATGACGCCGACGCACAGGAACAGCGCGCCGGAGACCAGGCCGTGCGACAGCATCTGGAAGATCGCCCCCTGGACGCCTTCCTGGTTCATCGCGAAGATGCCCATGGTGACGAAGCCCATATGGGCGACCGACGAATAGGCGATCAGCTTCTTCATGTCCTCCTGCATCAGCGCCACCAGCGAGGTGTAGATGATGGCGACGACGGACAGCGCGAAGACCAGCGGCGCAAACATCTCCGAGGCGATCGGAAACATCGGCAGGGAGAAGCGCAGGAAGCCATATCCGCCCATCTTAAGCAGGATGGCGGCCAGGATCACCGAACCGGCCGTCGGCGCCTCGACATGCGCGTCCGGCAGCCAGGTGTGCACCGGCCACATCGGCATCTTCACGGCGAAAGACGCGAAGAAGGCGAGCCATAGCCAGGTCTGCATGGAGGCCGGGAAGTTGTGCGTCAGGAGCGTCGGGATGTCGGTGGTGCCGGACTGGAAGAACATCGCCATGATGGCAAGCAGCATCAGCACCGAGCCGGCCAGCGTATAGAGAAAGAACTTGAACGAGGCGTAGACGCGCCGCTTGCCGCCCCACACGCCGATGATGATGAACATCGGGATCAGGCCGGCCTCGAAGAAGACGTAGAACAAGACGATGTCGAGCGCGCAGAACACGCCGATCATCAGCGTCTCCAGCAGCAGGAAGGCGATCATGTAGGCCTTGACGCGCTTCTCGATTGATTCCCACGAAGCCAGGATGCAGAGCGGCATCAGGAAGGTGGTCAGGATGACGAACAGCATGGAGATGCCGTCGACGCCCATATGGTAGGAGATGCCGGAATCCAGCCAGGCAAACTTCTCGACGAACTGGAAGCCGGGCTCCGCATTGTCGAAGCCGGTCCAGATGAACAACGAGATGATGAAGGTGATACCAGTCGTCCACAACGCTATGGCGCGGATGTTGCGGCGGGCATTCTCGCTGTCGTCGTTGATCAGCAGAATGAACAGCACACCAACCAGCGGCAGGAAGGTGACCAGCGAGAGGATCGGCCAGGCGGTCATCAGAGCATCATCCAGGTGACGAATGCGGCAACGCCGATCAGCATGGCGAAGGCATAGTGATAGAGGTAGCCGGTCTGCAGTTTGACGACCCGGTTGGTGACGTCGACGACGCGCGCCGAAACCCCGTCAGGACCAAGTCCGTCGATCACGGTGCCGTCGCCGGTCTTCCACAGGAAGTGGCCGAGGCGTTTTGCCGGCCGCACGAACAGGAAATCGAAGAGCTCGTCGAAATACCACTTGTTGAGCAGGAAGGCGTAGAGCCCGCGATGCTGCGCCGCCAGGTTTTTCGGCATCTCCGGCGCGCGGATGTAGAATTGCCAGGCAATCGCAAAGCCGATCAGCATGGCGACGAACGGCGACAGCTTCACCCAAAACGGCACTTCGTGGATGTCGTGCAGGATGTGGTTCTCCGGCAGCGTGAACAGCGACGCCTTCCAGAACTCGGCATAGCCCTCGCCGATGAAGGCGCCATGGAAGATCACGCCGGCAAACAGCGCGCCCGCCGCCAGGATGTACAGCGGCACCAGCATGACCGGCGGCGATTCATGGACATGGTGCATGACCTCGTGGCTCGCCCGCGGCTGGCCGTGGAAGGTCATGAAGATCAAGCGCCAGGAATAGAAGCTGGTGAAGCAGGCAGCGACGACCAGCAGCACGAAGGCAAGGCCGGCGACCGGATTGTGCGCGGCAAAGGCGCTTTCGATGATCGCGTCCTTGGAGAAGAAGCCGGCGGTGCCGATGACCGTCACCGGAATGCCGACGCCGGTCAGCGCCAGAGTGCCGATCACCATCATCCAGTAGGTCTTCGGAATGAGCGTTCTGAGGCCGCCCATCCTGCGCATGTCCTGTTCATCGGAGACGGCGTGGATCACCGAGCCCGAGCCGAGGAACAGCAGCGCCTTGAAGAAGGCGTGCGTGAACAGATGGAAGATCGCCGCGCCATAGGCGCCGACGCCGAGCGCCACGAACATGTAGCCGAGCTGCGAGCAGGTCGAATAGGCGATGACGCGCTTGATGTCGTTCTGGACGAGGCCGACGGTCGCCGCGAAGAAGGCGGTGAAGGCGCCGATGAAGGTGACCACGATCAGCGCCGAATGCGACAGTTCGAACAGCGGCGACAGCCGCGCCAGCATGAACACGCCGGCCGTCACCATGGTGGCGGCATGGATGAGCGCCGAGACCGGCGTCGGGCCTTCCATGGCGTCGGGCAGCCAGGTGTGCAGCGGCACCTGGGCCGACTTGCCCATGGCGCCCATGAACAGCAAGAGGCAGACGACGGTCATCGCAGCCTGCTTGTCGAGCGCATAGCCGAGGAAGGTCAGCACGGCAGCGCCCTCCGGCGCGCCTTCGGCCGGAATGAACGTCGCCGCATTGGCGAAGATGGTGCCGAGATTGACCGAGCCGAACAGCACGAACACGCCGAAGATGCCGAGCGCGAAACCGAAATCGCCGACGCGGTTGACGACGAAGGCCTTGATCGCGGCGGCATTGGCCGACGGTTTCTTGTACCAGAAGCCGATCAGCAGATAGGAGGCGAGGCCGACGCCTTCCCAGCCGAAGAACATCTGCACGAGGTTGTCAGCCGTCACCAGCATCAGCATGGCGAAGGTGAACAGCGACAGATAGGCGAAGAAGCGCGGCCGGTTCGGGTCGTGATGCATGTAGCCGATGGAGTAGATGTGGACCAGCGCCGACACCGTGTTGACGACGACCAGCATCACCACCGTCAGCGTGTCGATGCGCAGTGCCCATGCGGCCTCCAGCCCGCCCGACTGGATCCAGCGCAGCACCGGCACGGTGAACACCTCGCCCTCGCCGAAGCCGACGGCGAAGAAGGCGACCCACGACAGCACGGCTGATATCACCAGGAAGCCGGAGGTGATGTATTCGGACGCCTTGGCGCCGAGCGACGTGCCGAACAGGCCGACGATCAGGAAGCCGAGCAGAGGAAGGAAGACGATGGCCTGATACATGGTGGTTTCCGTCAACCCTTCATCATGTTCACGTCTTCGACCGCGATCGAGCCGCGGTTGCGGAAGAAGACGACGAGAATGGCGAGGCCGATCGCCGCTTCAGCCGCTGCGACCGTCAGCACGAACAGCGCGAACACCTGTCCGACGAGATCGCCGAGTGCTGCTGAGAAGGCGACGAAATTGATGTTGACCGCGAGCAGGATCAGCTCGATCGACATCAGGATGACGATGATGTTCCTGCGGTTGAGAAAAATGCCGAACACGCCGAGCGTGAACAGGATCGCCGATACGGTCAGATAATGTGCGATGCCGACGACCATCTCAGATTCCTTCGCCCGTCTTGACCTTGCGGATTTCCATCCCCGTTGCCGGCGTGCGGCCGACCTGTGCGGCGATCGACTGCCGTTTGATGCCCGGCTTGTGGCGCAGCGTCAGCACGATGGCGCCGATCATGGCGACCAGCAGCACAAGGCCGGCAATCTGGAAATAATAGAGGTAGTCGGTATAGAGGATGTCGCCGAGCGCTGCCGTGTTCGAGCGGGCGGCAAGGTCCGGAGTGGGTTTTGCAACCGTTGCCGCCAGTTGCGGCGCGAATGTATAGCCGCCGAGCACGACGATCAGCTCAGCCGCCAGGATCAGCCCGACCAGCGCGCCGATCGGCGCATATTGCAGGGCGCCTTCCTTCATTTCGGCGAAATCGACGTCGAGCATCATGACGACGAACAGGAACAGCACCATGACCGCGCCGACATAGACGACGAGCAGGATCATAGCCAGAAACTCGGCGCCGGTCAGCATGAACAGGCCTGCGGCATTGAAGAAGGTCAGGATCAGGAACAGCACCGAATGCACGGGATTGCGCGCCGAAATGACCATGAACGCCGACGCCACCGCGACAAAGGCGAAGAGGTAGAAAAAGGCCGCCTCTAGTCCATTCAGCATGGGTTCCCCCGGGTTCCTGTCCGAACAGGACGTTCGTCCTGTTCGATGTGTGGCTTGGCTCCGCCTCCGGTGCCGAAGCCGCGTGTTCCTTAAACGAGGCCTCTCGCCCCGTCCATGCGTCAAATGTCAGCGGTACGGCGCGTCCAGCGAGATGTTGCGCGCCAGTTCGCGCTCCCAGCGGTCGCCATTGGCCAAGAGCTTGTCCTTGTCGTAATAAAGTTCCTCGCGCGTCTCGGTCGCGAACTCGAAATTCGGTCCCTCGACGATTGCGTCGACCGGGCAGGCTTCCTGGCAGAAGCCGCAATAGATGCACTTCACCATATCGATGTCGTAGCGCACGGTGCGGCGGGTGCCGTCGTTGCGGCGCGGGCCGGCCTCGATGGTGATCGCCTGCGCCGGGCAGATCGCCTCGCACAATTTGCAGGCGATGCAGCGTTCCTCGCCGTTCGGATAGCGGCGCAGCGCATGCTCGCCGCGAAAGCGCGGGCTGGTCGGCCCCTTTTCGTGCGGATAGTTGATCGTCTCCTTCGGCGCGAAGAACTGGCGCATCGACAGGAAGAACGCGCTGACGAAATCCTGCAGCAGCAGCGATTTTGCGGCTTGATACAGCGTGCTCATTCAGCACCCCCAAACATTTGCAACGCGACCGCGGCGCCCATGACGCCACACGCAAGCGGAGAAACCACAAGGTAGAGTCTACGGATCAAATGCTCGCGCATTTGCTTTTCCTCGACGGAAACGGGCAGGCCGAGCCCTTTTGAACGCCCAAACATGTGCAGCGCAGTCGGCAACGCGAAAACAGACGTCAGCCATGCCACCAAGGCGCCAGCAGCGGCGCCAAGCACCAGGATTGCCGGATCGCCCATCACGCAAACCCCGTGATCTTGAGGAACGCGGCGACAATCACCACCATCGCCAGCGAGATCGGCAGGAAGACCTTCCAGCCGAGCCGCATCAGCTGGTCGTAGCGGTAGCGCGGCACAAAAGCCTTCACCATCGAGATCATGAAGAACACCAGGCAGACCTTGAGCACGAACCAGATCAGCCCCGGCACCCAGGTGAAGGGAGCGAAGTCGAACGGAGGCAGCCAGCCGCCGAGGAACAGGATGGTGGCCAGCGCGCACATCAGCACGATGGCGACATATTCGCCGAGGAAGAACAGCAGGAACGGCGTCGACGAATATTCGACCATATGGCCGGCGACGAGTTCCGATTCGGCTTCCACAAGGTCGAAGGGCGGGCG
This sequence comes from Mesorhizobium sp. WSM4850, assembly GCF_055811735.1. Lineage (NCBI taxonomy): Bacteria > Pseudomonadati > Pseudomonadota > Alphaproteobacteria > Hyphomicrobiales > Phyllobacteriaceae > Mesorhizobium > Mesorhizobium sp. WSM4850. Next base: position 17,739 of record NZ_JBVVPV010000003.1, on the reverse strand, counting down.
GTTGGTTTCGGCCAGCGCCGAGATGAAGAAGATGACGAACATCGGGAACAGCGACAGCCAATGCCAATCGAGGAAGGTGTTGGGCAGGCCAACCCGAGTTCCCAGCCCGTCCGCCTGCGACAGCACGATGTCGGACAGGTTGAGCGAGCCGACGCAAAGCAGCACTGTGACGATGACGAAGCCGATCGAGACCTCGTAGGACACCATCTGCGCCGCCGAGCGCAGCGCGCCGAGGAACGGATATTTCGAATTGGACGCCCAGCCGCCCATGATCACACCATAGACCTCGAGCGAGGAGATGGCGAAGACGTAGAGGATGCCGACATTGACGTTGGCGATCGCCCAGCCCTCGTTGACCGGGATCACTGCCCAGGCCGAGATCGCCAGCACCGCCGAAACCAAGGGCGCCAGCAGAAAAACGCCTTTGTTGGCGCCGGACGGAATCACCGGCTCCTTGAACACGAACTTCAGAAGGTCGGCGAAAGCCTGCAGCGTGCCCCATGGGCCGACGACGTTCGGGCCGCGGCGCAACTGCACCGCCGCCCAGATCTTGCGGTCCGCGTACAGGATGTAGGCGACGAAGATCAACAGCACGACGATCAGCACGACCGACTTCAGCAGGATGAGCAGCGCCGGCAGCACGTAGAAGGAGAAGAAGGTGTCCATGCTATTCCGCCGCCTGCCTAAAACCGTTTTTCGCCAGCGCCGAGCACTCCGCCATCACTGCGGAAGCCCGCGCGATCGGGTTGGTCAGGTAGAAATCCTTGACCGGCGAGGTGAAGCTGCCCTTGCCAAGCCGCCCGCCAAGCTTCGCCACCTTGGCGATATCGTCGGCATTGCCGGCCGCGACCTGGTCGATGCGGGCAAGATGCGGGTATTCGCCATAAAGCTTTGCACGCAGCTGCGGCAGCGAATCGAACGACAATCTCTTGCCCAGCACATCCGACAGCGCCCGCAGGATCGCCCAGTCCTCGCGCGCATCGCCCGGCGCGAAGCCGGCGCGGTTGGTCTGCTGCACCCGGCCCTCGGTGTTGACGTAGGTGCCCGATTTTTCGGTATAGGCGGCGCCCGGCAGGATGACGTCGGCGCGGTGCGCGCCGTGGTCGCCATGCGTGCCGATATAGACGACGAAGGCGCCGCCGGTCCTGGTCATGTCGATCTCGTCGGCGCCGAGCAGGAACAGCACCTCCATATCGCCCAGCATGCCGGCGACGTTCTTGCCGCCCTCGCCCGGCACGAAGCCGACATCGAGACCGCCGATACGCGCCGCCGCAGTGTGCAGCACGGCAAAGCCGTTCCAGTCGGCTCTCGCGGCATTGACGGCCAGGCTGAGCTTCGCCGCCTGGCCGAGCACGGCCGCGCCGTCCGAGCGCGACAGCGCGCCCTGACCGACGATGACAAGCGGATGCGTCGCCTGCTTCAGCACCTGGAAGAATTTGCCGTTGCCATCGGCCAAATCCTTCAGCGATTCCGGTCCGGCGCCGAGCTGCTCATAGTCGTAGCGCGTATCGCCGACATCGCCGATGACGCCGACCGGCAGGTTGCCGAGCCGCCAGCGCTTGCGGATGCGGGCGTTAAGCAAGGACGCCTCGAAGCGCGGATTGGCGCCAATGATCAGCACCGCGTCGGCCTGCTCGATGCCCTCGATGGTCGGGTTGAAGAGATAGCTTGCCCGGCCGAGCGACGGATCGAGCGCGGCGCCATCCTGGCGGCAGTCGGTGTTCTTCGAGCCGAGCGAGGCCATCAGCAGCTTCAGCGCATAGATCTCCTCGACGGCGGCGAGATCGCCTGATATGGCGCCGATCTTGTCGGGCGCGGTGCTCGACACCGCTTCCTTGATCGCGGAAAAAGCCTCGACCCAGCTTGCCGGGGCCAGCTTGCCGTTCTTGCGGACATATGGCCGGTCGAGGCGCTGGGTGCGCAAGCCGTCCCAGATGAAGCGGGTCTTGTCGGAAATCCACTCCTCGTTCACCGCCTCGTTGGTGCGCGGCAGGATGCGCATCACCTCGCGGCCTCTGGAATCGACGCGGATCGCCGAGCCGACTGCGTCCATCACGTCGATGGATTCGGTCTTGGTCAGTTCCCACGGCCGCGCCTGGAAGGCGTAGGGCCTGGAGGTCAGCGCGCCGACCGGGCAAAGGTCGATGACGTTGCCCTGCAGTTCCGATGTCATCGCGCTTTCGAGATAGGTGGTGATTTCGGCGTCCTCGCCGCGGCCGATCAGGCCGAGCTCGGAAATGCCGGCAATTTCGGTGGTGAAGCGGACGCAGCGCGTGCAATGGATGCAGCGGTTCATGATCGTCTTGACCAGCGGCCCGATATACTTGTCTTCGACCGCCCGCTTGTTCTCGTGATAGCGCGAGGAATCGACGCCGAACGCCATCGCCTGATCCTGCAGGTCGCACTCGCCGCCCTGGTCGCAGATCGGGCAATCGAGCGGATGGTTGATCAGCAGGAATTCCATCACGCCTTCCCGGGCCTTCTTGACCATCGGCGTGTTGGTGAAAATTTCCGGCGTTTCGCCATTTGGCCCCGGACGCAGATCGCGCACGCCCATGGCGCAGGACGCCTGCGGCTTGGGCGGCCCACCCTTCACCTCGATCAGGCACATGCGACAATTGCCGGCGATCGACAGCCGCTCATGGAAGCAGAAGCGCGGCACTTCGGCGCCGGCGTCCTCGGCTGCCTGCAGCAGCGTGTAGTGGTCGGGTACAGTAATCTCTTTCCCGTCGACCTTGAGCTTTGCCATCAATTGCCCCCGGCGGTCTTCGCCGTCTCATATGCCTGGAACAGGTCTTCAAGGCTGATGCCGTTGATCATCATGCCCGCAACCTGCGCGTTTTCTATCTTCACGTTGCTCATGTTTACGTTGGTGAAATACGCGTTCGAAAGATTGGCGTCTTCCACCTTGGTGTTGCTCAGGTTGGTGCGGTGGATCCTGGCCGCCGACAGGTTGACGTCGTGAAACCGGGTGTTCGACATGTTGACGTCATCGAAACTGGAATTGCTGACGATGGCGTTGCGCACGTCGAGAACATCGCGCCTGTCGTGGACCTCCATCGCGTCGCCTACCTCTCGGCCTTTGCGGCCAGCGCCGCTGCCTGGCCAAGCCAGTTGTCGCGACCGATGCGGCCCTTGAACGACAGATAATCGTCGACCCAGGCGATCTCTTCCGGCGTCCATGTCGCGATCTGGCCGTAGGTCCAGATGCCCAAGCCGTTCAGCACCTGTTCCAGCTTCGGCCCGATGCCCGATATTGCCTTGAGGTCTGCCGGGTTTTCCGGACGATCCATTGCCTTGGGCTGCTTGAAATCCTCCGGCATCAACCCGGCCGGTGCGGCAGCCGCATCCACCACGCTGCGTGCATCATCCATGCTGTTCGCGGCTATGTCATTCACGTTCCTGGCGAAGGACTGCGCCTCGGCGATCAAGGTTTTCGTCGCCGCGCGCGCCTTGGTCGAGGAGCTTGTCCCTGTCTGCGAAAAGCGTTCTACCCTGGCATCGAAATCGTCGACGATCGGCTGGAAGAGCCGCTGCGAGGCCTCGGCGGCGCCCGAGAGCACGCCCATCCACAACCCAAAGGCATGATTGGCAAGCCCGATGCCGAGCGCCGACATCGCTGCCGCACCCGCGACAGGGTGCGCCAGGAGATTGACGGCGCTGGCCATCTCCTTCGGCATCATCCTGGTCAGGTCCTGGTTCATCTTCTCGAACGGGTCCAAATCTGGCATCAAATGTTCGGGTCTCGAATTCAGCGACATAGGTAGTCTCCTGGTCGTTTCTTCCGTATGCCCCGGCCTGTTTCCTCAAATCGGGCACTTGCCCGTATTTCAGATCGGGCTCTTGCCCGTACTTCAGATCGGGCATTCGCCCGTATCTCAGATCGGGCACCTGCCCGCATTCCAATCGGGCAATCGCCCGCTTCAAATTCTTCTCTATTCCGCCGCCACCATCACCGGCTCTGCCCGGTGCGCATTGCGCGAAAACTCGTCGATACGCCGCTCCACCTCGCCGCGGAAATGCCGCATCAGGCCCTGGATCGGCCACGCCGCCGCATCGCCCAGCGCGCAGATCGTGTGGCCTTCGACCTGTTTGGTCACGTCGAGCAGCATGTCGATCTCGCGCTTCTGCGCCTCGCCGCGCACCAGCCGCTCCATCACCCGCCACATCCAGCCGGTGCCTTCGCGGCACGGTGTGCACTGGCCGCAGCTCTCGTGCTTGTAGAAGTAGGAAAGCCGGGCGATCGCCTTCACGATATCGGTCGATTTGTCCATGACGATGACAGCCGCCGTGCCGAGACCCGATTTCAGGTCGCGCAGCGCATCGAAATCCATCGGCGCATCGATGATCTGCTCCGCCGGCACCAGCGGCACCGAAGCGCCGCCCGGAATGACCGCCAGCAGATTGTCCCAGCCGCCGCGAATGCCGCCGCAATGCGTCTCGATCAGCTCGCGGAACGGGATCGACATCGCCTCTTCGACGGTGCACGGCGTGTTGACGTGGCCCGAAACGCAGAACAGTTTGGTGCCGACATTGTTGGGCCGGCCAATGGACGAGAACCAGGCAGCGCCACGCCGCAAAATGGTCGGCGCCACCGCGATGGACTCGACATTGTTGACCGTCGTCGGGCAGCCATAGAGGCCGACATTGGCCGGAAACGGCGGCTTCAGCCGCGGCTGGCCCTTCTTGCCTTCGAGGCTTTCGAGCAGCGCCGTTTCCTCGCCGCAGATATAGGCGCCGGCGCCATGATGCATGTAGATGTCGAAATCGTAGCCGGACGTGTTGTTCTTGCCGATCAGCCTGGCCGCATAGGCCTCGTCGATGGCGCGCTGCAGCGCCTCGCGCTCGCGGATGAACTCGCCGCGCACATAGATGTAGGCGGCGATCGCGCCCATGGCGAAGCCGGCGATCAGGCAGCCCTCGACCAGCGTATGCGGATCGTGGCGCAATATATCGCGGTCCTTGCAGGTGCCGGGCTCGGATTCGTCGGCGTTGACGACGAGATAGCTCGGCCGGCCGTCGCTCTGCTTGGGCATGAACGACCATTTCAACCCGGTCGGGAAGCCAGCGCCGCCGCGGCCGCGCAGGCCTGATGCCTTCATCTCGTTGACGATCCAGTCGCGCCCCTTGGCAATGATGCCGGGCGTGTTGTCCCAGGCGCCGCGCGCCATCGCACCGGCCAGCGACTTGTCGAAGCGGCCGTAGATGTTGTTGAAGATGCGGTCTCTGTCCTGAAGCATTGTTCGTCCCTCAGACCGGTTTCTTGCCGAAAACGCGGATATATTCGGCGACCCCGCCCTTGGCCAGCGCCTTGGCCTGCTTGACCCAGTCTTCGCGCTCGATGCGGCCGTGGAAACTGAGATAGCCATCGACCCACTCGCGCTCGGCCTTCTTCCAAGACGCGACTTGCGCGTAGGTGAAGATACCAAGCGAATGCAGGATGCCTTCGATCTTCGGGTCGACGCCCGAGATCAGCTTGAGATCGTCGACCAGCGCCGGCCTCGCGATGCTGGCCGGACGGTTCTTGTCCTCGAGCGAAGGCTTGCCCATCTTGGCATTGCCCGTCTTGGCATTGCCCGTCTTGGCATTGGTCGGCTTGGCACTGGTCGGCTTGGCATTGGTCGTCTTCGCGGCGGCCGTCTTACCGGCAGCGCCGAGCTGCGTGCCCTTGGCTTCCGGCGCCTTGAAAGCAGCCGCTGGCTCAGCCTTGACTATCGGACCGCTGCGCTGTTTCAAAACCTTTTCGACTTCCGGCGCGGCCTTGTTGGCGTTGGCCGCCGAATGCCGCGGCGCTCTGACGCTCGCCGCCTTTTCCGTATCCGGTGCGACCTTTGCCGGAGAAGGCGTCTCCAGCGCCGGGCTGGTTTCGGGCGCATCGGTCTTCGGCTTGCTGGCCTTCGACGGCGCAACGGGGCCGGCCGATGCCTGGGCCAGAGCCGCTGGCGCCGCGACAATTGCCGCTGGCGCTGCCTCCCTGGCGGCCTTGGCGGCTGCCTTGGCGTCCTTGTCGCGGGTCGTCTTCAGGATTGCCTTTTCGCTCTTCAGCGTCGTCAGGCCGGTGATTGGCTCGGAGGTGATGCGGCCGTTCTGCGGCCCCGGCGTCACCGAGGCGCCCTTGCCGGCATCATAGAGGTCGATGATCTCGGCAAGCCGCTCCGGCGTCAGATCCTCGAACGTATCCTTGAAAATCATCACCATCGGCGCGTTGACGCAGGCGCCAAGGCATTCGACCTCTTCCCACGACAGCGTGCCCTTGTCGTTGGTGTGGAACTGGTCGTGATGGATTTTCGATCGGCACAAATCCATCAGCGCTTCCGAGCCGCGCAGCATGCAGGGCGTGGTGCCGCAGACCTGGATATGCGCGCGGGTGCCGACCGGATTGAGCTGGTACTGGGTGTAGAAGGTCGCGACTTCGAGCCCTCTGATGTAGGGCATGCCGAGCATGTCGGAGATCGTCTCGATCGCCGCCTTGGTCACCCAGCCTTCCTGCTCCTGCGCCAGCATCAGCAACGGGATGATCGCCGACTGCTCGCGGCCCTTCGGATATTTGTTGATCCATTGCTTCGCCGCTGCCGCATTCGCCCGGTTGAAGGCGAAGGAGGCTGGCTGGAGGCTGGCTTCTGCGAGACGGCGGACTGACATGGAGTTTCGCTTTATTTGTTTCTTACTGAATCGAGCTGGAGACGCGATAGCAGTTCTCGGATTGCCCTAACACGCACACAAACTCTTCTTTCCCGCGCTTCAGGCGGATGTATTCGTCATAACGATCGCCAACCCAGGAGACACAATAGGGCCGTGGCCGGCTGGGCACCTGGGCAACGAACGAATCCAGCTGGCACTGCGGGAAGGAATGAAGAACAATCCCTTCATCCATCGGTGCATGTCGCTCGAACGTGCGCCCCATCAATAAGTCACCTTCCGCAACCAGCTCAAACCCAATCTTCAGCAGGTCTCGTGACAGCAGCCGACCATCGGGGCCCCAAGCAGGAACTTGGGCCGCCATTGTCAGGACCGCTGCGGTGACAAGCGCGTTCATTGCTACCGGTCCACCTCACCAAACACGATGTCGAGGGAGCCGAGAACGGCGGTGACATCGGCCAGCATGTGGCCGCGGCACAAAAAATCCATGGCCTGCAGATGCGCGAATCCGGGCGCGCGCAGCTTGCAGCGATAGGGCTTGTTGGTGCCGTCCGAGACGAGATAGACGCCGAACTCGCCTTTTGGGGCTTCGACGGCCGCATAGACCTCGCCGGCCGGCACGCGGTACCCCTCGGTGTAGAGCTTGAAGTGATGGATCAGCGCTTCCATCGAGCGCTTCATCGCCGCGCGCTTCGGCGGCACCACCTTGCCGTCGAGGTTCGACACCGGCCCGCTGCCTTCCTTGCCGAGCAGCAGGTCGACGCACTGGCGCATGATTTTCGCCGACTGGCGCATCTCTTCCATGCGCACGAGATAACGGTCGTAGCAGTCGCCGTTCTTGCCGATCGGAATGTCGAAATCCATCTCGGCATAGCATTCATAGGGCTGCGACTTGCGCAGATCCCAGGCGACGCCGGATCCACGCACCATGACGCCGGAAAAGCCCCAGGCCCAAGCGTCGGCCAGCGAGACGATGCCGATGTCGACGTTGCGCTGCTTGAAGATGCGGTTGCCGGTCAGCAGTGCGTCGAGGTCGTCGAGCGATTTCAGGAACGGATCGATCCAGTTGCCGATGTCCTCGACCAGCTGCTGCGGCAGGTCCTGGTGGACGCCGCCGGGCCGGAAATAGGCTGCATGCATGCGCGAACCGCTGGCCCGCTCATAGAACACCATGAGCTTTTCGCGCTCGACAAAACCCCACAGCGGCGGCGTCAGCGCGCCGACATCCATTGCCTGCGTCGTCACATTGAGAATGTGCGACATGATGCGGCCGATCTCGCAATAGAGCACGCGGATCAATTGGCCGCGCTTCGGCACCTCGATGCCGAGCAGCCGCTCGGCGGCAAGCGCGAAGGCATGCTCCTGGTTCATCGGAGCGCAATAGTCGAGCCGGTCGAGATAGGGCACAGCTTGCAGATAGGTTTTGGCTTCGATCAGCTTTTCAGTGCCGCGATGCAAAAGCCCGATATGCGGATCGACGCGATCGACGACTTCGCCGTCGAGTTCTAGCACAAGACGCAAAACACCATGCGCCGCCGGATGTTGCGGGCCGAAATTGATGTTGAAGTTGCGGACGGAAGTTTCAGCCATTTTGGCGTCTCAATTCGTCTTGGCTTTTTCGTCGCCTGGAAGGACGTAATCCGTCCCCTCCCAAGGGCTGAGAAAATCGAAATTGCGGAATTCCTGTTTCAATTCCACCGGCTCGTAGATGACCCGCTTGGCTTCGTCGTCGTAGCGCACCTCGACGAAACCGGTCAGCGGGAAATCCTTGCGCAGCGGATGACCTTCGAAGCCGTAGTCCGTCAGGATCCTGCGCAAATCGGGATGGCCCGAAAACAGCACGCCATAGAGATCGTAGGTCTCGCGTTCGAACCAGTCGGCGCCGGGATAAACGCCGGTGATCGATGGCACCACCGTCTCCTCGTCGGCCTGGACCTTGATGCGGATGCGAATATTCTGCTTCGGCGACAGCAGGTGATAGACGACGTCGAAGCGCTTGGCCCGCGACGGATAATCGGCGCCGCAAACGTCGATGATCGAGATGAACTGGCATTTTGGATCGTCGCGCAGGAAGCTCACCACCTCGATCAGATCGTGCGGCTCGAGCGAGATCGTGAGTTCGCCATAGGCAAGCACCGCATCGCCGATCCGGCCGCTCAGCTTCTCGCCGAGATAGGTCGAGAGTTCATTCAGGCTCATCATCGCGCTCACCGCTCGATCGTGCCGGTGCGGCGGATCTTCTTTTGCAACAGAAGGATGCCGTAGAGCAGCGCTTCCGCACTCGGCGGACACCCGGGCACATAGATGTCGACCGGCACGACGCGATCGCAGCCGCGCACCACCGAATAGGAATAGTGGTAGTAGCCGCCGCCATTGGCGCAGGAGCCCATCGAGATGACGTAGCGCGGCTCCGGCATCTGGTCGTAGACCTTGCGCAGCGCCGGCGCCATCTTGTTGGTCAGCGTGCCGGCGACGATCATGATGTCGGACTGGCGCGGCGAGGCGCGCGGCGCAACGCCGAACCTCTCCGAGTCATAGCGCGGCATCGAGGTGTGGATCATCTCGACCGCACAGCAGGCAAGACCGAAGGTCATGAACATCAGCGAGCCGCTGCGCGCCCAGGTGATCAGCGCCTCGGTCGAGGTGACGAGAAAGCCCTTGTCGGCAAGCTCGTCGTTGATCTCGAGGAAGAAGGGATCATTCGCCCCCACCGGCTTTCCGGTGCTGGGGTCGAGAATGCCTTTTGGCTTCGGCGCGACGAGCGTGCCGGAATTGTCGCTCAATCCCATTCCAGCGCTCCTTTCTTCCATTCATAGGCAAAGCCGATGGTCAGCACCGCCAAAAACACCATCATCGACCAGAAACCGAGCATGCCGATCTGGCTGAAAGACACTGCCCACGGAAACAGGAAGGCCACTTCCAGATCGAAGATGATGAACAGGATCGACACCAGGTAGAAGCGGATGTCGAACTTCATGCGGGCATCGTCAAAGGAGTTGAAGCCGCATTCATAGGCGGAAAGCTTTTCCGGATCGGGATTGCGGTAGGCCACCAGAAAGGGTGCGGCAAGCAGCGCCAGGCCGACGACCAGCGCCACGCCGATGAACAGGACGATGGGCAGGTACGAACTCAACAATGCGTTCATGCTGCAGCTTTCCGTTGGCGGCCAATCCACTCTGATTACAGCACCGGACCCACTTGCGGAAGCGTGACAGTTTAACCACTGAACCGTTTTAGGGGGCGCTATGCTGCAACGCGGCGAGGGTTAGCGCAGGGCTTTCGGCGAAGCAAGTCAAACCTTGTTCAAAACACGGTGCTCGACGGCATATCCGGATAAACTGGTCCAATCCGCTCCTGTTGATTTCCTTCGCTTTTTACTCCACTTTTCTCTCCTGACATAGATGCCGCCGGAACCCTGCTAGCATGGTGCGGAATCATCTCTCCCACCTTTGGTCGAACGCCGACAGAGTGCCGTCTGCATGAAGGAAAAAATCTCGCTCGCCATGGCCCGGCGCATCGCGCTTGCCGCACAGGGGTTTGCCGATCCTCGCCCTAACGGCTCGCCCGATCGCCGCCATCTGGCCCGTGTGCTTGGCCGGACCGGTCTGCTGCAGATCGATTCCGTCAGCGCGGTGGTGCGTGCCCATTATATGCCGCTCTATTCGCGGCTTGGCCCCTACCCGCTCGCCCTGCTCGACAACGCCGCCGTGACGCGCAAGCGCAAAGTCTTCGAATATTGGGCGCACGAAGCCTCCTTTCTGCCGGTCGAGACCTATCCGCTGATGCGCTGGCGCATGGAACGGGCCGAACGTGGCGAGGAAATGTATAGCGGGCTGGCCAAGTGGGGCCGCGAGCGCGCCGCCTACATTGAAGACATTTATCGCGAGGTCGTCGAACGCGGCCCGATCGCCGCTTCCGCCCTGGAAGGCCAGAAAGGCTCCGGCGGCTGGTGGGGCTGGAGCGACGCCAAGCACGCTTTCGAATGGCTGTTCTGGGCCGGCCGCATCACCACGGCGTCACGTCGTGGCTTCGAGCGGCTTTATGATCTGCCGCAGCGCGTGCTGCCGCCGGAAATACTTGCCCTGCCGGTGCCCTCACCTGAGGATGCGCACCGCGAATTGCTGCGCATCTCCGCCCGCGCCCACGGCGTCGCGACAGCAGGCGACCTGCGCGACTATTTTCGCCTCTCTCCCGCTGACATCAAAGGCCGCATCGAGGAACTGGTCGACGCCGGCGACCTCTTGCCGGTGACCGTCGAAGGCTGGAGCAAGCCAGCCTATCTTCACAGGGATGCCCGTTTTCCGCGCAAGATCGAGGCGCGCGCCTTGCTCGCTCCGTTCGATCCGGTTGTCTTCGAGCGAGCACGTACGGAAAGACTGTTCGACTTCCGCTATCGCATCGAGATCTACACCCCGGCCGAAAAACGCCAGTACGGCTATTATGTGCTGCCGTTCCTGCTCGGCGAAAGGATCGTGGCGCGCATCGACGTCAAGGCCGACCGCCCGGCCGGCGTGCTGCGCGTCCATGCCGCCTATGCCGAGCCCGGCGCGCCGCCGCAAACCGCCGCCGAACTTTTTGAGGAAGTGAAGCTGATGCAGGGCTGGCTCGGCTTGGAACGCATCGAGGTGACGCCGGCGGGGGATTTGGGCCAGGCGCTGGCGGAAGTCGCGGTTTCGTAAGGGATTGCCGATGTCGGCGCCGCCCCTCACCTGCCTGCCGGCATCCTCTCCCCGTATAGAGACGGGGAGAGGGACGCTGTCATCGATGGTTTCGCCAATCGCCAGCGTTGCAGGAGGGGGCGCCGCCGTTGCGGCCAGTTCTTTCTCCCCGTCACTATACGGGGAGAAATGCCCGGCAGGGCAATGAGGGGCAGCGCCGACATCCAAAATTGCTCTGAAGCGTTTCCATCGCCGTGTCGGAAGCATGCGTTGACACGACTGCCTCCACAAGCCTAAATCCGGTTCAGACGGTCTCCTCTCGGCAAAGGGAGGAGCCAAGAGGGAATGCGGTGCGAAATCTCGATTTCAAATCCGCGGCTGTCCCCGCAACTGTAAGCGACGAGCCAAGGCCGATAACCACTGGGAAAAATCCCGGGAAGGCGGCACGAAGGCGATGACCCGCGAGCCAGGAGACCTGCCGTCTAGGACTTAAGAATCCGATCGCCTGGCGGGTTTTCCGGGCAAGGAGCCTGATTTGGAACGCGACAGCAGTTTTTCGGCTGAGACAGCGGGCGTATTGTCCGGCGATGATGATGCTCTGGCCGACGTCACCGTGATCGTCTGCACCTCCTGCCGTGACGAGACCGGCTCCGACGGCCATCCTCGCGCCGGCGAATTGTTGGCCGAAGACACGCGCCGCGCCGCCTCTGGCGAAAACATCCGTATCCGCAGCGTCGAATGCCTCGGCAACTGCAAGCGCCGCCTCAGCGCCGCTATCCTGCGCGACGGCTGCTGGAGCTATGTCTTTGGCGACCTGACCGCGACCAGCGGCGCCGATCTCATCACCGGCGCAAAACTCTTCGCCACCTCGACCGACGGCCTCATGCCATGGCGCGGCCGCCCCGATTGCCTGAAGCGCGGCCTCGTTGCCCGCATCCCTCCCCTCGACCTTTTGAAGGACCAGATATGACCACTTCCGTCTCGCGCGTGCCCTGCACCGTCGTCACCGGCTTCCTCGGCGCCGGCAAGACGACGCTGATCCGCCATCTGCTCGAAAACGCTGGCGGCAAGCGGCTGGCCATCATAGTCAACGAGTTCGGCGACATCGGCATCGATGGCGAGATTCTTAAGGGATGCGGCATCGACACCTGCCCTGAGGAAAACATCGTTGAGCTGGCCAATGGCTGCATCTGCTGCACCGTCGCCGACGATTTCGTCCCGGCGCTCGACCAGATCCTGTCGCTGACGCCCAGGGTCGACCATATCCTGATCGAAACCTCCGGGCTGGCCCTGCCCAAGCCGCTGGTCCAGGCCTTCCAGTGGCCGACGGTGAAGAGCCGGGTGACGGTCGACGGCGTCATTGCCGTGGTCGACGGACCGGCGCTGGCCGAAGGCCGCGTTGCCAACGACATGGACGCCCTGCAGGCGCAGCGCGCGCAGGACGAGACGCTCGACCACGACGATCCGGTCGAGGAGGTGTTCGAGGACCAGCTCGCCTGCGCCGACCTGATCATATTGTCGAAGAGCGACCTGATGGACGCCGCCGGCTCGGCCCGCGCCAATGCCGTCATCGGCAAGCACGCCGCCCGCGCGGTGAAGATCGTGCCGGCCTCGCAGGGCAAGGTCGATCCCTCCGTGCTGCTCGGCCTCGGCCTTGCCGTCGAGGACGACATCGAGAACCGCAAGACCCACCACGATGACGAGCTCGATCACGAGCATGACGATTTTGACTCGTTCGTCATCGACATTCCGTCGATTGCCAATCCCGAAGAGCTGGCTTTGCGTGTCGCCACGGCGGCGGAAGAAGAAAACGTACTGCGCGTAAAAGGCTTCGTCGAGGTCGGCGGCAAGCCGATGCGGCTGTTGCTGCAGGCAGTCGGGCCGCGCGTCAACCACTATTACGACCGCGCCTGGACCGCCGCCGACGATCGCCGCTCCCGCCTCGTCGTCATCGGCCTGAAAGGGCTGAACCGCCCGGCGATCGAGCGTATCCTCGCCGGCTGACCTCAGGCACGAGCCGCGATGCACATCCTCACCACCACATCCGCCTCGCTCGACGATCTTGCCGAGCCTGTCGATCTCAGGCAGACGCCTGCGGATGTCGTGGCGCTGTCCTTCACCGACAGCGATCTGGCCGGGCTGGCGGCGGCGTGGCAGGCGGACGCGGATCGCCTGCCGTCGATGCGGTTGGCCGCCTTGCGCGATCTGCGCCATCCGATGTCTGTCGATCTGTGGATCGACAGCGTCGCCCGGCACGCCAAGGTTGTTCTGGTTCGCATCCTCGGCGGCTACGACTGGTGGCGCTACGGCTGCGATCAGCTCGCCTCGACCGCCCGCGCGCACGGCATAAAACTGGCGCTGCTGCCCGGCGAATGCCGCGACGAGGATCTGCGACTGATCGAATGCTCGACGCTGCCGCGGCAAGAACTCGACGGCCTGCTCGGCTATTTTCGCGAAGGCGGCCCGGAGAATATGACGGCGCTGGTGCATCGGCTGGTAGGTCTCGCCGGATCAGATGTGGCGGTCGCGGAGCCGGTTGTCGTGCCGAAGGCGGGCTACTATCAACCGGGACGCGGTGTCATAGAGCGCGACGTCCCCCTACCCCTCGAGGGGAGGGTCCGGCCGCAGGCCGGGGGTGGGGTCGCCTGTGAAGTGCGCCAACGCTCTGAAGTGCGCCAACAGCAAAAAACGTCGAGCACTGCCGCAACGACCCCACTTGGCCCTGCGGGCCACCCTCCCCTCGAGGGGGAGGGGGACGTCGTGCCCATCCTCTTCTACCGCTCGATTCTGCTCGCCGCCGATGTCGCGCCGATCGATGCGCTTTTTGAAGCGCTGCGGCAGCGCGGCATGGCCCCCGTGCCGATCTTCGTCTCCAGCCTCAAGGACCCGGCCTCGCTCGCCTTTGTCGAAACCGCGCTTGCCACGCTGAAGCCGGCCGCCATCATCACAGCGACGGCCTTCGCCTCGGGTGCTGAGCCCGGCGTCGATACCCTGTTCGACCGCGCCGGCGTTCCTGTCTTCCAGGTCATCGTCGCGACGACACGCCGCGATATCTGGCAAGACAACCAGCGCGGCCTGGCGCCCGCCGACCTCGCCATGCATGTCGTCCTGCCGGAACTCGACGGCCGCATCCTTGCTGGCGCCGTTTCCTTCAAGGGCGAAAGCGAGGTCGATCCGGCACTGGCCTTCCGCGCCTTCGCCAACCGGCCGGAGCCGGACCGCGTCGCGCAGGTGGCGAACCGTGTCGAGGCGTTCGTGCGCCTGCAGCGCACGCCGCGCGAAAAACGCAAGCTCGCCATCCTGATCCCCGACTATCCGAGCGCGCCAGGCCGCACCGGCTACGCCGTCGGCCTCGACGTGCCGTCCAGCGTACTGGCGATGCTGCACGACCTGAGCGAACAGGGCTACGTCGTTGAAGGGATTCCGCAAACGCCGCGTGCGTTGCTGGAGATGCTGGAGTGTGGTGGCGAAGGGTTGAGGTTGGAGGAGTATCTGACCTTCTCGAAGGAATTGCCTGCTGAGGCAATGGCTGTGGTAGAGGCCGCATGGGGGAATGCTGAAGATGAGACAGGTTGGTGCGAGGCACCCCCCTCTATCCTGCCGGGCATGTCCGGCAGGATAGAGGGGGGGGTTCAAGCGCCCGCTTCGGCAAATTTACCCTTCCGCGCCGCCACCTTCGGCAACATCACCGTTGCGCTCGCCCCTGACCGCGGGCGTTCAGTCGACCGTCGCGCCGACTATCACGACCCGACGCTGCCGCCGCGCCATGCGCTGATCGCCTTTGGCCTGTGGCTGCGCAAGGCGCTCGATGTCCATGCCCTCGTCCATGTCGGCGCCCATGGCACGCTGGAATGGCTGCCCGGCAAGACCGTGGCGCTGAGCGAAACCTGTTTTCCCGAGATCGTCACCGGTCCCCTGCCCGTCGTCTATCCATTCATCGTCTCCAACCCGGGAGAGGCAGCTCAGGCCAAGCGGCGTATCGCCGCCGTCACCCTCGGCCATTTGCCGCCGCCGCTGACCGGCGCCGGGCTGGACAAAAACCAGCAGCAGCTCGAGCGGCTGGTCGACGAATATGCCCAGGCTGACGGGCTCGACCGCCGCCGCCGCGACCGCCTGGCGAAGCTGATTGTAGAAACCGCTGAAAAGACCGGTCTCGCCTCCGAGGCCGGCGTCGCCGGAACCGACGCGCCCGACGAAGCGCTGCGCCGCATCGACGCCTGGCTCTGCGACCTCAAGGATTTCGCCATCAAGGACGGCCTGCACATCTTTGGCCGCTCAGCCGAGGGCGAGACCGATCCGCTGCGCCAGCAAAGTCCGGCGGCCGAGAAGTCAGCGCTGATCGCGGCCCTCGACGGCCGCCATGTCGCTGCCGGGCCGGCCGGCGCACCGGCGCGTGGCCGGCGCGATGTGCTGCCGACCGGCCGCAACCTGTTCACATCAGATCCACGCACCATGCCGACGCCGACATCCTTCGATCTCGGCAGGGCGGCCTCCGACGAGGTCCTGCGCAGCTACATGCAATCGCATGGCGACTGGCCGCGCTCGCTGGTTATCGACCTCTGGGGCTCGGCCTCGCTGCGCACCGGCGGCGAGGAAATCGCACAAGGCCTGGCGCTGATGGGCTGCCGGCCGCAATGGGATGGCGCCACCGGCCGCGTCACCGGCATCGAGGTGCTGACGCCGGCCACCCTTGGCCGCCCGCGCGTCGATGTCACCTGGCGCATCTCAGGCCTGTTCCGCGACATGTTCCCGACCCAGATCGCGCTGATCGATGCCGCCGCTAACGCCGTCGCCGCCCGCGACGAGGACGCGATGGAAAACCCGCTTGCGGCAAAAACCCGCGCCGACGGCAAGGTCAGCCCGCGCATTTTCGGTACCTCGCCAGGCACCTACGGCGCCGGTGTCGAGGCGTTGCTGTCGAGCGGCGACTGGGCGGCGCGCGAAGAAATCGGTCGCGCCTATCTCGACGCCACCTCGCATGCCTATGGCGGCGCCGAGGGCGAAGCGATTTCAGCGCCCGGCGCGTTCGAGGGCCGCGTCGCCGAGGCCGACCTCCTCGTCCATACCGGAGACGACCCCGGCCGCGACATTTTGGAAGGCTCTGCCGACGTCGCCTTCATCGGCGGTTTTTCGGCAGCGCTTGCAGCGCTTGGCAAGAACGCCGACGTCATCGTCCTCGACACCACGGATCCGCAAAAGCCGAAGCCGCGCTCGCTTGGAGAAGCCGTATCTCGGGTGGTTCGCGCCCGCGCCGTCAACCCGCGCTTCATTGCCGGCCAGATGCGGCACGGGCCGCGCGGCGCTTCGGAATTCGCCGAGACAGTCGACCGTCTCGTCGGTTTCGCCGAGACCACCCATGCCGTATCGGGCGCGCTGATCGAGGCCGTGCACGAAGCCTATCTCGGCGATCCCGTGGTGCGCGCCTTTATCCTGCGCGAAAATCCGGCGGCCGCGAAAATCATCGCCGAGCGTTTCTTGTCGGCGCGGCGGCGCGGTCTCTGGCACCCGCTGCGCAATTCGATCGACGACGATCTTGCGGCATTGATCGCCGAAGCCCAAGGGGTGGCGGCATGAACGCCTTCTCACGTCGCGGCTCCTGCCCCGCTTTGTCCGCGCCGATGCAAACCGGCGACGGGCTTCTGGTGCGGCTCAACCCGATGGCTGGAGGACTCTCGCCGAAGTCCTTGATCGGGCTCGGTGAATCCGCCTTGCGGCACGGCAACGGCATCATGGAAGTAACCGCGCGTGGCAACCTGCAGATCCGCGGCCTGATGCCGGCCAGCGCCCGGCTGCTGGCGGCGGAGGTCGACGCGCTCGGCATCGCCGTGCGCACCGGCGTGCCGGTCGAGACCGGACCGCTGTCCGGGCTGGATCCGCAAGAGATCGCCGACCCACGCCCGCTCGCGGAGCGCATTCGGGCAGCGATTGCTGAAGCCGGGCTGGCACAGCGCCTTGGCCCGAAGGTTTCGGTGATCGTCGACGGCGGTGGACAGTTGGCTATGGATGTGGTGACAGCCGATGTGCGGCTGGCAGCGGTCAGAACCGACGCGCGCGTCCGTTGGCTGGTAGCCGTTGCTGGCGACAGGGAAAATGCGGTGTCGCTCGTCATGGTCGAAGAAGATGCGGCGTGTGATGTCGCCGTCGCTATTCTAAGGATGGTTGCCGAACAAGGCCGCGAAGCCCATGCAAGGGATTTGACGGCGAGGCAATTAACGTCCCTCGCAAGTTGGCGCTCCACGGCGCCCCCCTCTGTCCTGCCGGACATCTCCCCCACGAGGGGGGAGATTGCGCCCTCATCGCCGGTTTCACCAATGTCCAAAGTTGTAGAAAAAGAGCCGGCGGCGAAGCTGCCGATCTCCCCCCAAGTGGGGGAGATGTCCGGCAGGACAGAGGGGGGCGCCGTGGAGCGCCTTCCTGTGGCGGCTCGCTT
Source organism: Mesorhizobium sp. WSM4850 (assembly GCF_055811735.1). Classification (NCBI taxonomy): domain Bacteria; kingdom Pseudomonadati; phylum Pseudomonadota; class Alphaproteobacteria; order Hyphomicrobiales; family Phyllobacteriaceae; genus Mesorhizobium; species Mesorhizobium sp. WSM4850. The sequence continues at coordinate 12 of NZ_JBVVPV010000003.1, read as the reverse complement.
CCCCATTGGCGT
>NZ_JBVVPV010000002.1:548741-608264 GCF_055811735.1 Mesorhizobium sp. WSM4850 | reverse complement strand
TTTGCAGAATATGCTCCTATCATACCATATCGATGTCGGCGCCGCCCCTCATTGCCCTGCCGGGCATTTCTCCCCGTTTACGGGGAGAAAGAAGCTGGCTGCCCCTCGGCGCTCGTCCTGCAACGCCTGTCGTTGGCGAAACCGTCGACGACGGGTCTTTCTCCCCGTCACTATACGGGGAGAAATGCCCGGCAGGGCAATGAGGGGCAGCGCCGACCTGTCAAGCCGACAGGCGCTATAGGCGCAGCGCCAACAACATCGAACAAGCAATCCGACCTGAAGCAATCGCTCTGCTGCGATCGCCTACAGCCCCTTGATCGTCTACTCGCTCTCGTCCATAAGCGCGCCGTCGCAAGACTTTCGCCGCGCGCGAAACGGCCCTCCACAAGCCAGGGAAACACCATGACTGACGCCAATCAGCCTGCCTTCAAGCCCCTCGTGTTTTCCGGCGTCCAGCCGACCGGCAATCTGCACCTCGGCAACTATCTCGGCGCCATCAAGAAATTCGTCGCCCTGCAGGACACCTCCGATTGCATCTATTGCGTCGTCGACCTGCATTCGCTGACCGCGCAGCTTGTCCATGAGGATCTCAAGGACCAGACGCGCGCGATCACCGCGGCGTTTCTCGCCTCCGGCATCGACCCGAAGAAGCACATCGTCTTCAACCAGTCGCGGGTCATGCAGCACGCCGAGCTCGCCTGGATCTTCAATTGCGTCGCCCGCATCGGCTGGATGAACCGGATGACGCAGTTCAAGGACAAGGCCGGCAAGGATCGCGAGAACGCCTCGCTTGGGCTGCTTGCCTATCCGAGCCTGATGGCGGCCGACATCCTAGCCTACCGCGCCACCCATGTGCCGGTCGGCGATGACCAGAAGCAGCATCTGGAGCTGACACGCGACATCGCGCAAAAATTCAACAACGACTTTTCGGACCGCATCGCCGGCCTTGGCGTCGGCGTCGAGATGAAGGTCGGCGAGGAGACCGTGAACGGTTATTTCCCGCTGACCGAACCGATCATCGGCGGACCGGCGGCGCGCATCATGTCGCTACGCGACGGCTCGAAGAAGATGTCGAAGTCGGATCCGTCGGACCTGTCGCGCATCAATCTGACCGACGATGCCGACAGCATCTCGAAGAAGATCCGCAAGGCCAAGACCGACCCGGAGGCGTTGCCTGGCGAATTGGACGGCCTGGCCGGCCGGCCGGAAGCCGAAAACCTGGTCGGCATCTATGCGGGTCTCGCCGAGATATCGAAGGAGGCAGTGCTGAAAGAGTTTGGCGGCCAGCAGTTTTCGGTGTTCAAGCCGGCGCTGGCCGACCTTGCCGTGGAAAAGCTGGCGCCGGTCGCCGGCGAAATGCGCCGCATTTCCGACGACCGCGCCTATGTCGACGCGGTGCTCAGGGATGGCGGCGAGCGGGCCGGCCTGCTGGCCGAGGCGACGATGAAGACCGTGCGCGACATCATCGGCCTGCTGCAGGGTTAATCTGCAGCCAATATCGCTACATCCGCCGGTCGCTTGCGGCCGGGCCGTGGCGGTGGCAGATTGCGACCGAAACCATCGAAGGTAGAATATGGTCTCCAAACGCCTCAGCCGCGAAGCCGGCCATCGCCGCAAGTTTTTGGCGATTATCGACGACACGCCCGAATGCGAACGGGCCGTCGTCTACGCCTCGAAGCGCGCGCAGAGCACCAGCGGCGTGCTGGTGCTGCTCTATGTGATCGAGCCGGACGATTTCCAGCATTGGCTGGGTGTCGAGAAGATCATGCGCGAGGAGGCCACCGCCACCGCGCGCGCCGCACTGGACAGCTATGCCAACAAGGTGCGCCAGAAGCTCGGCATCGAGCCGGAACTGGTGGTGCGCGAAGGCAAGCCGACGGAAGAGATCCACAAATTGATCGAGGAGGACCAGGATATCGCCATCCTCGTGCTGGCCGCCGGCGCCGGCAAGGAGGGGCCGGGCCCGCTGGTCGGCGCGGTCGCCGGCAAGGGCGCCGCCTTCCCGATCCCGGTGACAGTGGTGCCGCAGAACCTGTCAGACGAAGAAATCGACAGCCTGGCCTAAGGTGTGTTGCAGAAGACCGCAAAAACATTCTCCCAGCCAGCCGTTCCGGCGATGGCTTTCGCTTGAATGTCCTGCCGATAGGGCCTATTTAGAATTATTCCAAACTATATGCCCGAACGGGCTCGGAGACGTCCATGTTCATCCAGACCGAATCGACGCCAAATCCGGCGACATTGAAGTTCCTTCCCGGCAAGGAAGTGCTTGTCGAAGGCACCGCAGATTTCCGCGATGCCGACAGCGCTGCCGCGGCTTCGCCGCTGGCCGGCCGGCTGTTCGAGATCCCGGGCGTGACCGGCGTCTTCTTCGGCTATGATTTCGTCACCGTGACCAAGGACGGCCCCGACTGGCAGCATCTGAAGCCGGCGATCCTCGGCGCCATCATGGAGCACTTCATGTCCGGCGCGCCGGTCATGGCCAGGGCCGGCCCCGCCGCCGAGACCAGCCAGACCGGCGAATTCTACGACAAGGCCGACGAGGAACTGGTCATCACCATCAAGGAACTGCTCGACACGCGAGTGCGTCCGGCGGTCGCCCAGGACGGTGGCGACATCACCTTCCGCGGCTTCGAGAACGGCACCGTGTTCCTGCACATGAAGGGCGCCTGCGCCGGCTGCCCGTCGTCGACGGCGACGCTGAAGCACGGCATCCAGAACCTGCTCCGGCATTTTGTGCCCGAGGTGCAGCAGGTCGAACAGGTCTCTTAAGATCAAAGGACGTCAATTCGCCCCTTCGCGCGACACAAAAAACCGGGCCAAATTGCCCGGTTTTTTGTTTTGGGACGTCAGTTGTTGCCTAGACGGTCCGCGTATGAGCTCTAGAGAACGATGACCTTGGCGCCGACGGAGGTGCGGTCGTAAAGGTCGATGATGTCCTGGTTCATCAGCCGAATGCAGCCCGACGACATCGCTTTGCCGATCGAGTTCCACTCCGGGCTGCCATGCAGGCGGTAGCCTGAATCGCCGCCCTTGTTGAACAGATACAGGGCGCGCGCGCCGAGCGGGTTGGTCAATCCGGGGTCCATGCCCCCGGCAAATTTGGCGAGTTCCGGCTGGCGCTTGATCATCGCCGATGGCGGCGTCCAGGTCGGCCATTCGCGCTTCGCCGCGATGCGGGCGGTGCCGCGCCATTCAAAACCCTCGCGGCCGACGCCGATGCCGTAACGCATCGCCTCGCCGCCGCCCATGACATAATAGAGAAACTTGTTCTGGGTATCGACGACGATGGTGCCCGGCTTTTCATCGCTGTCGTAGCTAACGATCTGCCGGCGGTACTTGAACGGCACCTTTTCGATCGGAATGCGCGGCAGTTGATAGCCTGCGTCGGTCATCGGGCCATAGTTGTTGGTGAAGATCTGCGAGCCGATGGTGCTGCAACCGGCAATTGCCGTCGACAGCGCAAGTGCCGCGACGATTGCGAATGACTTCATGCGCATGAAAAGGTCCGATGCCCCGCCCGAAAGGTAGCGGCACGAGACGGCCGCCTTGTCGCTATCATTCATGCTGGCATTTGCTTTGCTTGCCAAGCGGGCGATGCCTATATGCAGGGGCTTACATGCCGGTAAGTCCATAGCTGTGGCTTTTCGGCAACGGCTCTCATAAGATTATCTAGGAAATTCAATGGGCGATCCGCCAGGCCGCCCGAAGTTAGGGAACCAATCATGAATGTCGGAGATGCCGCCCAGCGTTCCGGCCTACCGGCCAAGACCATTCGCTACTATGAGGAGATCGGCCTGATCCGTCCGGCGCGGGCCGGCAACGGCTACCGCGATTATTCGGGCGACGACATCCACCGGCTGACGTTTCTGCGCCGCGCGCGCAATCTCGGCTTTTCCATCGACGACTGCCGCCAGCTGATGGCGCTCTACCAGGACCGCAGCCGCGCCAGCCATGACGTGCGCGAGATCGCCGCCGCGCATGTGAGTGCGATCGAGGAGAAGGTGCGCGAATTGCAGTCGATGCGCTCGACCTTGCAGAAGCTGATCCATGCCTGCCACGGCGATGACCGGCCGGACTGCCCGATCCTGGACGATATCGCGGGGGCGGTTTTGCCATCTGGCAAAGTCGTTCCCGCACAGGTGTGAAGGTTGCGTGGCGTCGCCAGCCGTTTTCCAGGTTAGGTTTCAGCGATCAATCGGCACCATCGATACGCTCAAGGCGACAATCGAGAAGAACGCCGCACGGGCGATTTCCTTCTTTGACGCGTTCGGGTTCCTGGCCGCTTTGATCAATTGCCTGGGTGCCATGTCAGGCGTCACGACCGGATAGGCGTCGGCCACCGCCTGCATCTCGTCCGCGTTCATCATCCAAACTCCCTAAACCCACCCGCATTCGCACAATATCTCATATTACTAATGTATGAAGACGTGAATTAGGAGCCATTGTTCTCTTTGTCCGCTCACTGAGTCGAACGCGCTAAACTGTCGGGTCTTTGATCAAATATACAATCACCTTAGGAAAGGCGCTTATTTGTTCGACAATACGCCTTGGCACCGGCAACAAATCATGATTCAAGTGCGGTTGTCTTGGGGGAAACACATGATCCGCATAGCCACCGCTATAGCCGTTGCCGTCGGTGCATCGGCATGCACCAGTCAGGCGAACGTTCCTTATGATACGAGTAAAAAAACCTGTCGAATCTATGTTGAGCCAGGGACAGGTGAAAAGCGTGAACTTTGCCTGCCAGACACTCCAAATAAATACTGCGTGCGGGCTTATTATATAAATACACCGGGCGTAGAGCGGATAATGTGCGGCCCACTAACTGTCAAATCACCAACTGCCGCTGGCCGCGCTAGGCAGCTTGGAGGCAACAGATACCCGTAGGAAAAGGCGGGGCGACTATGGGGCTTTGGCAGTTCATCAAACGGCAGTTTCATGGCCGTCGACTTGGGTTATGTCTATGTGTCGCTTCGCGGAGCCCATTCGTTTAGGTTCTTCATCAAGCTGGATAGAGCCGACAACAAGAAATTCGTAGAATTCAAATTTTGCCATTACGGTGCGGCCGAGGCCCTGTGCAGTTTAAGCGTTGAGGAGTTCAATGACCTGGTTGACGGCGTTCTGAAAGTTAAGGCAGAGCTTGAAACGCCCCTACCCGACAGCGCGACCCAGCCATCGGGGAATGGCAGGGGTAGCGCTTAGGAAACGATGGCTCCTAAAGGAGCCATTTGATAGCTCCTAGAATTAGCACGACGATAGCTGCGATTGCGTATTCCCGCCCTGGCTTAAACCTGGGCACGAAATCGCGGGGAAATCGACCTGCCAGCAGGACGCCAACCCCGCCCCGTTCTGCAATACAGGTTGTCAAATGCACAGCTGCCATCAAGAAACGGGTTCAAACCGTGAACAAAGTCTGGCATGGTGAGCCCATGCCAATCATCTCACCTGTACCCCTCAATCCGCTGATCGACGGCCGCCAGTCGGAGCGCGCGATGCTGGTTCGGCGTGGCGTGCAGCGGCTGCTCAGGGAGATGGGCGCGCATGTGCTGCCGGAACTGTCGCTGGCGACCGGGCGCCGCGCCGACCTCATCGCGCTGACCCGCCAGGGCGACATCTGGATCATCGAGATCAAATCCTCGATCGAGGATTTCAGGGTCGACCGCAAATGGCCGGACTACCGGCTGCACTCCGACCGATTTTTTTTCGCCACCCATCCCGGTGTGCCGTCGGAGATCTTTCCGCAGGAATGCGGCTTTATCCTTTCCGACGGCTACGGCGCCGAAATCCTGCGCGATGCGCCCGAGCACCGCATGGCGGCGGCGACGCGCAAGGCGCTGATGCTGAGGATCGCGCGGGCCGGAGCAGCGCGGCTGCTCGCGGCGGAACTTGCCGGCGTGGCGGTGCCGGCGCTGGAGGGCGAGAGCGAGTAGAGGGTTTTCGGATCCCCCTGTAACCTTCGACGTTTGCGCTGCCCCTCATCTGCCTGCCGGCATCTTTTCCCCGTGAACGGGGAGAAGGGGCGCTGGCCGCAACCTCTGCACCCTTTCTGCAATGCTGGAGATTGGCGAAATCTTTTGCGAAGGCGTCTTTCTCCCCGTCTCTAAACGGGGAGAAATGATCGGGCATTGCAATGAGGGGCGGCGCAACGTTCGTCGGCTACTCTTCCTCTTGGTCCATCCCATTCGCTGCCGGCGCCATCAGCAGCACGGCGGCGCCGAGGATGGCGGCGATGAAGGAGCCGGCGAGGATGCCGACTTTCACCGCGTCCTGGAGCTCGACATTGCTGGCGAAGGCGAGCAGGCCGATGAACAGGCTCATGGTGAAGCCGATGCCGCAGAGCAGCGAAATGCCGACCATGTGCAGCCAGCCGGCATTGACCGGCAGATCGGCGAGGCCGAGCCGGATGGCAAGCGCAGAAGAACCGAACACGCCGACCAGCTTGCCGGCGACGAGGCCGGCGGCGACGCCCAGCGTCAGTGGCTCGACCAGGGTGGCAGCACTGAGGCCGGCGAGCGGGACGCCGGCATTGGCGAAGCCGAAGATCGGGACGACGACGAAGGGCACTATCCTGTGCAGGCCGTGCTCGAGCCGGTGCAGCGGTGAATGGTCTGAATCCTGGCTGATGCCGGGGGTGATTTTCAAAGGTATGGTCAGGGCCAGCGCCACGCCGGCGAGCGTGGCATGGACGCCCGATTTCAGCACAAGCACCCACAGCACGACACCAAGCAGGAGATAGGGCAGCAGCGTCAGCACCTTCATGCGGTTGAGCACGATGAGCAGAGCGATGACCGCGAAGGCGGCGCCGAGATAGGCGAGCGACAGGCCGCTCGTATAGAACACCGCGATGATGATGACGGCGCCAAGGTCGTCGATGATGGCGAGCGCGGTGAGGAATACCTTCAGCGACCCTGGCACGCGGCTGCCGAGCAGCGACAGCACGCCGAGCGCAAAGGCGATGTCGGTGGCGGTCGGGATCGCCCAGCCGGACAGGGCGGCTGGATTGTCGCGGTTGATGGCGACATAGACAAGTGCCGGCACCAGCATGCCGCCGGCAGCGGCGATGCCGGGCAGAGCGCGGCGTGGCCAGGTCGAGAGCTGGCCGTCCAGCATCTCGCGCTTGATCTCCAGGCCGACCAGCAGGAAAAACACCGCCATCAGGCCGTCATTGATCCAATGCGATACGCTGAGCGGTCCCAGATAGGCGTGAAGGGCGTCGAAATAGGTTTTGGCCAGCGGCGAATTGGCGACGACCAGCGCCAAGGCCGCGGCTGCCATCAGGACGATGCCGCCTGTCGCCTCGCTGGCCAGGAATTCGCGAAAGGTGGAAGTCGGCCGCGGCTTCTGGTCCTGCATGTCGTCTCCGTCGTGTCGCCTACCAGCCGGCAGGGACAACATCACCCTGTGCGATGATGCGCAACCGCCGATGGCAGGGCAGTTCTTACAGTGCCACGCGACCTTGGCGCGCGCAAAGGACGGTCAGGCGTTAGCGCGGCGCGCGTTTGGCGAGTATCCGCTGCAGCGTGCGGCGATGCATGTTGAGACGGCGGGCCGTCTCGGAGACGTTGCGGTCGCACATTTCGTAGACGCGCTGGATGTGCTCCCAGCGCACGCGATCGGCCGACATCGGGTTTTCAGGCGGTGCGGCGCGTTCGCCCGCAGTGCGGGTAAGAGCCGCGAAAACCTCGTCGGCATCTGCCGGTTTCGACAGATAGTCGATGGCCCCGAGCTTCACCGCCGTAACCGCGGTGGCGATGTTACCATAGCCGGTGAGAATGACGGTGCGGGCGTCGTCGCGCTTCTCGCGGATGGCGGCAACGACGTCGAGGCCGTTGCCGTCGGCGAGCCGCATGTCGACCACCGCGTAGGCTGGCGGATTGGCGCGCGCCTTGGCCACGGCCTCCTCGACGCTCTCGGCCGTCTCGACCACGAAACCCCTGGTCTCCATGGCGCGGGCAAGGCGCGTGAGGAATGGCCTGTCGTCGTCGACGATCAGCAGCGAGGTGTCCTCGCCCTCAACCATTGCGCCAATCGTTTCGTCGCCATTCATCGTCTTGACATTCCTGCTGCCCGAATTTTACGCAGATATAGTTTTGGAGCGCTATTGTCCAATTCAAGCCGTGTCAAACATGGTGGCCGAAGCCGATTCAGGATTGAGGAAGACGCTGCGCGGCCACGATATCCGCACGACGGCGCCCTCGCCCGGCTCGTTTGAATTGCGAAAATCGAGCGTGGCGCCCGAGCGTTCAAGCAGGGTCTTGGCGATGAACAGCCCCAGTCCAAGCCCGCCGCCGGCCTCGGTGCCCTGGCGTGTCGACATATAGGGCTCGCCGATGCGATCGATGATTTCGGGAGGAAAGCCCGGCCCGTCGTCGGTGATCGAGAAGGTGACCGTTGCCTCGTTCCAGCTCCAGCGCACGGTGACGCTCTTGCGGGCAAAATCGACGGCGTTCTCGACCAGATTGCCGAGGCCGTAGATGACGCCGGGATTGCGCCGTCCCACCGGTTCGGGGCCGATGCGCTCGCCGGGGCGAAGCTTGATCGAGATGCCAAAATCGCGGTGCGGGGCGGTCATCTCCTCGACCAGCGAGGTCAGCGGCAGGCGGGAGAGATGCGCCTCGCCCTCGGAGGACAGGCTGGTCAGGCGTTTGAGGATCTCGCGGCAACGCTCGCTCTGCGAGCGCAGCAGCGTCACGTCCTCGCCGTATTTCGGGTCATTGCGGAGCGCCTTCTCCATCTCCTTGGCAACAAGCGTGATGGTGGCGAGCGGCGTGCCGAGCTCATGGGCGGCGGCGGCGGCAAGGCCGTCCAGCGCCGACAAATGCTGTTCGCGCTGCAGCACCAGCTCGGTGGCGGCAAGCGCGTTGGCGAGCAGCCGGGCTTCCTCGGCCACGCGGAAGGCGTAGATCGCGGTGAAGGCGATCGAGGAAAACACCGCCATCCACATGCCAGCGACGTAAATGAACGGCATCTCCAGCGGCGCGCCCTCGTACCAGGGCAGCGGCAGATGGAAGAACACCAGCAGGCTCGCCGTCACCATCACCAGCGCGCCGAGGATGGCGGTCAGGCGCAGCGGCAGCGACGTCGCCGAGATGACCACGGGCACGGTGACCAGCACTGAAAACGGGTTGGTGAGGCCGCCGGTCAGGTAGAGCAGACCGGCAAGCTGCAGGCTGTCGATGGTCAGGATGGCGAAAGCCTGCAGCGGGGTCAGCCGATGCGCCGCCGGATAACGGAAGGTCAGCAACAGGTTCATCCAGGCCGAACAGGCGATCAGCGCGAAGCAGAGACTGACCGGCAGCGGGAATTTCAGCCCGTAGGCAACGACAAGAACCGTCAGACTCTGGCCGACAATGGCAAGCCAGCGCAGCCTGATCAGCGTGTTGAGGCGCAGCCGCTGGCTTTGCTGGAAGTCGGGCGCCCGCAGGATGTTTATCATGGCCAAGGATTATAGCCGGAAAAGGAGAAAGGCTAGGTCCCCCGCGGTTTGGCGCGGCTGGTGGCGGTGGCGAGAAGCGGGTTCTCCGGCCAGACATGCCGGGGATAGCGGCCACGCATCTCGGCTCGCACATCGGCCCAGGAGCCGCGCCAGAAACCGGGCAGGTCACGCGTCGTCTGGATCGGTCGGTGCGCCGGTGACAATAGCTCGAGCGTCAGCGGCACCGCGCCGTTGGCGATCGCGGGATGCCGGTCGAGACCGAACAGCTCCTGGACGCGGATCGCCAGCACCGGCCATTCACCGTCATAGCGGATCGGCACGCGGCTGCCGGATGGAGGGTCGAAATGGGTCGGCGCCAGCGCCTCGATCCGGCGCTGCAGATTGTGCGGCACCAATGCCATGAGGCCGGCCGAAAGCACGCCCGGATCGATCGCGGCAAAGGACGCCGCGCCGGAAAGGAAGGGCAGCAGCCAGTCGTCGAGGCGGTCGATGAGCGCCGCATCCGAAACATTCGGCCAGGGCGCGCCAAGACCGCGATGCAGCCAGCCGAGCCGTTGGCGCAGCGTTTCGGCCTCCTTGCCCCACGGCAAAAGCGACAGCCCGTGTTGGCGCAGGGCGTCAAGGATGGCGCGATCGGCGGCGATGCCGGCCGGCGCCGGCAGCATCCGTTCGGACAGGGTGATGGCGCCGAGGCGAACGGTTTCACGCACACGCACCGCACGCCTGTCGCGGTCGAAACTGGTTTCGCGGTTTGTCTCGATCTTGTCGGCGAGCGAAGCGCGAATGTCGGCTTCGTCTATCGCCGCCGCTGCCGTAATGCGGGCGTTCTGCGCCTTGCCCTGCAGATCGGCGACGACAAGCCAGGTTTCGCCCGCCAGCGGGTCGGCGGCGTCAAGCATGGCGCCTGAACCGTTGGCCAGCACGAAACGGCCGCGCTCTCCGCGCGCCCTGGCGACGCGATCCGGCCAGGCGTGGATGAGGAGAGCGCCGGCGCTGCCCTCCCCCCCGAGGGGAGGGTCGGCCAGTGAGCCTTGCCCAGCGAGGCGAGGGAGACGGGGTGGGGTCGGCGATGACGTGCCCGACCCAACCCCACCCCGATCTGCTTCGCGGATCGACATACCGGGGCGAACCACGGGTCTCGCCCGTCCTTCGGCCCTCCTCGAGGGCGAGGGTGAAGCCTGTTTCGCCAGCCGCTCGGCGAGCTGCCGGGCGGCGGTGGCGCGCGGCGATCTTTCGGATCGGAACCGAAGCAGCCGCCGTTCGAGGTCGGCGCCGTCGCCGCCCAGGCCACGCTCGGTGAGCAGCACGGCGAGCATGGCCGCTTCGAACGCCCGGCCGGTGTTTGCCACCTCGGTGACCATGTTAGCCAGCCGCACCGGCAGTGCCAGCCTGCGCATCGCAGCACCCGATTGCGTCAGTCGCCCTGCCTCGTCAATGGCGTCGAGCGCACGAAGCAGCGCCCTTGCCTCGCTGAGTGCCGGGGCCGGCGGCGGATCGAGGAAGCAGAGGCTCGACGGGTCGGCGACACCGAAGGCTGCACAATCGAGCAGAAGTCCGGAAAGGTCCGCCTCGAGGATTTCCGGCGGCGTGAAGGCGGGAAGTGCCGCGGTCTGCTCGGTCCGCCACAACCGGACGGCGACGCCGGGCTGCGTGCGGCCGGCGCGGCCGGCGCGCTGGTCGGCGGAGGCTTTGCTGACCCGCACCGTCTCCAGCCGCGTCAGGCCGCTGGCCGGCTCGTAGCGCGGCAGGCGCGACAAGCCGGAATCGATGACGACGCGCACGCCGTCGATGGTAATCGAGGTCTCGGCGATCGAGGTCGCCAGCACCACCTTGCGGCGGCAGGACGGCGCCGGCTTGATCGCTGCGTCCTGCGCCTTGTTGTCGAGCATGCCATAGAGCGGCACGATGTCGGTGTCGGCACTGACGCGGCCTTGCAGCCGCTCGGCGGTGCGCTCGATCTCGCGCTGGCCGGGCAGAAAGGCGAGCACGCTGCCGCTCTCCTCGGCAAGTGCCGCGCGGATCGCCTTGGCCATCGCGTCCTCGATGGCGATGCCGGCCGGCCGCTCGTCGTAGCGGATGTCGACGGGAAAGGCGCGGCCTTCGCTCTCGATCACCGGGGCGCCGGAAAGCAGCCGAGCGACGCGCGCGCCGTCGAGCGTCGCCGACATGACCAGCAATCGCAAATCGGTCCGCAGCGCACCTTGCACATCGAGCGCCAGCGCCAGACCAAAATCGCCGTCGAGCGAGCGCTCGTGGAACTCGTCGAAGAATACCGCCGAGACACCGGGCAACTCCGGATCGTCGAGGATCATCCGCGACAGCACGCCTTCGGTGACGACAAGAATTCTGGTCCTCGCAGAAGTGCGGTTCTCCATCCGCATGGCATAGCCGACCGTTTCGCCGGGCTCCTCGCCGAGCAGTTCCGCCATTCGGCGGGCGGCTGCGCGGGCAGCGAGCCGGCGCGGCTCGAGCAGAATGATCTTCCCCGTGCCGAGCCAAGCTGCATCGAGCAGCGCCAGCGGCACCAGCGTCGTCTTGCCGGCGCCGGGCGGCGCCACCAGCACGGCACTGTTGCCATGGCCGAGCGCTTCACCGAGCGCCGGCAGGACGGCGGAGACCGGAAGCTCTGGCAAGGGTTTTCTGGTCATTGTTTCAGGGATGCATCCATCCAATCGCGGCAGGTCGGTCGCGCCCCGCATATCAGCGGTGGCGGTCGCCGCGCAACCGGGCAACGGACCAACTCAAAGTGGGTCCACCTACTCGCCATGGTCAAAGGCGGGAGCCACCGACCATGGCGCGGCCGAGGAGCGACAGGAAGTCGGGATATTTCCTGATAGAACGGCGCGGCCAGGATCACCGCCCAGATACAAGCAAATTATGCTGCGGCGCAGCGACGAATTCGCTTGCGTTGTTTAGTAAAAATTGCATCACTAAACAAATTACTAAACATCCGCCGCTTAACTGCGTCGTCATGTTTAGACCCCTGAGGAGGGGGTTGAGGTTTTGAAACCGTCATCCGGGCGCGTTTCGCAAATGGGAGGAAGGCATGAAATCGACCTTGAAACTGACGTTGGGACTGACATCGGCGATGTTTGCGTCGACCGCCGTTTCGAATGTCGCGCAGGCTGAAGATCTGACGCTTTGCTGGGCAGCCTGGGACCCGGCCAACGCGCTTGTCGAATTGTCCAAGGATTTCACCAAGGAAACCGGCATCGGCATGAAATTCGAATTCGTGCCGTGGACCAACTATGCCGATCGCTTCCTCAACGAACTGAATTCCAAGGGCAAGCTGTGCGACCTGATCATCGGCGACAGCCAGTGGATCGGCGGCTCGGCCGAGAACGGCCACTACGTCAAGCTGAACGACTTCTTCGACAAGGAGAAGATCAGCATGGACGACTTCGTGCCAGCGACCGTCGTCGGCTACTCCGAATGGCCGAAGAACTCGCCGAATTACTGGGCGCTGCCGGCCATGGGCGACGTCGTCGGCTGGACCTATCGCAAGGACTGGTTCTCCAAGCCGGAACTGCAGAAGGAATTCAAGGAAAAGTACGGCTGGGATCTCGCAGCGCCGACGACCTTCGACCAGCTGAAGCAGATCGCCGAGTTTTTCCAGAAGCGCGAGATCGACGGCAAGACGGTCTATGGCGCATCGATCTATACCGAGCGCGGCTCCGAAGGCATCACCATGGGCGCCATGGACGGGCTCTACAGCTTCGGTTTCAAATATGAGAATCCCGACAAGCCATACGAGATGGACGGCTTCGTCAACTCCGAGAAATCGGTGAAGGGTCTTGAGTTCTACAAGGCGCTCTATGACTGCTGCACGCCTCCCGGGGCTTCCAACAGCTACATGGGCGAAGGCGTCGACGCCTTCAAATCCGGCCAGGTGGCGATGCACATGAACTTCGCCTTTACCTGGCCAGGCCTGCAGAAGGACGAAAATGTCGGCGGTGACAAGATTGGTTATTTCGCCAATCCCAAGGGGCCCGACGGCGATCAATTCGCCCAGCTTGGCGGCCAGGGCATCTCGGTGGTCTCTTACTCCGACAAGCAGGAGGCTGCGCTCAAATACATCAAGTGGTTCGCCAACAAGGATGTTCAGGCCAAATGGTGGTCGCTCGGCGGCTTTTCCTGCCTCAACGCAGTCGTCAAGGATCCAGGCTTCCCGGCCAGCCAGCCTTACGCGCAGACCTTCCTCGACTCCATGGCCATCGTGAAGGATTTTTGGGCAGAGCCAAGCTATGCGCCGCTGCTGCAGGCGTCGCAGAAGCGCTTCCATGATTATGTCGTCGCCGGCCAGGGTTCGGCCAAGGATGCACTTGATGGCCTGGTCAAGGACTGGACCGAGGTCTTCCAGGACGACGGCAAGATGTAGTTGGGGCAGTATCCAATCGGCTCCTCCCGAGCCACGACCGCGTGTCCCGTGCCACCCTTGGCACGGGACACAGCTCAGATAAATTCCACTGTCGAGACGACCCAAGTGACCGAAGCGGGACTGACCATGCTCAATCGGACTGCGGACAGCGTCGCCCGGGCTACGCCTGAGCCGTTGGCCCGCAAGGTCCGAGGCATCAGCGACAAGGGCCTCGCCTGGCTGTTCATCTCGCCGACGATCCTGTTGCTGCTCGCCGTCAACATCTTCCCGCTGTTCTGGGCGATCTATCTGTCCTTCACCAATTACCGCGCCAACCGTCCCAACGAGGTGGTCAGGAACGTCGGCCTTGCCAACTACAAGCGCATCCTCGGCGACCAGGACATCTGGATCGCCATGCAGACGACGGCGCATTTCGTGTTCTGGACCATCCTGCTGCAAACGCTGATCGGTTTTACCCTGGCCTGGCTGATCGATCGAAAGTTTCGCGCCCACGCCTTCTGGACGACCATCATTCTGGTGCCGATGATGCTGTCGCCGGCAGTGGTCGGCAATTTCTGGCGCTTCCTCTACGAGCCGCAGATCGGCCTGTTCGCCTATGCCATCTCATTCGTCACCGGCATTCCGGCAACGCAGATCGGCATGCTCTCCAACGTGTCTCTGGCGCCGTGGTCGATCGTCGTCGTCGACACATGGATGTGGACGCCTTACGTGATGTTGATCTGTCTCGCCGGCCTGCGCTCGATCCCCGAATACATCTATGAGGCAGCCGAGGTCGACCGCGCCTCCAACTGGCGGCAGTTCTGGTCGATCACGCTGCCGATGGCGCTGCCCTTCATCATGCTGGCGGTGCTGTTCCGCGGCATCGAGAACTTCAAGATGTTCGACATGGTCAACCTGCTGACCGGCGGCGGACCGGGATCGACCACCGAGGTCGCTTCGATCACGCTGAAGCGGCAGGCCTTCGAAAGCTGGCGAACCGGCTATTCCTCAGCCTTCGCAATCATCCTGTTCGTTGCGGTGTTCGGGCTGGCCAACATCTATGTCAAGGCGCTCAACAAGGTGAAGCAGAGATGAGCCTGACGTCAGCCCATTCTGTTGTCGCACCCTCGGCGATTTCGAAGCGCGTCGCCGGCACAATTATCGTGCTTTACGCGCTGATCTCGATCGTGCCGCTGCTGTGGATCTTCGCCACCAGCTTCAAGACGCCGCCGGACTCGATCGCCTATCCGCCAAAAATCCTATTCCAGCCGAGCCTCGAGGGCTACTGCAATCTGTTCTCGACCCGCACCCGGCAGACACCGGAATACATCAACGCGCTGGGACCGGCGACGGGCATCTGCGATGAGACAGTGCGCAAGCGCAACATGGTGATCGCCGGCCCGTCCAATTTCATGCCGCGCTTCGTCAATTCGCTGATCATCGCCTTCGGCTCGACCTTTTGCGCGGTATTCCTCGGCACATTGTCGGCCTATGGCTTCTCGCGCTTCAAGGTGCCGCTGGCCGACGACCTGCTGTTCTTCATCCTGTCGACGCGGATGATGCCGCCGATCGCGGTCGCTATTCCCATCTACCTGATGTATCGCGAGATTGGCCTGTCGGACACCGCGCTCGGCATGATCCTGCTCTATACGGCGGTCAATGTGTCGCTCGCCGTGTGGCTGCTGAAGGGCTTCATCGACGAGATCCCGCGCGAGTACGAAGAAGCGGCGATGATCGACGGATATACGCGGCTGCAGGCCTTCTGGCGCACCGTGCTGCCGCAGGCGACCACCGGCATTGCCGCGACCGCCATCTTCTGCCTGATCTTCGCCTGGAACGAATATGCCTTCGCCGCACTGCTGACCTCGGGCACGGCGCAGACCGCACCGCCCTTCATCCCGACCATCATCGGCGAAGGCGGCCAGGACTGGCCGGCGGTCGCCGCGGGCACGACGATCTTCCTGGTGCCGATCCTGGTGTTCACCATCCTGCTTCGCAAGCAGTTGCTGCGCGGCATCACTTTCGGCGCGGTGCGCAAATGAGCATGACCCAACCCGCAAAACGCAAGTCGCGCTGGCCGGTCTGGGCGAGGCGCGGATTGATGGAGAATATCGCCACGGTAATCATTGCCATTGGCTTCCTGATGCTGTTCCAGCCGTTCGCGCTGCCGCTCTACACCTATTCCTTCATCACCATGCTGGCCGGCACGGCGATGTTCATCATCGTCTCGAAGTTTCCGGAGTAGACGATGGCGGAGATCAGGGTCGAGCATCTGAGGAAGGCATTCGGCGATTTCGTCGCCGTGCAGGATTCCAACTTCGTCGTCGGGGATGGAGAGTTCTTCGTCATGCTGGGGCCGTCGGGTTGCGGCAAGACGACGACGCTGCGCATGATCGCCGGCCTGGAATTGCCGACCGGCGGCAAGATCCTGCTCGGTGGCGAGGACGTTACCATGCGGCGTGCCCGCGAGCGCGACATCGCCTTTGTCTTCCAGCTGTTCGCGCTCTATCCGCATATGAATGTGCGCAAGAACATCGGCTTCCCGCTGCTGGCGCAAGGCACGCCAGGCATCGAAATCCGCCGGCGCGTCGAAGAGACGGCGAAGCTGTTGCGCATCGACCATCTGCTCAACAAGTCGGTCTCCGGTCTTGCCGGCGGCGATCGCCAGCGCGTGGCGCTCGGCCGCGCCATCGTGCGGCGGCCAAAATGCTTCCTGATGGACGAGCCGCTCGGCACGCTCGACACCGAATTCCGCGATCTCATGGTGCATGAGCTGCGCGAACTGCACAACCGCATCCACGCCACCACGGTCTACGTCACGCATGACCAGATGGAAGCGATGTCGATGGCCGACAAGATCGCGGTGATGAACCACGGCGTCATCGAGCAGTTCGGAAGTCCACGCGAAATCTACGACCGGCCGGCGACGATGTTTGTCGCCGATTTCATCGGCTCGCCGCCGATGAATTTTCTCGGCTTTGGCGGCGGGCTTACAAAGGGCGCCAGCGAGATTTTGGTGCAAGGCGCCAAAGTGGCGGTGCCGGAGGTGCGCGAGGACATCGCGCCGGCCGACATGGCGCTCGGCATCCGACCGGAACACATCCGCTTCGACGACGCTTCGAAGCTGCGCGGCGCCATCTATGGCACCGAATATCTCGGCACCACGCAGATCGTTGCGGTGGAGACATCCGGCGGCATCATCAAGGCGCGGGTGCCGGCCGAAATCCGGCTCAATGCGGGCGACCATGTCGGCCTGGCCCTGAGCAGCGCACGGCTGTCGCTGTTCGAGAAGGGCTCCGGCCGCGCGGTGCGAACCGCAATCCATGACGGGGCTTCCCAGGGAAGAGCGCATCATGGCTGACGTGCAGATCAATGGCGTGACCAAGAGCTTCGGCGAACATGTCGCCGTGGACACTCTCGATCTGCACGTCGCCGACGGCGAATTCGTCGTGCTGCTCGGCCCGACCGGGGCCGGCAAGACGACGACGCTCAGACTTATCGCCGGATTGGAACGGCCGGATACGGGCTCGATCCATATCGGCGGCCGCGATGCGACAATGCTGTCGCCGGCCGAGCGCGACACCGCCTTCGTCTTCCAGCAATATTCGCTCTATCCGCATCTGTCGGTCTACGACAATCTGGCCTTTCCGCTGCGCTCGCCGGCGCGGCGGCTGAGCGAGGACGCGGTGCGCCGCCGCGTCGAGGATGTGGCCAAGATGGTGCGTATCCACCACAAGCTGAACAACCGCTCCACCAAACTTTCCGGCGGCGAGATGCAGCGCGTCGCCATCGGGCGCGCGTTGGTGCGCAAGCCCTCGATCTATCTGATGGACGAGCCGTTGTCGTCGCTCGATGCCAAGCTGCGCGCCGACCTCCGGCTCGAACTGAAGCGCATCCAGGCCGAGGTCGGCGCCACCATGCTTTATGTCACGCACGACCAGATCGAAGCGATGACGATGGCCGATCGCATCGGCATTCTTGCCGACGGCGTGCTGGCGCAGATCGGCACGCCGCGCACCATCTACTCGGAGCCGGCAAACCTTCATGTCGCCGCAAGGCTCGGCCAGCCGGCGATCAATCTGTTGCCGACCGGCCTGCTGCCGGATGGCGACATGCCGGCGGGAACCAAAACGATCGGCGCGCGTACAGAACATCTGTCGATCGGCAAGGCATCGAATGGCCCCGCCGACGGCGTTGTTAACTGGGTCGAGCATCTGGGCGACCAGAACCACCTGCATGTGACGGTGGGAAGCAGAAAGCTGGTGACGCTGACGGACCCCGACATCCAATTGGAAAAAGGCGACAGGGTGATTATCCGCTACCGGGCGCCGCTGTTCTTCGACCAGGCCGGAAACAGGATTGCAAACCGATGAGCCCCGGGACATTGGAAAAGAACGGGACACTGGAAAAGAGCGGGTCACTGGACAAGACTGCGACACTGGACAAGACCGGGACGATGGACAAGTTCGACCTGAAGACGCTGATATCCGTCACCGCCGACACGATTGCCGCTCACGCCGAAGAGCTGACCAGGCTCGACCAGGCGATTGGCGACGGCGACCATGGGCTCAACATGAAGCGCGGCTTCGAGGCAGTGCGCGCCGAGGCCGACACGTTCGCGACAAAGCCGCTGCCGGACGCTCTGAAGGCGATCGGCACCAAGCTGGTAATGACCGTCGGCGGGGCTTCGGGCCCCTTGTTCGGGACGCTGTTCATGGCGCTCGGCAAGGAAATTTCCGCAGAGCCAGATCGCGCCAACCTGATGTCGGCGTTCGGCAAGGCGATCGAGGCGGTGGCAGCCAGGGGCAAGTCGCAGGTCGGGCAGAAGACCATGCTCGACGTGCTGCAACCGGTGCATGACGCCCTGCTACAGGGAAAGACCGGATCGGAAATCGCCGATGTCGCGGACAGTGCTGCCGATGCCACCGTGCCGATGAAGGCCTTGCGCGGGCGCGCCTCATTTCTCGGCGACCGCTCCATCGGCCATATGGATGCCGGGGCACGCTCGACCGCGCTTCTGGTGCGGGCTGTCACCGAGACCATCGAG
This sequence comes from Mesorhizobium sp. WSM4850, assembly GCF_055811735.1. NCBI lineage: Bacteria > Pseudomonadati > Pseudomonadota > Alphaproteobacteria > Hyphomicrobiales > Phyllobacteriaceae > Mesorhizobium > Mesorhizobium sp. WSM4850. Next base: position 589,424 of record NZ_JBVVPV010000002.1, on the reverse strand, counting down.
GGGCAAGCATGAGCAATGTCGGCATCGTCATCGTATCGCATTCACCGCTGGTCGCCGAGGGCACGGCCGACATGGTGCGCCAGATGGTCGGCGACGAAGTGCCGCTTGCATGGTGCGGCGGAAACGGCCATGGCGGGCTGGGAACCAATGTCGAGGCGATCATGGGCGCGATCAACAAGGCCTGGTCGGAGGCAGGTGTCGCTATACTTGTCGATCTTGGCGGCGCCGAAACCAACAGCGAGATGGCGGTCGAGATGATCGGCGAGCCGCGCGCGCACAAGATCATCGTCTGCAACGCGCCGATCGTCGAGGGCGCGGTGATGGCGGCGACGGAGGCGTCCGGCGGCGCCTCGCTCAGGGAAGTGGTGGCGACGGCACACGAATTGTCGCCATCGTGAATGAACAGGAATTTTGACTCAATGTCCGCATCCGCAGAAGCCACCGTTCTGATCACCCATGAGGTCGGCCTGCATGCGCGCCCTTCGGTGAAATTCACCAAGCTCGCCAAGACGTTTTCGGCCGAAGTCGAAGTTGCGCTCGCCGCCAACGGTCCTTGGTTCGACGCCAAGAGCATCGTCAAGGTGATGGCGGCCAAGGCGCCGAGAGGCACGGTGCTGCATATCAGAGCCAAGGGCGACGGTGCCGGCGAGGCGGTCGGCGCGCTCGTCGAACTGGTGCGGCGCGACTTCGACGAGGGCGTGGACCATGCCCGAACCGCTTAAGCTGCAGGGGATCCCGGCTTCGGCCGGCTATGCCGAAGGGCCGCTGTTCAACCTCGACCCGGTCGTCGCGCGCTATAAAGGTAAAGCGACCGCCGCTGACGAGAGGCTCGCGCTCGAAACGGCAATCGGCACAGCGACAGGCCGGCTTGCCAAGCTGATCCAGGCAACCGACGGCGATGCCGCCGACATTCTCGAATTCCAGCTCGCCATGCTGGAGGACGATGCGCTGACCGGCCCGGCCTTTGCCGCGATTGCCGCCGGCCAGCAGGCCGATGCGGCATGGCGGCAGGCGCTTGACGCCGAAATTGTCGGCTATGAAACGTCGGATCAGGATTATTTCCGGGCACGCGCCGCCGACATGCGCGACATCAGAGACCAGGTGCTTCGCGCGCTGACAGCGGACAGCGCGGCTGCCGCGCCGACAGGCGCCATCTTCTACGGCGAGGACATCGCGCCGACGCGCTTTCTCGAAACCGACTGGAGCGCCGGCGGCGGCATTGCGCTGAAGGCAGGCAGTACCGCCAGCCACGTCGCCATGCTGGCGCGCTCGCGCGGCGTGCCTATGATCGTGGGGCTCGGTGCTTCGCCGGCTGATCTTGCCGGCGTCGCCCTGCTCGATGCCGAGCACGGCGGCATCGTGCTGAGGCCAACAAGGGCAGAGGTCGAGGCGTTCCGGCAATCGTCGTCGTCTTTCGCGGCACGTCGCGACAGGGCGGAAACTTTTTTGGCTCGGTCGGCGGTGACGAAAGCCGGCACTGCGGTGCGGGTGCAGGTCAACATCGCCGATCCGTCCGATGTCGATGGTATCGATGTCTCGACCTGCGATGGCGTCGGGCTGATGCGGACCGAGTTCCTGTTCGGCAAGACGCTGCCGGACGAGGAATCGCAGTATCGCGCCTACCGCAAGGTGCTCGAATGGGCCGGCGACAGACCGGTGACCATCCGCACCATCGACGCCGGCGGCGACAAGCCGGTGCCGGGTTTCACCGTCAAGGAGGGTAATCCGTTTCTCGGCCTGCGCGGCATCAGGCTATCGCTGGCGAGACCGGAGGTTTTTCGGGTGCAGATCAGGGCGCTGCTGCGCGCCGCCTTGCATGGCAATCTCAAGGTGATGTTCCCGATGGTCGCCGTGTGGGACGAGTATCAGCGAGCAGCCGCGCTCTTCGCCGAAGAGCAGGCCGCGCTTGCCGCGCGCGGCGTCGCGCAAAAAATGCCGCCGCTCGGCATCATGGTCGAGGTGCCGTCGGTGGCGATCGCTCCTGAGGCGTTTGCCGAGGTCGCCTTCTTCTCGATCGGCTCGAACGACCTGACCCAGTATGTGATGGCGGCGGCGCGCGACAATGCCTCGGTCGCGCATCTCAATTCGATCAGGAACCCGGCCGTGCTTCGGCTGATCGCCTCGGTTGCGGCGTTCGGCCGCGCGCAAAAGATTCCGGTCAGCCTGTGCGGCGACGCCGGCGGCGATCCTGCGGCGATCCCGGCGCTGATTGAGGCCGGTCTGCGGGACCTTTCCGTGGTTCCCGCCCAGCTCGCAATGGCCAAGGTGGCCATTGCGGACGTCTCGATCTAGGCACCGGCATGGCCGAAACCAAGAAGACGCCTGAAGCCGGTTCCGAAGAGGCGATCCGCGCCTATAAGACGATCCTGTCGCAGGTCCTCGACCAGCGCCCGTCCGGCATGCGCCAGCGCCTCGCCGACGCGTTGGGCAAGCATCGCAGCTTCGTCACCCAGATTTCCAGTCCGGCCTACTCGATCCCGATCCCGTCAAAACATTTGCCGGCTATTTTCGCCGTCTGTCATTTCAGCCCGGCCGAACGCGACCATTTTCTTGCCGCCTACCATCAGGCGCATCCGGGAAAAATGTCGCTGGCATCCGGCATGCGCAAGACGCGGCATGTTTCGCTGATCGTTCCCGATTTCGGCGACGACAAACAGAACGCGGCGCTCGACAGGGCGGTCAACGATTTCATCCAGAAGATCACCAGCATCGCCGGCAAGGGCGGGACATAGTCGCGCCACGTTCAGCTATTTCGGGAGAGACGGCCATGAAGAAGTTTCTGAATTCTGTGGACACGGTGCTGACCGAAAGCCTCGACGGCTTCGTTGCCGCCCATGCCGACATCCTTGTGCTTGGCGACGAGCATAAATTCGTGCGCCGCAGGACACTCAAGCCCGGCAAGGTAGCGCTGATTTCCGGGGGCGGCTCTGGCCACGAGCCGCTGCATGGCGGGCTGGTCGGGCATGGCATGCTGGATGCCGCCTGCCCCGGCCAGGTGTTCACCTCGCCGACGCCGGACCAGATGATGGCGGCCGCGGAGGCGGTCAACACCGGTGCCGGCTGCCTGTTCATCGTCAAGAACTACGAGGGCGACGTGATGAATTTCGACATGGCTGCTGAAATGTCGGAGGGTGTGATGCAAGTGGTGACCAATGACGACGTCGCGGTCGAGAACTCCTCCTACACCACTGGCCGACGCGGCGTTGCCGGCACGCTGGTGGTCGAGAAGATCCTCGGCGCCGCGGCCGAGCAAGGCATGGCGCTGAAGCCGTTGAAGGCGCTTGGCGAACGCATCAATGGCGCGACGCGCTCGATGGGCGTTGCGCTGACCAGTTGCACCGTACCGGCCGCCGGCAGGCCGACCTTCGATATCGGCGACGGCGAGATGGAATTCGGCGTCGGCATCCATGGCGAACCCGGGCGCCGCCGCGACGCGTTGAAGAGCGCCGACGCCATCGCCGAGGAGATCTGCGCGGCGATATCTGGCGATCTCGGTGACAGGGCAAAAGGCCCGGCGCTGCTTTTCGTCAACGGCTTCGGCGGCACGCCGCTGATGGAGCTCTACCTGATGTACAACAGCGCCCGGAAAATCTTCGAGAAAAACGGCGTGACGGTCGCCCGTTCACTGGTCGGGTCCTATGTGACATCGCTCGACATGGCCGGCTGCTCGATCACGCTGACCATGTTCGACGATGAGACGACCGCATTGTGGGACGCACCGGTGCATACGGCTGCGCTGCGCCGGGGGATGTAGCACGGCCAACACCGCGCCACGGCTATAGCAACAGTATTAAGCAAGCAGGCGCTTTCTACGACCTGGCCGGTTGCGGCGATAAAGCGGCGGTCACGTCCATTTCGACCAAAGCGAGGTCGCCAAGACGAATTTGCACGTGCTTGCAAAAACAGCATACGCTATTTCCAAGGACAGAAACGTTCCTGGGAGAAAGCTGGATGGCGTCACGCTACCACGAGGTCTATGACGGCTGGAAACGCGATCCGGAAAAATTCTGGGCGGATGCGGCCAAGGCCATCGACTGGTTCTCGCCGTTCGAAACGGTCTTCGATGCGAATGCCGGCGTCTATGGGCGCTGGTTTGGCGGCGCCTCCTGCAACACCTGCTTCAACGCCGTCGACCGCCACGTGGCGGGTGGCCGCGCCGATCAGATCGCGCTGATCCATGACAGCGCGATTTCCGGCACGGTCAGGAAATTCACCTATGCCGAATTGAAACGCGAGGTGATCGCGCTGACGTCGGTGCTGAAGAACCGCGGCGTCCGAAAAGGCGATCGGGTCATCATCTACATGCCGATGGTGGCGGAAGCTGCGTTTGCCATGCTTGCCTGCGCCCGTATCGGCGCCGTACATTCGGTCGTCTTCGGCGGCTTTGCTTCGCACGAGCTCGCCACACGCATCGACGACGCCAGACCGAAGCTGATCATTTCCGCCTCTTGCGGCCTGGAGCCCGGGCGGGTCGTCGCCTACAAGCCGCTGCTCGACAAGGCGATCGAGATGTCGCGGCACAAGCCCGAAGCCTGCCTCATCCTGCAGCGCGATCAGCTGCGCTGCGAGCTAAAGGAGAACCATGACATCGACTATGCCGACGCCGTCGCCCGCGAGCGGGCCGCGGGCGCCAATGTCGACTGCGTTCCGGTGCTCGCCACCGATCCGCTCTACATCATCTACACGTCCGGAACGACCGGCCAGCCCAAGGGCATCGTGCGCGACAATGGCGGCCACATGGTTGCGCTGAAATGGTCGATGGAGAACGAGTTCGGCGTCAAGCCGGGCGAGGTGTTCTGGGCGGCTTCCGACGTCGGCTGGGTGGTCGGCCATTCCTACATCGTCTACGGCCCGCTGCTGCATGGCTGCACGACCGTCCTGTTCGAGGGCAAGCCGGTCGGCACGCCCGACGCCGGAACCTACTGGCGGGTGATATCAGAGCATGGCGTGGTCGCGCTGTTCACCGCGCCGACCGCATTCCGCGCCATCAAGGGACAGGACCCCAAGGGCGAATTCGTCCCGAAATACGACCTGTCGAAATTCCGCACGCTGTTCCTCGCCGGCGAGCGCGCCGATCCGGAAACCATCAAATGGGCGGAGCAGAAATTGAACGTGCCGGTTATCGACCATTGGTGGCAGACCGAGACGGGCTCGCCGATGACGATCAACCCAGCCGGATTAGGGCTACTGCCGGTGAAATACGGCTCGCCCGGAGTGCCGATGCCCGGCTACGACATCCGTGTGCTCGACGATGCCGGCCACGAAGTGCCGCGCGGCACGTTGGGCAATGTCGTGGTCAAGCTGCCGCTGCCGGCCGGCTGCCTGCTGACGCTATGGAATGCCGATGACCGGTTTCGCCAAGCCTATCTCGAGGAATTCCCCGGCTGCTACAAGACGGCGGATGCCGGCATGATGGACGAGGACGGCTATTTGTTCGTGATGGCCCGCACCGACGACATCATCAATGTCGCCGGCCACCGGCTGTCGACCGGCGCCATGGAGGAGGTGCTGGCCGCGCATCCGGACGTTGCCGAGTGCGCTGTCATCGGCGTCGCAGATGCGATGAAGGGCCAGGTTCCGCTCGGCTTCGTCGTGCTGAATGCCGGTGTCACGCGTGACAGCGCCACTATTGAGACCGAGGTGGTCACGCTGGTGCGCGAGCGGATCGGCCCGGTCGCCGCCTTCAAGACGGTGGTCACGATCAAGCGCCTGCCCAAGACGCGCTCCGGCAAAATCCTGCGCGGCACCATGCAGAAGATTGCCGACAAGGAAGACTGGACAATGCCGGCGACTATCGACGATCCGGTCATTCTCGACGAAATCACCGCAGCGCTGCAGGGACGCGGAATCGGGCTTTAGCTGCTTTCGGAGCGCGGCAGGCGGATCGCGGCTTCGGACGAATACGAATTCATCCTGCACTGCAATCGTCTGTTGTGCAATGCAGCAATAGCCCTTAAACCTTTGCGTGGGGGGCCATTCCGAGGCACGGCATGGCTCAGCAAAAAACAACATTCGGCGGCGTCGACATCCTGCGTTTTGTCGCCGCTGTCCTCGTGATGGTCTACCACTACGGCTTCTGGGTGTGGGCGTTCCCCGAGGGCGTTTCGGCGCGTGCGACGGGCGGCATCCCGCCGCATCCGGAAATAGGCGGACTGGTCCAATTCGGATGGGTCGGCGTCCAGATATTCTTCGTCATCAGCGGCTTCGTCATCGCCTTCAGCGCCGAGCATTCCACACCGCTGCGGTTTTTCGAGGCAAGGGTGAAACGATTGGCGCCGGCCGTCTGGATTTGTGCGCCGGTCACCGCGATGGTGCTGCTTCTCGTCGATCTCAGTTGGCCGACGGACGCAGTCACCACGCTCATACGCACCGTCCTGTTCGTTCCGTTCAACCCCTGGGTCGACAGCGTCTACTGGACGCTTGGCATCGAGATCGCCTTTTACGCCATCGTCTGGATCCTGCTGCGGCTCGGCCGCTTCGACCTGATGGAAGCGGTGGCAGTTGCGCTCGGCGCTATCAGCACGATTTTCTGGTGCCTGTACTATCCATTCGACTGGACGGACCTTGCCGAGGCGCGCTGGCTCGACCTGCTCCTGGTGCATCACGGATGTTTTTTCGCGACAGGTGTGCTGTTCTGGCTGATGCGTTTCAAGGCAGTGACGCCCGCCCGCCTTGTCTTCTGCGCCTTGTTCCTGGCCGGCGGCGTGCTGCAGATCATAAGCGCTGTCGACGTCCGCAGCATCAAGGTCGAAGCCGCGATGCCCTACGGGCCGCCGATCGTCCTGTTCCTCGCTGCCATGGCGCTGATGGCGTGGTCGTTACGGCTCGATCTGTCCTGGCGCGGCTGGCGCCGGATCGGCCTGATGACCTACCCTCTCTATCTGATCCATAATGTCGTCGGCGCAGCCATTCTCGGAGCCTTGGTGCGTGCGGGAGTGCCATACCTGCTTTCGGTGGTCATCGTCGGGGCGACCATGATCGCCGCGAGCTGGCTGATTGCGATCGAGGCCGAACCGCGCATCCGGCTTCTGCTCGACCACACCATCTTCCGCTACCGTCTCAAGGCGGCGTAACGCGCCAGCGTCGTCACGCCGGTTCCTGGCTGCAAACGTCCTACGGTGGAATGTCCGGCACAAAGCAGGGTGCGAACGCTTTTGCGCGACCCGTCGTGGCTCGGCGACCTGATCAAGCGAGGAAATCGACCGGCACCCTAAGGAACGTCATTCTTCACCGACCCTACCGGCTCGTGCACAGGCTGCCTGTCATGGTCTGTTCGAGGGGCATTCGTCTTCGCTCACGACGGCCTCGGCCCGGTATCGGCCTGACGGCGCAAGACGACGATCTGCTCAATATCGGTCCTACAGACCGGCCTCAGCTGTTCACCTTCGTCCGCGCTTCCGACTTCTCCAGATAGTATGACGAATATCTGTCGAAGAATTTTTCCGAGCCGCCGATCGATCCATACTTCGCCAGCTTCTTCAAATCGACCTTGTTGAGGACGACGCCGACGATCTTGTTGGCGATATAGGATTCCGAACTCAATATGGATTGCACCATCGCACGCGGCGTGCGCCCCCACTCGGTCACGAGCACGAAGCCGTCGGCAAGCGGCGCAAAGGCCTTGGCATCGACCACGGGGCCGAGCGGCGGCAGATCGACGACGATGTACTGGAAGGTCTCCTTGGCATTGTCGATGAAACGCCGCATCCCGGCCGACGACAGAAGCTCGCTTGTGTGCGAGAAATGACCGCGCGGCACGGCGGGGACGATCGCCAGCTTGGTCTGCCGGTCGATCTTGCCGACGGACTGCCAGGTCTGCCCGCTCACCACCGCTTCCATCAGGCCTTGCTCGGCTTCCATGCCAAGGCTGCGGCTGAGGCCGGGGTTACGCAGGTCGCCGTCCACCAGCAGCGTTTTCGACCCGTTGGCGGCAAGCAATCCGGCCAGATTCGCCGCCACGGTCGACTTGCCCTCGCCGGGAAGGACCGAGATTACGCCGATGACCCGGCTGCCCTGCCCTTCCATCACCACGTCGAAGGCAATCTTGGCGCTGCGCAGCGTCTCGGAAAACATCGATGCCGGGGCGTCGATGCTCACCCGCATGCGCGCGCGTCTTTCAGCCGCCGACGCTGATTGGGCGGTTTTGATATCCGCCTGACCGTCATCGCGCTTGTCGTCCTTGGCGACCTTGCTGCCAATGATCGGCAGGTAGCCAAGGAATTTGAGGCCGACGCGATCGCGAACGTCTTCGCCGGTCCTGAAGAACCGCTCCCTGAACTCATTCAGGCCACCAACCCCGGCTCCCAACATCACGCCAAGCACGAGCGAAAGTCCCAGCACTATGGACGTGCGCGGGGTTGCCGCGGACTTCGGCAGCGTCGCGTCCGAGATGACGCGGATCTTGCCGACCGGGAAGGACTGCTGCTGGGAGGCTTCCTCGTAGCGGCCAAGGAACGTTTGATAGAGCGTCGAGAGCGCCGTTGCCTTCTGCTCCAGTTCGCGCAGCTTGACCTGCGACTGGTTGTCGATGGAACTCTTGCCAGCCGCTAACGCGACATTTGCACGGAGCGCCGTCTCGCGCGCGAGAGCGACTTCGTATTCGTTGCGGTAGCTTTCGGTCAATTGCTTCAGCTCGCCGAATATCTGCGCCGATATGTCGGCCCTTTCCTTGGCAAGTGCGACCGCCTGGGGATGCTCAGCCCCGAAATTGGCTTCGATATCCTGCTGCCGCTTGGCGACAGTGAGATAGCGGGTCTTGAGCGTTGAAATGATCGAGTTGCTCGGCTGGTCGGCGGATATCGCGGCGTCCCTGAATGCGTTGTCCGAACCGCTTTCGACGATCGACTTGTATTGCTGGTAGCGGGCGCTGGCGCGGGCGGTGTCGGCCTGCGCCTCAATGAGCTGGCCATTGAGGTCCGACAGTTGCTTGTCACTGATCAACTGGCCGTCATCGACGGCCAGCCCATGTTCGGCCCTGAACTTCTCGACGGCGAGCGCCGCTGCGTGGGAGCTTTCGCGAAGCTCCGTCAGCCGACCTTGCAGCCAGACCGCCGCCCGCTCGGTCGCATCGAAGCTCGCATCGAGCTGATCGGCGAGATAGGCGTCGGCATAGGCTTTGGTAACCGCGGTCGCAAGTGCGGGGTCCGTGGCCTGGTAGGCGATGGAGATCACATAGCTGCGACCGATGCGCTCGGCTTGCACCTCGTCCTGCAGTTTGAGGATTGCGTAATCGCGCCGCGACGAGGCAATCATCGCGTCACGCGTCGCCGGGTCAAGCTGAGTAACATCGGCCGTACCCACGGCGGGGTTGGGACGGAAATACCGGACCACGCCGCGCACAAAACCGGCAGCCTTCGACACGGCCGACGTCGGAGGGTTCATGAAAGCGTCGTTCTGATCGAGCTTCTGCTTGTCGACGACCACCGCCGCCAGTCTCGCCGAGTGGAGTATTTCGATCTGGCTCAGAATGGCGGAGTCGGTCTGCATGCTGACCGACGCCGCCGAGACCTCGTCAACGACCTTGTTCAATCCTTCATCGATCAGCACACGGCTCGTAGCCATGTAGGTGGGAGGCGTGGTCTGCAAATAGAGCACGCCCAGAAAAAGTCCGATGGCAGCGCATGCCGCAACCACCTTTGCCTGCCTTGCTGCCATGCCGAGCAGGCGCTCGACATCGATGAAATCGTCGGCGCTGACTGGGTCCGAACTCGGCAATGGTTTCCTCTTGTCGAGAGGAAAATTGGCATAATTCATCTTCGGTCCAATTCAAGTTTGCATCTAGAGCGGCGGTCTCTCAAGTCGAACGCGCCGCCGCTCTATTTTTGTTTGAGCCTCGGAAACCCTGTCTCCACTCGGGTCCGCTGCTCTCGTTTGCAGGCGCTAGAGCGGGAGCATCAGCATATGCCCAACGCAAGCTTCATGCCAGCCACCGCGAGACCTGGGCAGTCAAACATATCGGCATGTCTTGCGTCACCATTCATATGCTTGCTCCCAAAAAATGGGCTTTATGCGGCTTCCACCCGGCGCTCATGCAACCGGACGAACTCCTGAAGCATCTCGAAGATCGGTCCCTTCATGTCGTCGCGCGCCAGCGCGAAGGCGACATTGGCCTGGATGAACCCTTCCTTCGAGCCACAATCGAACATCCGGCCGTTGAAGGGCTGCGCGAAGAAAGCCTGGCTTTGCGCAAGGCGGACCATGGCGTCGGTCAGTTGGATCTCATTGCCGGCGCCGCGCTGCTGATTGCCGAGCAGCCCGAATATTTCAGGCTGCAGGATATAGCGGCCGTTGATGTAGTAGTTCGACGGCGCATTCGCCGGAGCCGGCTTTTCGACCATGGCGGTGACCTCGAAGCCCGAGCCGACATCGGCGCCGCAGCCGACGATGCCGTATTTGCTGGTCTCGGTCGGGTCGCAGCGCTCGACGGCGATGACGTTTCCGCCGGTCTGCGCATAGAGGTCCGCAATTTCAGCGAGACATCCGCGACCGCCGAAGGACACCATGTCCGGTAACAGCAATGCGAAGGGCTCGTCGCCGATGACTTCCCGGGCGCACCATACCGCATGGCCCAGACCTTGCGGTGACTGCTGCCGGATGAAGCTCGTCGCACCAGCCACGGGAAGCAGGCTTTCCAGCGCCTGAAGCTGCGCCGTCTTGCCGGTTTGCTCCAAAGTTCCGATCAATTCTGGATGCAGGTCGAAATAATCCTCGATGACCGCCTTGTTGCGGCCCGTCACGAAGACAATGTGCTCGATGCCGGCTTCGAACGCCTCGTCCACCGCATATTGCACGACAGGCCTGTCGACGACCGGCAGCATTTCCTTCGGCATCGACTTGGTCGCCGGCAGGAATCGCGTTCCAAGCCCCGCTACCGGTATGACTGCCTTCCTGACTTTCTTCATTGCATATTCCTTCTGAGGAGATCGACTTCAACCTGTCGCAGGCCGCGAAAACTATTTTTCAGCTGCCTGCACCCTTCACCTCCCCCGCACCCACGGCAAATTGCGCCGCCACCCTTCGCAGCCGAACGGCGATCGGCATGCCCATATGCCAAACCGCCGCCGGATCGCTGAGCGCCGTCCACACCGCCTTGAGTGGGGACCGCGCCTTGATGTGCTGGACCAGAGAAAGGAACGACGCCGCCTTGCGCAGGCTGCGCGTGCGCCTTGCGAAAGCGGCTGCGGCCTTTGCGTCCATCGAATGGGTTCTGGCGAAAACGAGGTCGGCCTTACGCATCGCCTCGACGTGATGAGGTTCGAGCACGCGGGAAATGGAGCCGGTCCGGATATGGTAGACATAGCCGGTCGTCGGCTCGACCACGCACTTGCCGCCCTTGGCCAGAGCACTGGCCAGCAAGATGTAGTCCTCGCCGATGATCAGGCTTTCGTCATAGCGAAGCCCGTTTTCGTTCAGAAACCGGCGCTGGAAGATCGGTTTGAGATAACCGAGATTGAACCTGGATTCGAAGACCACATTGCCGGCAATATAGTCCGCCAGCGAGATTTCACTCAAACCCTCGAGATAGTCGGCCGGGAACATCGTCTCTTCGGCAACACCGTCCTCGCGAACCACCTGGAGATTGTCAACTGCGATCGCGGCGCCCGCTTTCTCGGCGCGGTCAATCATGGTGCAGATCCGCCCGGGATAGACCGCGTCGTCGGAATCGAGGACCGCCACCCACCTGCCGCGGGCAAGCTCAAGGCCGACATTCCTGGCGCCGCCTGGACCGCGGTTTTGCTCAAGTGCGACGACGCGGACGATGTCTTCGGGGTAGGATCGCGCCAGATCGAGCGTCCGGTCGCGCGACTGGTCGTCGACGACGATCACCTCCACGCTGACATCGCGCTGGGCGATGGCGCTGGCGATCGCCCGCTCGATGGTCAGCTCCGAATTGTAGGCGGCAATGACAAAGGTGACGTCAGGCTGCACGCTTGCCCCCTTCCTGCGGCGAGGGCAGGCCGTATTGGCGGATTTCACGCACGCCGACAAGACCGCTCACGACGCCGACATGCATGATGCCGCGAAGCACGCTGCGGTTCCTGCGCACGGGACTGATGGCGACCGGGATTGCCGATGCGAAACAAAAAACCGCCTTTGCCGAGGCGAGGCCGACTTGCCTGACCAGCGCGAGGCCATGCGCGTCGCGCCCCAGCAGGTGCCCATGCGTCTGCCCGACGCGGAACCGGCGGCGACGGAGCCAGTCGAAGGCCGCCCTGGCGCGCGGCACCACTTCATCGACCCAGGCCTGCGGCGAAAAGGCGATGCGACCGCCGGCCTTGACCATGTGGTCGAAGAATTCGGTGTCCTCGCCGCCGGTCTGGCCACGCGCCAGGCTGAATCGCCGGCCGCGGAGGCTGTCGGCGCCCATACTGAGCAGGACGTTGCAGGTGTAGCCGGTGCGGATCTCGCCGCCCACCCAGACGGGCAGTGTGGAGTGAAAATCGCCGCGGCGCATCCAGTTGGGCGCATCCGGCCGATAGCGCGCCCGCACTGGCCCGAGCACGGCGGCAGCGCCACTCAAGTCCGCCGTTGCAACCAGTTCGACGAGCCATCTCGACGATGCCGTTTCGTCATCGTCGAGGAAGGCGACGAAATCCGCCGTGCTGGCGTCGAGGCAAGCATTGCGGGCGATTGAGATGTTGCGTGCCGGGCAATGACGATAGCTGATCGGCAGCTTCAGCGTCTCCGCCAGCGTCGCCACCAGCAGTTCGGCCGTTGGCCCGTCATCATTGTCGGCGACGATGACGCGGATGTCGAATCCCGAAGGCACGTCCAGGGCGGCTACCGAGCGAAGCGTGTCGGCAAGCTCCGGCCGCCTAAACGTGCAGACGCAGACGTCGACGCTGCGGTTTTTTTCGGCCACACCCATCACGCCACCCTTCTACGTTGCAATCGCGGTCCAAGCAGTTGCAGCCAGAAACCGACGGACCAGCCGAAATGCATGACCATCGCCGAAATCCCGGCAAGGGCGCTGTCCGGATTGCGCTGGCTGATCGCAATCCACACGCCATAGCCGAGACAAACCGACGCCCACACCAGAATCGGCATGACTGCCAGCCAATGCACGAAGAAAAAGGCAGAGAGGAGGACGACAGGGAACACCAGGAGCGGCACCACCTGCCGGACCTTCGGTATCATGCGGTGCTTGAGAACGTTCTTTGCCCGGCCGCGGCCATAGCCGAGATACTGGAAATAGAGGCCGGCGAGCGACGAGCGCGGGTAATAGATCATTTGCGTCTTGCCGCTCATCCAGATCCGGTAGCCGGCCTTGCGCAGCCGGTAGTCGAGCTCCGCATCCTCGTTGTGGCTGAACGTCTCGTCATAGCCGCCCACCGCCTTGAACGCCGAAATCCGCATCAGCGCATGGTGACCGTGGTCGACCCACTCTCCCGCCGAGAGATGCCGGTGCTTGGAGCCGCCCGTGCCGAGCTTGGAATTCTGTGCAGCCGCAACCGCGTTCTGCACTGCGCCGCTGCCGCTGGTCAGCATCGAGACGACGACCGAATCAGCGCCGGTGGCCAGCGCCTCTTCGACCAGCCGATCGCAATAATCCGGAGGGTAGCCGCCATGCGCGTCGATGCGAATGAAATATTCAGCCCCATCGCCGTACCTGGCGATGGCGAGATTGATCGCCGCGCTCTGGAGGCGCTTTTCATTGTCAAGAAGGATGATCATAGTATCCTTCCTGGCGATCTCCTCGACGATCGCCCTGGTGCCGTCCGTGCTACCGCCATCGGCAACGATGATCCGGGCGCCGAGCCTTTCGGCGGCCGGTCGAAGCTCGTGAACAAGCGCACCGATGTGAGCCGCTTCGTTCAGGCACGGAATCACGATCAGGTTGGACGGCATTTCGGTCTGCATCATCGACCCATCTCCTTCCCTAGCCATCCTAAGCCAGTGCCTCGGCAGCATATGAACCGGGCGCGACCGTCAATCCGCGAAGCTTCTCGACGAGCGCCCGGCAATCGCTGCGATCGTGGCTCCAGGTTCGCGGATTGCGGGCAAGAACACGCGCCCGCAATTTCCCGAAACGATGCTCCTCCAACTCGCCCAAGGCAGCCTCGAGTGCCTCGGGAGTGGCTTGAGGCAAGAGAACACCGATTCCCTGCTGGTCGAGGAACCGGCCGGTTTCGGTGTGGCCCATCGAGATCGGCACGGCGCCGAAGCGGCAGCCCTCGTAGAGGCGGTTGGGCAGCAGCCATTCAGAATTCAGCCCCTGCTCGAAAAAATCGATGGCCCAGGAAAAATGAACCTCACGGTAGATCGTCGCCATATCTTCGGGATTCCGATAGGGTCCGCCAAACGAGAGCCAGGGCTCAGAGTCGACGAAACCGTGGAAATCCGGAAATTCGGAAAGCGCCGGACGGCCCCTGAGGACGATTTCGAAGCGGCCCTCAAGTCGTCGGGAAAATTCGGCCAGCAACTCCAGGGAGCGGCGGCATCGGAGCGCGCCGAACCAGCCGATCCGCCAAGGCGGAGCGAAGGGCTCCGCCGCCGCGCGATCATTCAGCGAAACCGCGGCAGGCTCGAAATATTTGTTTTCGAGCAGTTCGACCGGCGCGGCAATCTGCCCGAACGGCTTGAAATAGTTTGCGATGAAGGCCGGCGAACTGGTGACTAGCAGCTTTACATCCCTGGCCAGATAGCGCTCCGCGCCACGCATCGCCTTGCCCAGAAAATCGTCGCGAAGCATCAGACGATGGATGTCGAGACACTCATAGACGATCGGCACGGTTGCCTGGAATGCCGATTTGGCACGCCGGGCAAGCGCCAGCATTTCCAGATTGCGCGCGATGATGAGGTCGGGTCTCGGCATCGAACCGAGTTTCGACCCGATCGAAACCGCCGCCTTGGTGACCGCTGCCAGCCGTTGGGCGAATCGGCCGTCGCGCGTTGCGCCAAGATCGATCGGATGCAAGCCCTCGACCTCGGCGATCGGGCTTGCTGACCGGCGAAAGCCCGCCAGTGTGACCTGGGCGCCGCCTGCCTTGAGCATTATGATCCGCCGGCGCACTGCCGGGTCGGAGACGTCGTGCACCAAGTACAAGACATGCAGCATGAAAAACTCGACCGCTGTTGGCCCACCCGAAAGAATCCTAGTACAGCTCGTGCTGCATCGCAACATTTTTGGTGCAGCATAGCAGGGATCGACGTTTTTTGTGTCGACGTTTTTTGTTGCGCTGCAAAATTATTGCCGTAGTTTGGTGGCAGCATCGGGCATGGGTCGGGACTCCGGACCGGCACGAAATCAGGGACCCTGAATTTGCAAGCCAATGCATTCGACCCGCCAGAGGGCTCTCTCCGCAGATCGGTCGGACGCGGCGCTATCATTACGGCTTTGGCGCAATCGGTGCGGGTTGCGACACAGATCGTCTCCGTCATCGTGCTGTCGCGCCTGCTCTCGCCGCAGGACTTCGGCGTCGTGGCGATGTGCGCGCCTGTGCTGGCTTTCATCGCGCTGTTCCAGGATTTCGGCCTGACCCAGGCGACGATTCAGAAAAGCGGAATCAAGCATGAGGAGGTCAATTACCTCTTCTGGGTCAATGTCGCGGTTAGCGCATTGCTCGCCTGCGTGCTTGCCGGCGCGGCGCCTCTGGTCGCCGCCTTCTATGGCGAACCGCGGGTGTCAGGCCTGGTGGCAGCACTCGGGCTGCAGATCATAGCCTATGGGCTGGGCGCCCAGCATCTGGCGCTGCTGACACGCCGAATGCAGTTCGCCCGCTTGGCCATCATCGACGTCGCAAGTGCCATTGTCGGCCTCGCCGTATCGATCGCCTGGACTTTCATAGACCGTTCCTATTGGGCGCTTTTTGCCGGCACCCTGACAGCAGCCGTACTGCCCACGCTTTGCTACTGGGCAAACTCGCGATGGCGCCCCAGCCTGCCGCGCAAGGTCAACGGCATTAGCGAGCTGATCAATTTCGGCGCCGGCATCACCGGGTTCAACTTCGCCAACTTCTTTGCCCGAAATCTCGACAATGTGCTGATCGGAAAATACTGGGGCGAAGCGCAGCTTGGACTCTATGACCGCGCCTACAAGCTGCTTCTGTTTCCGTTGAGCCAGATCACCAACCCGCTGTCGAAGGTCATGGTGCCGGCTCTTTCCAGGCTGAAGGACGAGCCGGATCGCTACCGCAGCGCTTACCTTCGCGTCATGCCGCTGATATTGCTGGTCGCACTTCCAGGTGTTGCCTTCGCCATCGCCATGGCCGACGTGCTGATACCGTTCGTGCTCGGCGAGCAGTGGCGGCAGAGTTCCAGCATCTTCCTGGCGCTCGGTTTTGCCGGGCTGCTGCAGCCGCTCAACAACCCGGCGGGATGGCTTTTCATCAGCCAGGGCCGCTCGGGCGATTTCATGCGCTGGGGCATCATAACAGCCTTGACGTCGGTGCTGGCCTTCCTGATCGGCCTGCCCTATGGCGCGCTGGGCGTGGCGATCGCCTATGCGGTCAGCGAGTATCTCAGAACGCCTTTTCTGTGGCTGTATATCGGAAAGACCGGGCCGCTGCGGGCAAGCCATATGCTTCGCGCGGCAACGCCCTTCGTGCTTGGCGCGCATCTGGCGCTTGCCGCGATCTGGTTCGCCAAGCCGTTGCTGCCGCAACAGCACATCTTCGCGATGGCGAGCGCGGTGGCGCTGTCCTACATGATCACGGTCATGACCGCGCTGGCGTTTGCTTCCGGCCGCGAGGCGTTGCGGGAGGCCCTAAAACTGTTGCCGGCACGGGCGCCTAAGGCAGCGCCAAGCGAGGCAAAGTAACTTGCACGGACATCCATACGAGGACCAGGTCTGATCCCATGCACTATCGATCGATCTCCGACATGAATGACGCGATTGTCAGGAACCTTCACCGGTTGCCGCGCGACATCGACCTGGTGGTCGGGGTCCCGCGAAGCGGCATTCTCGCCGCCACCCTGCTCAGCCTAACGGCGAACATTCCGATGACCGACCTGGACAGTTTCCTAGCCGGAAAGATCTATTCTTCGGGCGTCACCAAACGCCGCGCCGCGCTCGACCGCCAGGCGACCGATATGCGCAAGGTCCTGGTGATCGACGACAGCGTCAGCGGCGGCGCTGCCATGAGAGAGGCGCGCAGCCGGGTAGAGGCCGCCGGCATCAAGGCGGACTTCACCTTTGCCGCGGTGTTCGGCCTGCTGCCCCAACACGAGGAAACCGACATCGTCCTCGAGGTCGTGCCGCATCCAAGGATGTTCCAATGGAACTTCATGCACCACAAATTCCTCGCGCAAAGCTGCGTCGACATTGACGGCGTGCTTTGCCTGGACCCGACCGAAGCAGAAAACGACGACGGCCCCGCCTATGAGAAATTCCTGGGCGAAGCGCTGCCTCTGTTTGGCCCGACCCGCAAGATCGGCTGGCTCGTCACCAGCCGGCTCGAGAAATACCGCGCGCTTACCGAAGCATGGCTGGCAAAGCACGGCATAGAATACGACAAGCTGATCATGCTTGACCTGCCGAGCAAGGCAGAACGGCAACGGCTTGGCGTGCATGGCAGTTTCAAAGCCGATTTCTACCGCAAATCCGATGCCATCCTGTTCATCGAAAGCGAGCACCAGCAGGCCCTCAAGATCGCCGAGCTTTCCGGCAAGCCGGTGCTGTGCGTTGAAACGCATCTGGTAATTTATCCCGACACGCTGTCACTTCCGGCACTTGGACAGGCGGCGCGCAACCTTCCGGGTAGGTTAAGGCAAATCAGTTCGCCTGACGGGCGCAAGACGGCAATCAAGACCGTCGCGCGCACGCTGCTTGGCGAACGCGGTTACGAGACGCTCAAAAGCCGGGTCAAACGACCGGCTTGAACCCGGTTTCGGGACTTAAAGCGCGTCACGCGACGCGCGCTTTAATTTTTTTTATGCGGTCGTTGTCGCAAAACCGCTACGCACCCCCGGGTCAGGCCCGAGGGCATGCTTTTGGGCGACATGCGTTAGGCGGCTTGCCGCGAAGGCTGTTGTGTCGCCCTCTCCAGCATCGAGAAGAAGGTCGCGAATTGACCCGCCGGATCGAGTTCCGGGCGCTCGGAGAATGCACGCGCCGCCGCTGAAAGCCGCCCATATTCCTGGCTGTCGGTCCACAGACGCCTGACCACGGCCACCCAGTCGGCGAGTGGGGCATCGTAATCCAGCACCACGCCACCGGAGCCGATCGCTTCGGGCAGGCCGCCACGACGCGAGCCGACGACTGGAATGCCGCTGCAATGGGCTTCCGACGCCACCCGACCCCAGGCCTCTTCCCATTTGCTGGGAGCCAGCAGGATTTTCGTGCGGCCGTAGACCGTCTTCATGTCGTTGGTCCGGCTCTCCAGGGTGACGTTGCCGACCGGCGCGATCGTCTGCTCGATCCGGGCCCGATGATCATCGTCAAGCTTCCAGCTTTCGACGAACAGGAACGGGATTTCAGAGCAGGCGGCGGCGATGCGCACCGCAAGCTCGAAACCTTTTTCCTCATAGGGGTTGATCAGCGTGACAAACTCGCCTGTCGTCGGCGTGCGGTAGAGCGCGGGATTGATGGTCGGCGGTATAACCGTCGAATCGATATCGAATTTTGCCTTGTAGGTGCGCGCCGTGAACTCGGAATTGGCTATGTAGAGCGCAGAATGCAGCTCGCGCAGATCGCCGCCCAATTCGTGGAACTCGACATTCCTGAGATAGACGACCAGCGGCACGCCTTCGGCCTGCAGCGCCTTGCCGATCGGAACCGACTTGTGGCACTGGACCACGGCGACATCCGGCCTCAGCTTTTCGACGGCGAAACCCGCCGCCTCCCAGGGAAACCAGGCGCGCACGACCGGATAGCCCGGAAAGCTGTCGATGACAGCGCGCTGCCTCAAAAGCTTCATCTTGGCGCGCGCCTTGTAGCCGAAGACGCCCTGGCCGAATAGGGCGGCGAGCACCGAAGCCTCATGCCCGTGCTCGCGCAACTGTTCGGCAAGGTGATGGGTGCTGGACTGGACACCGCCGCTGAACTGGGGCGTGTAACCGTTACCGCCTGCAAAAAGCACTTTCATGGTTTCGGCTCCTTGTCGCATTCTCAAGTTTACGGGCAATGACGCACGCTTATTTACGGATGCTGGCTTGCGACCCGCTTCAAGCATCCTGCTGCGTCTCCAAATTGGCGAACGGATTGGTACAAGGCTGCCATCCGGTGAACCGGACCGGGTCGGCTGGCGAACTGCGCCGGGCGTAGTCGGTCAGCATATGGAACTCGGCAATGACCCAGCGGTCGAAATGCCTCAGGTCCTCTTTTTTCTGTTCGGGCAGAAACCGGCGTGCGGCGCCCAATTTCAGCGCCTCAAGCACAGTGACAGCATCGCCCAGCTTTGTGTTTGGAAATATCCAGGGGTTCCGCTTCTGGAATTCCAGGACGAACTGCTGCAAATGTTCGATGCGCATGTTCAGCCTGCCGAAATATCTTTCGAGCGTGACGCGCACCAGGTCTTCGTCCGAAAGCGAGGAAACGGTGGCGTAGGCGATGCCGGTCGAAGCAACTCCGCCAGCCATGATGGCCAGTGCCGCGCGTCGCGAAACCTTGGTCATCCGGCCATTTCCTTTCCTGCTATCCGGCTCGCCGCCCGCAGGGAGAGGGCTGCCGCCGTCAGGCTCGGGTTGGCGCAGGAACAGCTTGGATATGTGCTTGAGCCGACGACAACCAGGTTCCTGAGCTGATGGTGGATCATGTCCCGATCGACCACCGAATCCGCCGGGCTCGAGCCCATCCGTAACGTGCCCTGGACATGCGACTCGGTGCGCCGGATGCCGCGATCGAAGATCTCTTCGACCGGCAGCGGCGCCAGAAGCGCCGCTAATTTCTCCTTTGCCCGCGCCATGCCCTTGACCGCATAGTCGGATGCTCCCGCGAAACTGACGAAGGCGTTTTCATCCTCGTCGAGAATCACGAGATTTTCCGGGTCGAGCAGGTCTTCGGTAACAATGATGATGGGAAGCGTCTGACGGACACGTCCCTTTTCAGGGCGCATCCCGTGCTGCCAGCGGTTTTCGAAATAGACCAGCGCCGCCGCATGGTCCGATCTGTGAGCGCCGTCATAAAGGCCGAAATTCAAGCCGGTGGTGATGGTGCTTCCGTCGAAATTATCGACACCGTCGAGATAGGCTTCGAAATTCCATCCGTAGGATTCGTGCAGGCCGCGCCCGACGAATTCGCCCGACAGGCCGGACCGCAACATGATCGCCGGGCTCTGGATGGCATTGGCGCCCAGTATGAAAAGATCGCCGCTGACCGAATATTCCTTGCCCTCATGCACGAATGCGACCGAACGGACCGAACCGCCGATATGGTCGAGCCGGCGCACTTCAGCGCCAAGGCAGACGGAAACGTCGGGATGCTCGAAGACGTGCATCAGGCCATTGTTGGCGGTGAATTTGGCATCGACCGGGCATAATCCGCACCGCAAGTTGGCGCAGCAAGAAGACCGTTGCGCGGTCGGCACGCGCGCGCGGGCTGTCGGCATGACAAAATGCTGGTCCGGCTGCGCCGCTTTCATCATCCGGTCCGGCGTCGACATGTGATGCGGTGGCTGGGGAAATGGCCTGGAACGCGGCATCATCGCCGCCATGTCGCGGTCGCCTGAAATCGACATGACGTCCTCTGCATCGCAGTAAAACGGCTCGAGCTCGTCATAGCTGATCGGCCAGTCGTTACCGACGCCGTAGAGGCTTTTTAGCCTGAAGTCGTTCGGGTGAAAGCGCGGCGTCTGGGCGAACCAGCAATTCGTTCCGCCACCCAATCCGATGGTGTAATTCCACGGCTTGTCAGAGTTGGTCTTGTAGGTGGTCTTGTCCTCGATGTCGGTGTTGACGTTCTGCTCGAGCTGCCATTCATGCGTGTTGTGCCCGCCCCATTCCAGAACCAGAATGCGTGCCTTTCGCTGCTTGGCGAACGCATGCAGGAAGAAGGCCGAACCGAAACCGGAACCGACTGCGACAAGATCGAAATGCTCGTTGGCGATCTGTTCCGGCCTGATGCCCAGCACCATCAGAGAAGACCCCTTGTTGACACGAGCGCGTTCATCGAAGCCTTCGCGATCGTCCTTGATGTCCTGGCCACCGGCCTGTCCCGCCTGATCTCACGCCGCCATCCTGCCGATCGAGTGATATTCGATGCCGTAGCGAGCGATGACCTTGGGGTCGTAGAGGTTTCGACCGTCGAAGATGATCGGCGTGGACAGCGCATCCTTGATCGCGTCGAACGACGGTGCCTTAAAATTCTTCCACTCGGTGGCGATCATGAGCGCATCGGCGCCACGCAGCGCTGCCTCCTTGGTCCCGCACAAGAGCAGATCCTCGCGCAGTCCGTAGACGGCCTGGCATTCCTGCATCGCCTCGGGATCGTAAGCCTGCACTTTGGCGCCGGCCTTCCAGAGCGCTTCCATCAAGACCCGAGCCGGCGCCTCACGCATGTCGTCGGTATTGGGCTTGAACGCCAGGCCCCACAGCGCAAAAGTCTTGCCCTTCAGATTGCCGTTGAAATAGCGGTTCACCTTATCGAACAGGACCGATTTCTGTTCGTTGTTGCGTTCCTCGACGGCGCGCAGCAGCTTGGCATCGAATTTGACGCCTTCGGCGGTCTTGATCAGGGCGCGCACGTCCTTGGGGAAGCACGAGCCGCCATAACCGAGGCCCGGATAGATGAAGTGGTAGCCAATGCGCGGATCGCTGCCGATGCCCTTGCGGACCTCCTCGATGTCGGCGCCGAGTTCCTCGGCCAGATTGGCCATTTCGTTCATGAAGCTGATCTTGGTCGCCAGCATGCAATTGGCCGCGTATTTGGTGAACTCGGCGCTGCGCACATCCATCACGATCATCTTCTCGTGGTTGCGGTTGAATGGAGCGTAAAGCTCACGCATCACCGCCTCGGTGTCCTCGCTGCCGGTGCCAACGATAATGCGGTCGGGCTTCATGCAGTCGGCCACCGCGGAGCCTTCCTTGAGGAATTCCGGATTGGAGGCGACGTCGAAAGTAAGATCCTCGCGGCCCCGCGCCTTCAGCGTCACGGCGATCCTGGCCTTAATCTTTTCGCAGGTGCCGACCGGCACGGTCGACTTGCCGACGACGATCTTGGGCGCATCCATCTCCCGGCCGATCGCCTCGGCAACGGCCAGCACATATTTGAGGTCGGCCGAACCATCCTCGCCCGGAGGCGTGCCTACAGCGATCATCTGGATCTGGCCATGCTTGACGGCGGCCGCGGCGTCGGTGGTGAACTTGATGCGGCCGGCCGCATGGTTCTCCTTGACGAGGTTTTCGAGCCCGGGCTCGAAAATCGGAATGAGGCCCTGATTGAGCCGCTCCACCTTTTTCACGTCGATGTCGACGCATAATACCTGATGGCCGACTTCGGCAAGCACCGCCGCTTGCACCAGACCGACATAGCCGATTCCAAAGACCGTCAAATTCATTTGATTTCATTCCTGTTCAAGACTTCGGAGCGCTTTCGGCCCGGCCGGTTCAGATTGGTCTTTATTTAATGCTGCATGCCAGCGATTCCGGAAACTGGCATGGCTGGCCGAGCGCCGTGAATGCGATGCGATCCACTTGCAAGGTAAGCTTGCGACCCGGATCCGAAAACGGCCCCAGCCATTCCTTCATCGTGTCGCTGCCCCAGAGGCTAAAAAATATCTTTTGCGCATGGCTGGGCAGCTTTGCCGGATCGGTGATCGTGTTCACCAGCTCGCCATTGACGTACCAGCGCAGCCGGTCCTTCTCCCAGACGAAGGCGTAATCGTTAAAAGCCTTGTCGGTGCCGCCAGCTACATCCACCACTTTCTCGTTATTGCCCTTGCCGGCGATGTAGGCGTTGACCTGCACTTTGGAGGTGTCCTTGGTCAGCACCTCGAAGTCGATTTCATCCCACGGCTGCTTATCGGTGGGGCCGATGTAGGTGAAGAAGGAGGCGTTGATGCCAGAGCCCGAATCGGTTTTCATCCGCGCCTCATAGGTGCCATAGCCGAAGCGCTGCTTGGATTGGACCTCGCCGCAGGCAAAGTCGCGATCCTTCATTTTCTGCTTTTCGAAACCGAGCGTCAGCATGCCATTGGAAAGCTTGACCTGCTTTTTGGACCAGATGCAGTTCTGATACTTGCCGTTCGCCCAGCCGTCGGCAATGTACCAACGCGCCCGGTCGAAGCTGGTGAAATCATCGACGAACGATGGCGCAGTCGGGATGTCCTGCGAACGGGAAGGGGTCGGGCCCGCAACCAGGCTGCCGAGTGCGACCAGCAGAAACGCTCCGCCCGAACATAGCTGCCTCAGTTTCCCTTGCCTCATCATGTGCGTGAACGGCCGGTCGCCGGTTGCTCGGGTGGACGTGCTTTTCGAATCCGCGTTCATACCAAACTCACCTTGTGCTGTGCGCCCCCCCAACCCAAATCGATGTTCAAAACCATGACGAAACGAGCTGATCTTGACCTTCTGCCGGTAGCTTCCCCGGTTGCCTGCTTCTTGCCCAGTGGCGCCACCCAGGCTCTTTGAAATTTCACCCCGCGTCGGCGGCCGGGTTGGCGAAATCGGCCTTGTTGGCCGAGCCAGGTTGGGCGCTTTCGTCGAAGATAGCATCCAGCGAATGCCGGAGACCCTTCATCAATTCGTTCTGGCGGGCGAGCGCCGCGATGCGCCGCTCGTAATTCAGGATCGACTTCGTCAGTTCGCTGACCTCGGAGGATCTACTGGAGGAGGCCGCGCCATTTTCGATCGCCTCGACCAGGAAGGCGGCGTTGGTGGCCTTTGTCCGGTAGCGATTCTCAAGCCCGTTTTTCTCCGCCTCGATCTCGGCTGCGATCTGGTCAAGCAGCTTTGCCAGGCGGTCAAGGCGCGAGATATCGGTCTGCCTGTCTCGAGCCGGATCCCTTGATCTGAAGCCAAATATGGAGGCCATGCGCTCAGTTTCCTGTCATAGCTGGCCTAAGCTGTCCCTTGTGCCCGGCCGGGCCAAAAAAAGTTCTTGTCGCATCGTCCAGCTCCTCTCACAGGCGGACATTTTCGGCCGATTCAAACAGCCAATCAAAATTGCTGCACCGCAACATACATGCCATTCCCAAAGCGAGTAGGCAACCACCTAGTGCGGCGAATCGGAAATTCGCATCGTTTTAAGGCAGGGTAAGGACCTGTTGACATGATCGGTGTGGCGCGCCGGCGGACCAGCTCAAGCCTCGCCGACCGGGCTGGTTGCGGCCATGAGAAAGCGCCGCGACGGCACAGGCTGTTTCGAGCCAAAGCCGGCGCGGCGAAACAGCGCATCCAGCTTGTCGGCGGCCACGCCGCGAACGATGGGGATGAGATTGGATTGGCTGGCCAGGGCGTAGGCCGCAGCCGCTGTCAGCCCTCTCTCGTTCTT
This sequence comes from Mesorhizobium sp. WSM4850, assembly GCF_055811735.1. Taxonomy (NCBI): domain Bacteria; kingdom Pseudomonadati; phylum Pseudomonadota; class Alphaproteobacteria; order Hyphomicrobiales; family Phyllobacteriaceae; genus Mesorhizobium; species Mesorhizobium sp. WSM4850. The sequence goes on along the minus strand of NZ_JBVVPV010000002.1, from coordinate 565,057 downwards.
CACGTCGAGGAAGTTTCGCAACCGATATTTGTCGCGCACCTGCCGTTCGTGCTTTCTGAGCACGGCCTTGGAGCCTTCCGGCAAACTGTCGATCGCCAGCAGCGCCAGATCCGCGTCGGCCAGACGCTTGAGATCCTGCGTCCTGTGCTGGCCGCTCAGCGAATCCGCGCGAACGATCGCTCCGTAGCCGCAGGACCTGATGACCTTGAAGCGCGCCCCGCAAGCAACTGCGCGCGCGTAGAGTTCATAGTCTTCGCCCAGCCGCAGGTTTTCGTCATAGCGCAGCCCATGCCGGTCCAGAAAAGCGCGGCTGATCACCGGCTTGAGGAAACCCAACTCACCTCTCTGCACACGACGACTGGAGATGTTGCCTTCGATGAAGCGCTCGAAATCGAGAAATTCCGGATCGGCCGCAAACCGCGGAGCGGTGATTTTCGAAACGTCGGTCGCCGCATCGTCCCTGATCATCATGATGTTGTCGGCAGCGAAATCCCAATCGGCGCTGGCGAACAACTCGCGAAATCTGCCCTCGAGAAAAAAATCGTCGGCGTCCAGAATGCTGATGAACGGCGATTTGGAGCTGGCGATCGCGGCGTTGCGGGCCAAGGAAGGACCGCCGTTGACGTCGAGCCGGATGACGGAAAGCCTGCCGCTGCCATCGTCGGCCGCCCGAACGACTTTCGCGGTATCGTCAGTGGAGGCGTCATCGACGACGACGACTTCGGCCACCTCCGGCTCGCGCAAGGCCGATGCGATGGCAACCGCAATTGTCCGCGCCGCGTTGCGAGCAGCAATGATCACGCAGACTTCCGGTTCTGTCATCAATTCGCCTCTCGACTGCACAGGTAGCTCCGAATTTTCTCCCCCAATGCAGCTCTCGTTCTCACTGACTGCGCGGCTGTACGAAACATCAGCCGGCGCTTATGCTGCGAGTGCGAAGCATCGTGAAAATCACACGCTCCGTCCAGTCTTTCCTTTCGGGGTCGTCATGGCGCAAATCGACGGGCGGTGAAATGCCAGCGGATAGGCGGGCCGCTTCGCACACCGTCCCTGCGCATTCTGGATGGGGTCAGCGCACTCGAATCGCTGATCACCAGGTCGATCGACAGGGTTTAGGCAGTGGTGGCCGAGTCAGAGGATCCGAGGCTGAAGGGGAAATCACAAGTCGGTTGCCCAGGATGCTGTCGGGCGAGCAGTGCGCCAGGGACCCCGACGCTACCTGCCGTCAGGTCAGTGGAGGCTTCTCCTGGCACTGAACTTCTCGCCATCGGCCGCTTCGGTCGAACTCAGCCTTCGTTCGACGTCGCGAATCTTGTCAGCCGACGTCGGGGTATTTCTGGCAACCATGGCGAAAACGAGCAGAAAGTAGCCCAATTGAATGACAATGGCGCAGGCTATAGCGCGAAGTAGCGTTGCGCCTAGCGAAGCGCCGTCGAGATAAGACCAGGCGACCACGATCGCCAGCGCGAAAATCATGCCGATAATGAATTTTGGTAGCGACATACCCGACAGCCCGTCAACCTGCTCGGGCAAAAATCGATGATTGACCATCCCGAGCCTCCCTTCGCCATGCGAGCTGGTTGAGGCCACCCGCTTTTTTTTGGCCGGTTGCTTCCAGCCTTCCCACGCTGTCCATACTCTGACAGAAACAATTTGCAACTCTATTAAGGTGTGCAATAGCGGGCAAGGCCAGCCGCAGATTATTTTGCATAAGTTCGGGGGATCGACTCTGCCATGTTGCGACGCACACCCCGGTATCACGACCAATCACCCGGTCTGGACTCACTTCAGTAAGAACAACAATATTAACCAGTATTTTATTATAACAGCGCGCTATATTTTACAAAGCTACAGCGCGATATTTCTCAAGCACGCGGCACAAAGAGCGATGCGCCCAAAATCAGCCTCAAAAAGGCACTAAATTTTTTAAGGTTGCCCATAATTTGTCATGAACGCGCCATAAAAGGCCAAAATTTGCGCAGGATCGGTTTATTATTTAACCAATGCATGACGCGATTATTTCAGGCGCTCAACGAATTGTGTGTTGCGATGCAGCATTTTTTTGATATCGTGCGGCAAACCATCCGTTCAACGTATGGAGTTTACGCATGAGGGACGTAGCCAAGCCGGCCGACGCGAATTTTCCGCAGGCCGGTATCGACTTTCCACCAATCGGCGGCCTGCTTAAACGCAGCTTCGATATCGCCGGTTCACTGATTGGCCTGGTTGCTCTCAGTCCGCTGTTTGTGATGGTCGCGCTGCTTGTCAAGTTTTCCGACGGCGGCCCGATTTTCTACGGTCACAGCCGGATCGGGCGGGGAGGACGGATTTTCCCGTGCCTCAAGTTTCGGACTATGGTACAGAAAGGCGAACAGGTGCTGGCGGCATACCTTGCCGCCAACCCGGAGGCCAAGGCCGAATGGATAGCCACCCGCAAGCTCAAGAACGATCCACGCGTCACGCGTGTCGGGGCCGTGCTGAGGAAGCTCAGCCTCGATGAACTGCCGCAGATCATCAATATCCTTCAGGGTGACATGAGCCTTGTCGGTCCTCGCCCGGTGGTGCGCGACGAGCTCGAAATCTATGGCAGTTCGGCCGTCTATTACCTGAAATCGCGCCCTGGCCTGACCGGGCTCTGGCAGGTCAGCGGCCGCAATGACGTTTCCTATGACAGCCGCGTCGCATTCGATCGCCACTATGTCGAGAACTGGTCGCTGTTCGAGGACATTCGCATTATCATCAAGACCGTGCCTGCCGTCTGGATGTCGCGGGGCTGCTATTGACGGGCCGGGAGCCGGTTGTGTGCGGAGGAGTGACTGTCCAGACGCCAAGCATTCTGCAGCAAGCTTCATCGGGCCGGGCTAGAGCGAATCGGAAAACGTACAGTTGAAAACAAACATCTTCGACATCTCCTGGGCCGGCACGGTTAGCAATCGCATGCGACGGATGCGGCTTAAGACCACTTGCCTCGCGCTGGCGCTCGCCGTTCCCCAACTCGCCGCGGCCGACGAGTACCGGCTTGGATCCCAGGACAAGCTGACCATCCGCGTGGCCGAATGGCAGACCGTTGAAGGCACGTTCCGCGACTGGACGGCCGTCAACGGAGAATACACGGTCGGCCCGTCTGGAACATTGTCCGTGCCGTTCGCCGGCGAAATGCCGGCATCCGGCAAGACCACATCCGAGATCGCGGCAGCGATCAGCCAGGCGCTCCAGCGCAAGCTCGCTCTGGCCGACCGGCCGGAAGCCTCCGTCGAAATGGCGCAGTACAGGCCGTTCTACATTTCCGGGGAGGTCCAGACGCCGGGCCAGTATCCCTACGTGCCCGGCCTGACCGTCCTGAGGGCGATGAGCATCGCCGGCGGCGTCCGGCGGGCCCCCGAAGGACAGCGGTACGCCCGCGACATAATCAACGCCAAGGGCGAGTTTGACGTTCTCCAGGACCAACGGGTCCGACTGATCGTTCGGCGCGCGCGCATCGAAGCGCAGATTGCCGACAAGCCGACATTCGACGTGCCGAAGGAGGTGGCCGAGGATCCGAAGCTGGCAAGCATCGTTGCCGACGAGATGGCGATCCTGACGGCCGATCAAAAGAATCTCAAACTGCGCCTTCAGGCGCTCGACGATTTGAAGAAGCTATTGCAGAGCGAGATCGATTCGCTGCAGAAAAAGATCGTCAACCAGCAGCGGCAGGTCGACCTGGCAAAGGAACAGCTCAGCGGCATCGGTTCGCTTGCGCAAAAGGGCCTTGTCGTCAACACTCGGGTTCTGACTTCGCAGCAAACGATCGCCGACCTGGAAGGAAAAATCTTGGATTACGAAACGGCTATCCTCACCGCCAGGCAGTCGATCAGCAAGGCCGACCAGGACGCCATCGACCTGGAGAACACCCAGAATGCGGATCTCGCCACCGGCCGGCAACAGGCAGAAGCCGATCTCAGCGAAACAATGCTCAAGATGAACATGCACACCGGCCTGATGGCCGAAGCCATGTCGGGGAGCCCGGCGCTACAACGCTATCGCGACGGCGAAGAGCCAACGATGTCGTTTGGCCTGGTTCGGGTTGTCGACGGCAAGACCAGCGAAATCGCTGCCAGCGAAGATACGCCCGTGCTGCCTGGGGACGTGATCAAGGTGAAGCTGGTGCCAATGGCAAGCCAGTAGGCATTGGAGCGATCGGCCGATCCGACCGCGCCGTACAGATTCGATCTGCAAGGAGTTCGACCCGGACGAGTTCGACCTTGAACTCGTCGACACTGTGCTCGCCGCCCCGACAAGCTGGCCTACCGCCAACTCGGGACGTGAGTAATTGCAGCGCAAGGAGATGTTGTGCTTTAGTTGCAACTTAAATCCGAGGAGGACTTCGTCATGCACAGTGAAAGGGACGAAATCGTCAGTCGAGAAAGAGAATTTCACAATCTCAGATTCAGTCAGGAGGAGGATCCAAGAGGAAGCCTGGACAAGTGGTATCGAACAATTCGTCACGGCGCTGAACGTCAAGACGAGCAGATAAAACGGCTTTCGAAAAACGCAGACGTGCTCGAGTACGGTTGCTCCGATGGGGGGTGGTCTCTGCATTCCCTGCACCTGCCCGATCTTTGCCGATCTCTGACGGGGATCGATATTTCGGATGTAGCAGTAAACAAGGCGAACGAACGGGCGAGCACGCTTGGAAGCACGAACGCTACATTCCTGGCGATGAATGCGGAAGCCATGTCGTTCGAGGACAACAAGTTCGACCTGGTGTATGGACGCGGGATCATCCATCACCTGGACCTGGACCGGTGTTTTTCCGATGTGGTCCGTGTCCTGAAGCCGAACGGCGTGGCGTCCTTCTACGAGCCGATGGGACACAATCCGCTCCTGAATGCCTACAGAAATCGGACACCCCTCATCCGCACCGCTGATGAACATCCCTTGCTAATTTCGGACTTCGCTTTGGCCCGCCGCTATTTCAGCAATGTCCAGGTGGACTATTTCGGCCTGTGCTCCGTAGGAAGCGCGCTGATGCCGCGAACCATCTCGGAGACCGTCTACAAAGTTGGCAAAGCTGTCGATTCAGTACTTTTGACGCTTCCCTTTGTGAAGCGGTTCGCATGGTATGCGCTCCTGACCCTCAGGGCCTGATCAATAGGCAGCAAACCCAACTCGGGCGAGGCTCGCCTGCTGCCTGTGAGATGAAATGATGCTTGGCCTTGGTGCTGTCAGGCGGCGTTTTTGTGCGCGGCACCAAAAATCAAGGTAATATTTTAGCCCTTTGCTTAGCGCCCCGCGGTTTCTGGTTCCGCGAGGTCGGCCGCGGTCCATCTGGGACGGGCGACATGCACCCTGACCAGCCTGAAGTAGCTGTAATACAGGAGGAAGGAGCCCATGATGTAGGGGTTGAAGGTGTCGATCTCAACGAAGGACCGGATGAGCAGAAGCACCATCACGCCGCCAAGAATCACCGACTCGGCTTGCCATGTCCTGAATATCAGGGCCGATATATGGCCCCATAGCGTGCGCACGATGATCAGCGAAATCATCGTCGCCCCGACATAACCTAGCTCGACGAGGGCTTCGATATAGGTGTTGTGGAAGTGGAAGCCGCTTCGGGTGGTGATGTAGAATTCGTTCCAAAGCCGCTCGGCCTCGGCGAACCCCTGCACCCAATAGGCCGCGTAGCCGACGCCGAGGACTGGCGCCTGCTGCGCCGCTTCCCAGCCCTGCTCCCAGAGATAGGTCCGTCCGGTGAGGGTGGAATCCTTTCCGAAGGCGCCAAGGACGAAATCCAGAAGTCCTGCAAAGGCAACCGCGGTGACCACGACCAGCCCGCATGCGCCGACCACGAAAATCACCCGTCGGTAGCGGAGTGGAAGCTTCTTGGCCATGGCAAGCAGAGCCACCAGAGCGAGAACTGCCGGTATCGAAGCCGTCGAGGTGGCGGAATGCGCCATGATCAGAAGATAGGCCGATAGGACGAAGATGGGCGCCGTCAGGATAAAGCTTATCCGGCCGCGCCTGAGAAAGACCAGGAAGACAATGCAAAAATAGATGCCAAGGGAGGCGACAAAGCCGAGCTGGTTCTTGGAGCTGAATGCGCCGACGAAATTGTACGTCCCGTCGAGCATATCATAGGAATATCCCCCGACCTTGAGCGAATAGAGCAGGACGACAAAAATCCCGATCAGTGAGCCTATCGTCAACGTCCGGACGCTGACGGTGCGCGCAGCGATGTAGGCGCAGGCGATATGGGAGCAATACTGGATTGACGTCCTCAACGTGATGCCGGGGGCATCCGACCAGAACACCGAGAGGCAGACATAGAATGCAAACGCCAACGGCAGCCACGCGCTGGAGGCATGCCGCAACAGCCGCCGGTAGTCTACCAGAACCAGGGGAAGCCAGACCGCATAATAGGCCAGGATCAGGATCGGGCCGAAAACCGAGGAGTAGGAGAACGCCCAAATGGAGATGGCAACAGCAAATGCGCCGTAGACCGTGCTCTTCTCCGGGTCGACCAACAGAGATTTTGGAATCTTCATCTCGGTAGCGAATTCCCGTCCATGCAGTTCAATGCCGATTCGCCGCCGCGCCATGCGCGAACGCTTCTATTGTGCACTGCAATATAACCCATCCCCCGCAGCGTGTCACCCAAATCAGGCAAAAACAGTCCTAAGGCGCCCCGGGACGGCGGCAAAAGGCCACGACAGGCGGTGCGTGCGGCAAGAAGCCGAACATTCCGGCGCAGGGCTGAGCATCGCCTTCGGCGCCGTCAAAAACCATCGCCGCCGCATTTAACGCGAGGCTCGGCATCACCACCGCGCGGAACTGTTTTTGCAGTTCTTTTCAGCACCGGACCGAAAAATGGCAGTCGGCATTCGTTGCATCCGTTGCAATGAATGAGGCCCTCCGCGTACGCTATCTCGGGGGCAACCAGACGATGGCCACACCAACAACTGGCAGGCCCTGGTCGTCCCCGGTCTGCTGGGTTGGAGCAAACGGATGGACAAACCTCGAATCTTCCTGGGCTCCTCGGGGAAGCAGAAAAAACTGCTGCAGGCGCTGACACGCGGTCTTGAAGAGATCGCGCATGTGGAACCCTGGACGACGTCCTTCAATCCGGGGACAACCACCCTGGGGCGCCTCCTCGAGCTTACGCGTGAGGTCGACTTCGCCGCTTTCGTCTTCGCCCAGGACGACTGGACGAGTGTAAGCCTGCCAGCATCATCTGCTTCTGTATCCGCTCAAGCTTCTCCGCGAGACAATGTCGTCTTCGAAGCCGGCCTTTTTGGCGGAGTCCTTGGAATGCGCCGAACGTTTATCCTTCATGCCAACGGTTCCAAGCTTCCAAGCGATCTCCTGGGCCTGACATCCGTGAGGTATGGCGAAGCGGCGACCGCCGCGGAGATGAGAGCGGTCAACCAAAAGCTGCGAAAAGCTATTGAAAATGAAGGCCGCGTCGCCCGAATAGAGGGCCTTTGGTGGCAGTTTTCCCTGTCGGAGCGGACCGTAAAGGAACCTTCCGCCGTGAGCCTCCTGCGTATCTCGCGAGACCGCGATGGTGCGCTGGAGTTGGCCGGCCGCTCATGGCAAGAGAATGGCAGCCTGTCAGCCAGATACTGGAGCGAGGCGGTAAAGGAGAGAAAGGAGCCTGCCGGCATCTTCTACTTTTGGAATGGAGAACGGCCCTTGGATGCGGACGCGTCGCAGTTGTACGGGACGGGAGAGATCCGGCTGGAGTCCGCCGATCGCGCGTCCGGGTACTTTACCACACGCGCCGACACACAGCCAAAACTGAACGCGCGCACCTCAGGCGTCTACTTGCGCGCCGAACCGGAGGACTTGAGCATCCTGGACGGGCGCGACAACCAGCGACGGGTGGAGTTGATCGCGGAGCGGCTGAGCCATTGGAAGTCGATCAAGAACGTTTGAACTGTGCGCGTGGAAGTCGCCTTGCAGCGACGGCAGCATCGAATGGACAGGTCGTATAGCCAAGAGCGGCTCTCAACCGCCTGCTTCTGGCCCGCCATGAACCTGTTCGAGGCTCCAGTCCCCGGCTTGAACTTCTCCGCTGTTGACTTCACATTCGCCGCCGGCGGTGTCGCCAGCGCCCGTCGGGGCGGGCAAATGAGGGAGACCATATGCCAATGCGTTTTGCGGGACGGTTTGCCGGACGATCGGCCGTGGTCACCGGTGGCGCCTCAGGCATCGGCCTGGCCGTCGCGCAACGAATCGTTGAAGAGGGCGGGCGCGTTTGCGTCTGGGATCGCAACTCCACCCAGATCGAGCAGGCCAAGGCTGTCATCGCCGACTTGCACGGCGTGACCGTCGACGTCGCCGATCCTGTAGCGGTCGCACAGGCCGCCCGGCAGACGATCGAAGCCCTTGGCGCGGTCGATATCCTGGTCACCAGCGCGGCCATCACCGGACCGAACATGACGACCTGGGACTATTCGGTGGAGGATTGGCATCGGGTCATCGACATCAACATCAACGGCGTCTTCTACTGCAACAAGGCGCTGGTTCCGCACATGCTCGAGCGCAATTACGGCAGGATCGTCAACATCGCTTCGATCGCCGGCAAGGAGGGAAACCCGAATGCCTCTGCCTACAGCACCTCCAAGGCGGCGGTGATCGGCCTGACCAAGTCGCTGGGCAAGGAACTGGCGAAGACCAAGGTGACGGTGAACTGCGTCACGCCGGCAGCGGTGCGCACCGCGATCTTCCAGCAGATGAGCCAGCAGCACATCGATTTCATGCTGTCGAAAATACCAATGGCGCGGTTTGGCGAGGTCGAGGAGGTGGCGGCGCTGATCTCGTGGATCGCTTCCGAGGAATGTTCCTTTACGACGGCTGCCGTTTTCGACGTTTCCGGCGGCCGGGCGACCTATTGAAGCAACTGGAACGATTTGCAACCACGGACGCCAGACTGGAGTTCCCGTCGTTTGCTTAGGATCGAACCTCCACAGTCCGACGAAGAACTGCTCGACCGCTTCCAGCGCGCCGCCTTCGGCTATTTTCTGGAAACCGTGAATGCGGAAAACGGACTGGTTGCCGACACGTCGCGGCCAAATTGGCCGGCAAGCATCGCGGTCGTCGGCTTCGCCCTGTCCTGCTATCCGGTCGGGGTCGAGCGCGGCTGGATAGCACGAGACGCAGCCGTGAACCTGACGCTTGCCGCACTGCGTTTCTTCTGGAACAGCCGGCAAGGCGATGGCGACGACGTCACCGGCCACAAAGGCTTTTACTACCATTTCCTCGACATGCGGACCGGCCTGCGCGCCTGGCGATGCGAGTTGTCAGTGGTTGACACGGCGCTGCTGATGGCCGGCGTGCTCACGGCTGGCGCCTATTTCACAGGCGACACTGACGACGAAACCGAAATCCGCGAGCTGGCGGAAATGCTCTACCGACGCGTCGACTGGCGATGGATTCAAGGCAGCAGACCGATCTTGCGACAGGGCTGGAAGCCGAAGAGCGGTTTTCTGCGTTATGGCTGGGAAGGCTACAACGAAGCGACGATCCTTTACGTCCTGGCAATGGCCGCCCCCGACAAACCCGCCTCGGACGACAGCTATGCCGGCTGGACGGCGACATATCAGTGGGAAAACATCTACGGCTACGACGTGCTCTATGGCGGCCCGCTGTTCATGCACCAATTCTCGCATGCCTGGATCGACTTCGATGGCATCCGGGATGCGTTCATGCGGGACAAGAACTCGGACTATTTCGAAAACAGCCGCCGCGCGACCTACCTTCACCGGGCCTATGCGCGGCACAACCCCTCTGGCTATGACGGCTACGGCGAAGCACTTTGGGGACTTTCGGCGGGTGACGGACCCGGCAAATTCCGCGCGCGGATCGAGCGGCGGCCGCGCAAATTTTCCGGCTATGCGGCGCGTGGCGCACCGTTCGGCCCCGATGACGGAACGATTGCGCCGTGGTCGTATCTCGCATCGCTGCCCTTCGCACCGGAAATCTGCCTGCCTGCGCTGCGCCACCTCAGAGAACGCCACCCTGAGGTGGTCGACGGTTTCAGGATGCCGAGCGGCTTCAACCCGACGCTGGCGAACCGGCGGAAGTTCGGGCCGAGCGGCTGGATATCGGATGCGCACTATGGACTGGACCAAGGCATCGCCGTGCTGATGATTGAAAACCACCGCTCGCGGCTGATCTGGGAGCTGATGCGGTCGAGCCCGCATATCCGTCGCGGCCTGTGCAAGGCCGGGTTCTCCGGCGGCTGGCTGTCGCAGCCGGCGAGCCCTTCTCGCAAGGACCCTGCTGAATGACGGCTAAAACGCGCCGCGTTTGACCGGCCTCCTGCGACGCGCTTTAGGTTGCTGTTTCATGCATGTGCGCGACATGCATTAGCGCCCAGTGGTCGCTGTCGTTTCGGCCGCGAAAAAGTTCGCCTTCCCGGCAACTCGCGCCCGCCGGGAAGGCCGTTCGATTTCGTCTGGCTTGATTTACTTAGCCGGCGAACGTGTAGGCGGTCTTTACCGTAGTGTAGAATTCCGCTGCGTAGCGGCCTTGCTCGCGCGGGCCGTAGCTCGATCCCTTGCGTCCGCCGAAAGGCACGTGGAAGTCAACGCCCGCCGTCGGCAGATTGACCATCACCATGCCGGCCTCCGAGTTGCGCTTGAAATGCGTGGCGTGCTTGAGGCTCGAGGTGCAGATGCCCGACGTCAGCCCGAACGGCGTGTCGTTGGCCATCGCCAAGGCCTCGTCATAGTCCTTGACGCGGATGACGTTGGCGACCGGCCCAAAAATCTCCTCGCGTGAAATGCGCATGGCGTTGGTGGCTTGCGTGAACAGCGCCGGTTGCAGGTAGAAGCCGCGGGTTTCGCGATCGAGCCGCTCGCCGCCGAAGGCGAGATCGGCGCCTTCCTGGCGGCCGATGGCGATATAGTCTTCGTCCTGTTTCAACTGGCTCTGGTCGACGACGGGTCCGATCTGGGTTTTCGCATCGAGGGCGTCGCCGACGACCAGCTTGGCGAGGCGATCCTTCATCGCATCGACGAAGCGGTCATGGATGCCGTTCGTCACGACCAGGCGGGACGACGCCGTGCAGCGCTGGCCGGTCGAGAAATATGCGCCATTGATCGCGCAGTCGACGGCGACGGCAAGGTCTGCATCGTCGAGCACGACGAGCGGGTTCTTGCCGCCCATTTCGAGCTGGTACTTGCGCATGTGCTCGACGCTGGCGGCAGCCACGCGCTTGCCGGTGCCGACCGAGCCGGTGAAGGTGATGGCATTGAGGTCAGGGCTGTCGAGCATGGCCTGGCCGACTACCGAACCCTTGCCCATGACGAGATTGAGCACACCCTTAGGCAGGCCGGCGCGGTGCAATATGTCGACAATGGTCCAGGCGCTCTCCGGAACCAGCTCGGCCGGCTTGAAGACGATGGTGTTGCCGTAGGCCAGGGCAGGAGCGATCTTCCACGCCGGGATGGCGATCGGGAAATTCCACGGTGTGATGATGCCGACGACGCCGACCGCTTCGCGTGTGATCTCGACACCGACGCCGGGCCGCACGCTTGGAACCAGCTCGCCCGACAGGCGCAGCGTCTCACCAGCAAAGAAATCGAATATCTGGGCGGCCCGCACGGTTTCGCCAATTCCCTCGACCAGCGTCTTGCCCTCCTCGCGCGCCAACGCCCGGCCGATTTCATCTTTCCGCGCGGTGATCTCGTCCGACGCCTTCCTCAGCACCGCATGGCGTGCAAGCAAGCCCGATCGGGACCACGCAGGAAATGCCGCTTTCGCCGCCGCGATGGCCTGCCGCGCCTGCTCGGCGTCGCCCGACGCATATTCGCCGACCACGTCGTCGAGATTGGAAGGGTTGATGTTGCGGGAGCCGGCATCGCCCACCCACTCGCCATCGATGAGGTTCTTTCGAAACGGGATCATGTCGCTGTCTTCCTTGTCCTTCGATTGCCGTCTATCTGGACCACCAGCCGCCACACCGCAAGGCCGCCAGCGGCAAAGTTCTGCTCCTCGACAGGCATGTGCTAAGCAGATTTCGGAAAAGTGTTCGATGGTTTTCCGATAAAAACCTGCGACAAACACAAACCCGGCAGGCGAAGCCCGGCAAGCCTGCTTGGGTGTCGAGGTGGTAAACCATGATTCTAGTGCGGCGCGACGCGGATCGCGCCAGGAGGAGGCTGCCATGTCCGACAGCGCGTTGCCCCTGGTGATCAGCGCGCCCGAGCCACGCACGCTCGACCTGATTTTCACGCCCGAGGCACTGGCGAGATTCCGCGCCAGATACCGTATCGTCGAAACGTCGCCAGAAGGCGTCGCGGCCCTGCCACACGATGTGCTCGCGGAGGCGCGCTACATCGTCGGCCAGCCGCCGATCGCGCCGGAGACGCTGGAAAGGTTGACAGTGCTGCGTTGTGTCTTCAATGTCGAGAGCAACCTCATCAACAACATGCCGTATGAAACGCTGTTTTCGCGCGGCATCCATGTCGTCACCACCGGCATGGTGTTTGCCGAGCCGGTGGCCGAGCTCGGTCTTGCCATGGCGCTCAACCTCGCCCGCGACATCGTCGACGCCGATCTTGCGTTTCGTCAGGGCAAGGAGCTGTGGGGCGGCGAGGGTAACCGGGCGGCGCGGCTTCTCTCCGGCGCGGATGTCGGTATCATCGGCTTCGGCGATCTCGGCCGTGCGCTCAACCGGCTGCTGTCGGGCTTTCGCACGCGGACCAAGGTCTTCGATCCGTGGCTGCCGCCCTCGATCCTGATCGAGAACGGCGTCGAGCCGGCTTCCCTCGACACGGTTTTGTCGAGTAGCGATTTCGTCTTCGTCGTCGCTTCGGTGACCAGCGAAAACCAGGGTTTTCTCGGCACTGAAGCCTTTGCCAGGATGCGCAAAGGAGCCGCCTTCATCCTGCTCAGCCGCGCCGGCGTGGTCGATTTTCCGGCGCTGATGGATGCAGTTCGCAGCGGTCACATCGTCGCCGCCAGCGATGTGTTTCCGCAAGAGCCGCTGGCGCAGGATCATCCTGTCCGCACGCTGCCCGGCTTCCTGCGCTCCGCCCACCGGGCCGGCGCGCTCGACATCGCTTTCAAGCGCATGGGCGACATGGTGCTGGAAGACATGGACCTGATCGACCGCGGCCTGCCGCCAATGCGTTCGAAGCGGGCCGAACGCGAGACCGTTTCGCGCATGCGCTCGAAGCCGGTCGACAAGAACTGAGCCGTCAGGCCCAGCGGCTGCGAGTTTCTCAGATGGTGAACGACCAGAACAGGCAGGCGAGCATCGCTGCGGCGAAGACGACAAAGAACAGGCTTCTCAGCAGGATATTGCGGCGCAGTTCGTTCATGAAGAGATGGCAGCCGACGACGGCCACGACAAACAGGAACCGCCAATTCAGCAGTGCCGGCAGGACATTGCTTCGATCGAAAGCCCATCTGGCGGCGAGGCCGCCAATGATGGCCGCGAACAACACGATGACTGTCCAGAAGATCGCATCCGCGGCATGTGTCAGGACGATGCCGGCGACCCTGATCGGCAGGATCATCATCAGCAGCGCGCTGAAGAAGTACACGCCCGCGAGCGGGATAAACGTCCCGGCATCGGCGACGTCGTCCAGGCGTTCTGCGCCAATCGCACCAAAGGGATAGCCATGCCTGGCCACCGCCAGGCTGAGTGCCATCAGCAAAGCCGTCAATACGGCCACCAATGCGAATGAAGTGAGGGCTTTGCTCATAATGGTCCTGCTCGGAACGAATCGGATAAGGACGTTGGTAGCCCACGGTTTGTAAATTGCTGGTAAGCGTCGCGGCGCGCTTTGGACGCCCTCACTCCGCCGCGTGAAGGCGCCGCGCCTCGATGATGGTCCTGATCTCGGCGCGGCAGGAGCCGCAATTGGTGCCGGCATGCAAAGTGGCGCCGATCGCTTCGACGCTTACGCAGCCTCCGCGCACCGCTTCGGCGATCTGATTGGCGCCGACCCCGAAACAGGAGCAGACGATGGCGCCGCGATCGACGCTGTTGCCGCCCGGCCGCCCCGCCACGATCGCCAGTCGCCCGCGCCGATCGGCATGGTCCGCGCTCAACTGCTCGACCGCCCAGCCGCGCGACACCGCGACCGGCCTGGGCGCAAGATAGAGCGCGCCAGTCAGCCGGCTGCCGGCAAAGCGGGCGAAGCGATAGTGCCCGCCGGCGACATCATGATAGGCGAGCGTCTCGCCTGGCGCGTCCGCCCCGAAAAGCGAGGCCGCGAAACCCGGCCAGTCCCGGTCGGCTTCCAGCGCAAGCTCGAGACGCCAGCCGGCGGCGCAGCGGGCGAGGCTCCAATAGTCGGCGTCGATCGAGGCTGGCCGTTCGGCAAGCACCGCGAAGCCGAACGCGACGGCAGCGAAGCGTTCCACCCGGGCGGCAACATTCTTCGAGGCCGGCTGTCCTGAAATCGGATCGGTGATGGGCGCCACCAGCGCATCGACACGAGCCCGCGCGGAAAACTGGTCCGTCCAATGCATCGGCACGAAGACCGAGCCTGGCCGCTGCCGCGCCGTCACCAGCGCACGAAGCAGCACCTCGCCATGCTCGGTTGAGACGCGGACGATGTCGGCATCGCCAATGCCGAAGTGCTGCGCGTCCGCCGGGTGGATTTCGGCGAACGGCTCGGCCAGGTGCTGCGACAGCCGCTGGCTTTTTCCCGGCGCCGTCATTCTCGAACGCCGACAGCGCGGCGTGCTCGGCGAAGATATCGGCTGGCGACGGATGCGAAAACGCTTCGTCAAAACCCATCCGCTTGGCGACTTCGGCGACGATCCACCAGTCGGCCCTTGCCTCTCCGGGCGTGGCCAAAAAGGCGCGCTGGCGCGAGATGCGGCGCTCCGAATTGGTGACCGAGCCGTCCTTCTCGCCCCATGCGGCGGCGGGCAGCCGGACGTGGGCGTGGCGGACCGTGTCGGTCTTGGCCAACACGTCCGACACCACGACAAACGGGCAGGCCTTGATTGCCGCCTCGACGGCATCGGCGTCCGGCATCGAGTCGACCGGGTTGGTAGCCATGATCCACAGCGCCTTGATGCGCCCATCGGCTACCGCCTGAAACATCTCGACCGCCTTCAGACCGGGCTTTTCGGCGACGGCCGGCGCACTCCAGAACCGCTGCACGCGGTCGCGGTGCTCGGGGTTTTCGATCTCCATATGGGCGGCCAGCATGTTGGCCAGGCCGCCGACCTCCCGACCGCCCATGGCGTTGGGCTGGCCGGTCACCGAAAACGGTCCGGCGCCGGGCTTGCCGATGCGGCCGGTAGCGAGATGACAGTTGATGATGGCGTTGACCTTGTCGGTGCCCGAGGACGACTGGTTAACGCCCTGGCTGTAGACGGTCACGGTATTCGTCGTCGCGGCGAACAGGCTGTAGAAGCGGACAAGCTCGTCCTCGCCGAGGTCCGTGGCAGCGGCGATGCCGGCAAGGTCGAGCGCGGAAGCGGCAAAAAGGGCTTGCCCGAAGCCGGTTGTGTGCGCCGTGGTATAGGTGCGGTCCAGCGCGTTGTGCTGGCCGAGATAGGCGAGCAGCCCTGTGAACAGCGCGACGTCGCCATCGGGCGCGATCGCCAGATGCATGTCGGCAATGTCTGATGTCATCGTGCGGCGCGGGTCGACCAGTACCACCTTCATGTCGGGCCGTTTTTCCCGGGCAGCGGCAATGCGCTGGTAGAGCACCGGATGGCACCAGGCGAGATTGGAGCCGACCAGCACGATCAGATCGGCGAGTTCCAGATCCTCGTAGCTGCCCGGCACCGTGTCAGAGCCGAAGGCGCGGCGGTGGCCGGCAACCGACGAGGCCATGCACAGGCGCGAATTGGTGTCGATATTGGCCGAGCCGAAGAAGCCTTTCATCAGCTTGTTGGCGACATAATAATCCTCGGTCAGCAACTGACCGGAGACGTAGAAGGCGACCGCGTCGCGACCGTGCTCGGCGATGGTCCGCGAGAAGGTCGAGGCGACGAGGTCGAGCGCTTCGTCCCAGTCCGTGCGGCGACCGTGGATCTCCGGATAGAGCAGCCGTCCGTCTAGGTCGATCGTCTCGGCCAGCGCTGAGCCCTTGGAACAGAGCCGGCCGAAATTCGCCGGATGGTCAGGGTCGCCGCGAACGGTTACCTCTCCGTTAGCGGCGCCCATAGCCACCCCCCCCCACCCCCCCGCCAACCGCCCACACCCCCCCCCGCCCCCACCCCCCCCCCCCCCCCCCCCGCCCCCGCGGCCCCGGGGCGGCGCCGTTGGCCTCCCCCCCGGCCCCCCCCCCCCCCCCCCCCCCCCCCCCCCCCCCCCCCCCCCCCCCCCCCCCGCAAGGCCATCCGAAGAACATCAC